>JAFQQE010000012.1 GCA_017411405.1 Bacilli bacterium | reverse complement strand
AATATTTAGTTATTATTTCTTCTCTTTCAAGATTGGAATAAATTCTAAATTTTTGCCCTTTTGAAGCCATAATAAATACACCTCCTTTCGGAAGTGTATTATAACATTTTCATAAAACTACTTTTTTATTTGATGTCTACTCTAAAGGGTGCATTTCAAAATTTGCTTAATACTTTTTTATTCACTTAATAATGCAGTTAATATTTCTCTAACTAATACAGGATTAGCTTTACCACTAGTTTGTTTCATAACTTGACCTACAAAATATTGAAACATATTAGTTTTACCATTTTTATATTCTTCTACTTGTTTAGGATTATTATCAAGAATATTAATAATTAAACTCTTTATTTCATCCATATCATTTAACTGTTCCATACCTAATTCACCAATTAATTCACTAGGTTCACGTTTTAATTCTAAAGACATTAAAAACAATTCTTTAGCTTGTTTATTGCTAATTTTATCTAATAAAACCTGATCCATAATAAATTTTAACTTATCAGGAGTCAAATATAATTCCTTAATAGAAACATCATTAGAATTAATATAATCCATAATTTGATTAATAACCCAATTAGAACTCATCTTTATATCAGAACCTAAACGAATTAATTCATCAAAATAATCACTTATATCCTTATCTTTAACTAATATATTTGCATCAATACTATTAATACCTAATTTATTAATATAATTCAATTTCTTTTGATTAGGTAAAACAGGGATTTGTTTTCTTATAGTCTCTATTAATTCTTCATTAATTTTATATGGAGGTATATTTGGTTCTACAAAATATTTATAATCTATAGCATCAGCTTTACTTCGCATAGTTATAGTAGTATTTGTTGACTCATCATAACGCCTTGTTTCTTGTACAATTTCATCTTTTCTACCACTTTCAATTAACTCAGTTTGCCTTTTTATTTCATATTCTATTGTATTAGCAACATTCTGAATATTATTGACATTTTTTACTTCTACTTTTGTTCCAAATTCACTAGAACCTTCTTCCATCATAGAAACATTAACATCACATCTTATTTGTCCACATTTAATATCAGCATCGCTAATTCCAGTATATCTAAATATATTTTTCATAGTATCTAAAAAGGCAACTGCTTCACTAGCAGAATGTAAACAAGGTGCAGTAACAGTTTCCAATAAAGGAACTCCTGCCCTATTATAATCAATTAAAGAATAATATGAATAATGATCAAGTGATGCAGAATCTTCTTCTAAATGAATATCCAATATCTCTACTTTTTTCTCTTCACCATTAACATCTATATTTAAATAACCATTCGTACCGATAGGTTTTGTAAATTGTGTTATTTGATAACCTTTAGGTAAATCTGGATAATAATAATTTTTTCTATCAAACATAAACATTTCTGGAATTTTACAATTTAATATTAAAGCCATCTCTATTGCTTTATTCATACATTCAAAATTTACTAAAGGAAGTATACCTGGAAATGCCATATCAATCTTATTTACATGTAAATTTGATATATCATTATAAGTGTTCTCTGCTGGAGAAAATACCTTAGTAGTACTTTTCATCTCAGCATGCATTTCTAATCCAATAACTGGTATAAGAGCCATTATTTCACTTCCTTTGCTATTTGTCCACGGTAAGACATATTAGATTCTAATGTATATGCAATATTTAATACATTAGCATCATCCATTACTTTTCCTGTTATATTTATACCTATAGGCATAGAATTAATAAACCCATTAGGTATAGTTATACTTGGATATCCTCCAAAATTTCCTATAGCCATATAATTTTCCAATACTTCTTGCATAGAACCGGCATCATTAATAACTTCATTAATACTATCTATCTTAGGAGCAATAGAACCAGTTGCTGGCATAATTAAAGCATCATACATTTCAAATAATTCATTAATTTTTTCAACTAATAATCTTCTTACTCTTTTTGCATTTAAGAAATACTTTTCTTGATTTTCTTTTTGTAATACATAAGAACCTATAATAAATCTTCTTTTAATTAAAGAACAAAAGCCTTTAGTTCTATGATCTTTAATCATATCAATATAATTATCCCCTTCTCCTCTAGGACCAAAAATAATACCAGTTAAATTAGAATCATTACTTGTAGCTTCAGCACAAGAAATACATTGATAAATAGGTAATATTGCATTAAGTAAATTTTGATCAAAGCTAATTTCTTCTACTTCTGCTCCTAATGATCGAACAAGTTCTATTGTTTTATTAAATTTAGATAATATATTTTTTAAATCTTCACTAGGATTATCATAATTATTTATATCAACCATATTCTTGATATAAAATAATTTTTTACCTTTAATATCATTTTTAAGAGATGAAGATAAATTAGCATCAAGATTTATAGAAGTCATATCATTTTCATCTATACCTAGCACATTATCTACTACTATTGCAGCATCTTTAACAGTACGAGTTAAAACACCAACAGTATCCAAACTTGATGCGAATGGAAATAGTCCAAATCTACTAATAGCGCCATAAGTTGGTTTATAACCTACAATCCCACAAAATGCTGCCGGTTTTCTTATAGAATCCCCAGTATCACTACCTAAAGCGAAAGGCACAACTCCACTTGCTACCAAACAAGCAGAACCAGAACTAGAGCCACCTGTTATTCTAGTTTTATCCCAAGGATTTTTCGTAACTCCAGTATGACAAGTTGTTCCAGTTCCACCTAATCCCAACTCATCCATAGCACTTTTCCCAACTAACACTGCACCTTTTTTATTTAATCTATCAATTACTGTAGCATCAAAGAAAGGAACATAATCTTTTAAAGTATTACTACTACCAGTTGATAATATATCTTTAGTAGATAAATTATCTTTTGCAACATATGGTATTCCGGAAAGTACTGATTCTTCTTCATACAAATTAACTTGATCACAAATAGTAACAAATGGATTTAAATTATCTTGAACGACTTTAGAATTTTCTAAAGTATGATTAATTAAGGTTTCTGGTTTTAATTCACCTTTTTTTAACTTTTCTCGTAAATCTAATATAACTGAATCCATTATCCCACCACCTTTGGTACTTCTATTTCTCTATCACTAACCTTATCACTGTTTTTAAGTAAATCTTCTACAGAATCATTCTTTATAACATCTCCACTACGTGGATTAGATTCAATAATATAAGGATAATGCATTGGTTCAACGCTACTTAATCCATCTATTTCATTAATTAAATCCATACGTGCTTCAATAGCTTCAAATTCATCTAAAACAGTTTGATTTTCTTCATCAGTTAAACCAATAAGTAATTTATCTGCATAATCATTAATCATTTCTTTAGTAAACTTACTCATCTTTTCCCTCTCTTATTTTTATTCCTAATTCTTCTAATTGTCTTTCTGAAACTATATTAGGTGCATCGCTCATCAAATCACTACTTGAAGTAGTTTTAGGGAATGCTATAACATCTTTTATGTTTTCAGTCTCAGCTAGAAGCATTGTTAAACGATCTAAACCTAATGCAAGTCCACCATGTGGAGGAGTACCATATTTTAAAGCTTCTACGAAGAAACCAAATTTATTTTCTATATCACTTTGTGATAATTCCAACGCTTCAAACATTTTCTTTTGAACTTCTTCATCGTGGATTCTTATGCTTCCACCACCCGCTTCATAACCATTGATAACAATATCATAAGCAATAGAATAACAATTTTCTTTATCCGTTAATAATTTATCAACAGATTCCTTATTAGGTGATGTAAATGGATGATGACAGGCCATAAATCTTTGTTCTTCATCGCTCCATTCAAAACAAGGAAAATCAGTTACCCATAATAATTTATAATCACCTTTTTTAATTAAATCATTATCTCTTGCAACTTTACATCTTAAAGCACCTAATGCAGTTTTAACTATTTTTTTATCACCACTAATAATAAAAACTATATCATTATTGTTAACTGCTAATTCATTTCTAATTGAACTAATTTCATCTTCACTTAATGATTTAACAATACTACCACTAACTTCTTCATCAAATTTTATATAAGCTAAACCACTCGCTTTATATTTTTTTACATAATCAGTTAACTTATCTATTTCTTTTCTAGAATACTTACTAGCCAAATCTCTAAGAACTATAGCATTTATAATTCCATTATTATCTATAGTATTTTTTAAAAATTCACAATTAGTATTATTAAACAATTTAGTAATATCATTAATATGCATATCAAATCTTAAATCAGGTTTATCAGATCCATACATATTTATTGCATCATCATACTTCATACGTAATAAAGGCAATTTAATATCAATACCACGAACTTCTTTAAATAAATTTGCAATTAAACCTTCTGTTAAAGTTAAAACATCATTTTCATCAACAAAACTCATTTCAATATCCACTTGAGTAAATTCAGGTTGTCTATCTGCACGTAAATCTTCATCACGGAAACATTTTGCAATTTGAAAATATCTTTCATATCCACCAACCATTAAAAGTTGTTTATATATTTGTGGCGATTGAGGCAAAGCAAAGAAATTGCCATTAAATACACGTGATGGAACTAAATAATCTCTAGCTCCTTCAGGAGTACTTCTACATAACATAGGAGTTTCTATCTCTAAAAAATTCAATTTATCTAAATAGTTTCTAATAGACATAGTTATTTTATGTCTTAAAACAATATTATTAGATAAACAATTTCTTCTTAAATCTAAATATCTATATTTTAATCTAGTTTCTTCTAAAGCATTAACATCATCACTAATTAAAAATGGAACTTCTTTAGAAGTATTTAATACAACTAATTTCTCAACTATTACTTCAATCTTACCAGTATCAATTTTTTCATTAGCAGTAATTCTTTCAACTACTTTACCGCTTACAGTAATAACATACTCATTTTTTAAATTACTAGCAACCTCATAAAATTCACTTTCTGGGTTAACAACCAACTGTATAATACCAGTCCTATCTCTTAAGTCAATAAATATTAATCCACCTAAATTTCTTATACGATTAACCCAACCACTTAATTCTACAGTATTATTTATATATTTTTCATTAATTTCATTATTAAATATTTTTTTCATATATTCACTTCCTAACTACTCTTTATAGTTTTTTCACTAATTTAATTCCATTATCACTTTTTTTTAAAGAAACATAATCTTTGCCATACCTATCAACAAGCATATTGATATCATCTTTTGTATAATGATCTTTAACTTCACCATATGTAACTATTAAATCTTTTAAAGAAACAACACTATCTATTTCACCGTATTTACTATTCCAAATACCTTCATCTTTATCTTTACTAGCAATTTCAGTAACAGATTTAGTACAACAACGAATATTCAAATAATCACAATTAAAATTACTATGTTGCAATAAAAAACAAATATACATTTTATAATCATTATGTAAATCATTGAAAGTTACTACATAAATATCTTCAATACCATCAATAGATGAGTAATAATCAGTTAAATTCATTACTTTTACTTCATTAGCCATAAAACTACCTCCAATATTAATTTGATATAAATAAATTAATATGTTATAATGTATACATGAAGCAAAACTTCATATAATAAAAAAGGGAACATTCAGTTTTCACTAGTTGAATGTCTACCCCAAATAAATTGGTTGGACATTTAATTTCTTATGAAATTAAGTGTCATTTTTTTATTGCGTTTATCATTATGATAAGGAGCGATAAAATGATACAAATGTATCTAAGTACGTTTACAATAAATGTTCTTTTTTTCATTTCTATCAAACCTCCCTTCTTTTTAGAATAAGAGGTAGACACCCAACAACTCAATGTTCCTGAATTTAATTATAACAAATAAAATAATTTACATCCATATAACTTTACATATATTCTTAATATTCACAATTTCCAGGAGTTCTTGGATAAGGAATTACATCTCTTATATTTTCAACACCAGTTAAATATATAAGTAATCTTTCAAATCCCATACCGAAACCAGAATGAACACATCCACCGAAACGTCTTAAATTTAAATACCAATCTAGACTATCTTTTTCCATTCCTATCTCTTCCATACGTGTAACTAATTTGTTATAGTCATCTTCTCTTTGACTACCACCCATTAATTCTCCAGCACCTGGTACTTCCAAATCAACTGCTGCTACAGTTTCTCCATCTTCATTTTGTTTCATATAAAATGCTTTAATATCTTTAGGCCAATTAGTTATAAATACTGGACCATTAAAATATTCAGTAATATATTTTTCATGTTCTTTAGCAATATCTTCACCATATTCAGGTTCAAATTCCCATTTAACATCAGCTTCTTTTAAAAGAGTTATTACATCCTTATGATCAATTCTAGTAAATTTACTATTAACTAACTTAGTTAATTTATCTATTAAACCTTTTTCTACAAATTTATCACAAAATTCCATTTCTTCTTTAGCATTATCTAATACATATTGAACTACGTATTTTAACATACCTTCCATAACTTCCATATCTCCATTAAGATCAGTAAAAGCCATTTCAGGTTCAATCATCCAAAATTCACTAGCATGAGTCTTAGTGTTAGAATTTTCTGCTCTAAATGTTGGTCCAAATGTATAAGTTTTTTTATAAGCAAGAGCAAAAGTCTCGGCTTGTAATTGTCCACTTACAGTTAATGCAGCTTGTTTACCAAAAAAGTCTTTATCATAGTCAACTTTTCCTGATTTAGCAGTCTTTTCTAAATCTAGTGTAGTAACTTGGAACATTTCTCCAGCACCTTCACAATCACTAGCAGTAATTAAAGGAGCATGAAAATATACATATCCATTTTCTTGAAAATATTTATGAATAGCGTAAGCAGCTACACTTCTTATTTTAAATACAGCTCTAAATAAATTAGTTCTTGGTCTTAAATATGCTATTTCTCTTAAATATTCACGAGTAGGTCTACCCTTAGCTTGTAAAGGATAATCATCATCACAATCGCCTTCTAATTTAAATTCACTTAATTCTAATTCTATATCTTGACCACTAGCAGGAGACTCTATAATTTTACCCTTAACAGTAATAGCAGAACCTAATTTAGTTTTAGCAACTTCATCAAAACAAGAAAGTTCATCATTATAAACCACTTGTAAACTATTAAAACTAGTACCATCATTCAAATCAATAAAACCAAATTTAGCTTGTTTTCTATGATTTCTAACCCAACCACTTACAGTTACTTCTTCTCCAATTTGTTTATTCTTTAATATATCCTTTATATCCATAATCATTCTCCTTATAATTTCATATCTAAATAATCAACTAAATCATTAATACTTACTAATTCTTCTTCTTTAGTTTCATTATCTTTTACTTTAACTTTATAATTTTTAATATCATCACTATTTAATATAACCAAAAATTTACTATTAAATCTATCAGCAGACTTAAATTGATTTTTAAAACTTTTTCCCATATAATCAGTTTCACAAACAAAACCATTCATTCTTAAATCTTGTATTAAATAACATGCTGTTTCTTTTTCATCAAGATTACCATACATAATAAATATATCAATATTTTCTCTTACTTTAAATTTAACATCTAATGATTCCATTGCAAGAATAGTTCTATCTAATCCCATTGCAAATCCTATAGCAGGAGTACTAGGTCCATCTAATTGTTCAATTAAACCATTATATCTTCCTCCGCCACCTAATACACTTTGACTTCCAAAATCAGGTATATCAGCAACTATTTCAAATACAGTATGATTATAATAATCTAGTCCTCTAACTAAATTAGTATTAACTTCATAATCAATTTCCATTAAATCTAAATATTCTTGAAGTTTATTAAATCTATTTAAACTATCTTCATTTAAATAATCAATAGTTTTAGGAGCATTTTTTAAAATATCACTATTAGCATCAACTTTACAATCTAATATTCTTAAAGGATTCTTTTCTAATCTAACTTTACAATCCTCACATAAAGAATCAATATTAGGCTTAAAATATTCCATTAATGCTTTTCTATAATTATCACGAGATTCATTATCTCCTAAACTATTAAGTTGTACTTTAACATCTATACCTAATAATTTATAAGTATTATATGCTAAACTAATAACCTCAGCATCTGACATAACATCATCAGTACCAATTACTTCAATACCAAATTGAGTAAATTGTCTATTTCTACCACTTTGAGGTCTTTCATATCTAAACATAGGACCATTATAATAAACTTTAACAGGTTCTGATAAATTACCATACATCTTATTTTCTATAAAACTTCTTACAACACCAGCAGTACCTTCAGGACGTAAAGTAATATTACGTTCTCCTCTATCTACAAAATCATAAGTTTCCTTAGTAACTATATCACTACTTTCTCCTACACTTCTATGAAATAACTCAGAGCTCTCAAATATAGGAGTTTCTATATATGTATAATTATACTTTTCACATATAGCATCAATTACATCACATACATATTTACGCTTCTTAGCATCCATTCCTACTACATCATAAGTACCTTTTTGTTTTGTTATCATATCACATTTTCCTTTCATTAAAAAACACTTGATATACGTAAGGACGAGTCAAAACCCGCGGTGCCACCTTACTTTACAAGTGTACTCTCTTTATTTTTAACGTAATAACACGATCTTGCATAATCAAAGCTGTTCTTTCAACAATTATTATATAGGTATTTCTCACCAATCTAACCTTCTCTTAATATAATTAAATTATCTACTCTTTCTTTGAACAAGATTATATAAGTATTTTACTCGAAAACACTAACTTAGTCAAGTAAAAATACCTATCTTATCTATAAAATCATTCTATAACATAAGGTTTATCAATTGTCCCTATTCCCTCTTCATCTACTACCATTATATCAGGTTTTAAAGAAACAGCTGGACGACTTCTTCTTGTTTCAGCATAACTTTCACCGTCAGATTCTCCAGTCACGCCTACAATTAAACGAGCACCTTCTGAATCATTTGTTTCAAAAGAAAAAACAGTATCAGAATAAAAATCTTCATCATACCATGCTGGTGAAATAGTCCACCAATGTTGTTCTTCGCTACTTAAATAACTATTTTTATTAAAGATAGAGTCATTCCAAACAACACCAGCAAATACAATTTCATCAACCGTTAATGTACTTACATACATATCAGTATCATCCTTAAATTTCATCAGTTTAGTGCCACTACATTTTAATGATGGTGTTCCCGCTAACATTCTATTATATGCTCCATAACTTTTATATGCATACCATCCCATCGTTGCTTCATCTCTATTGAATACTAAATTATACCCATCATCATAACCAAAATCAGTTGTACCTGTTATATTATGATCATAACACCACTCTTCTATATTTAATTTATCTGATAAATTTTTCCCAGAATATTCTCTATTGATTTTTTCAGAAAGAGCATTTTGAAAAATTTTAAATGAATTAGCCACTTCAGAATTCAAGAAATCAGCTTTACCATTAGAGTCGGAAGCAAAATAATACCCCAATCCTTCATCGGACCATTTCCCTGTGTATTTATAATCAGCAGTACCTGAACCATCAATATCTTCTCTATCATCACAAGTTGCATATCGATCTTCTAATATTAATTTAACACTCCCATCACCATTAATACGTACAATTCTCCAACACATTCCTGCAAAATTTAGATAGTTAACAGAACTAGCACCTCTAAAATAATAACTCATTCCATGGTCATCTTCTGCTTTATATAAACCAACTTCATTTTCTTCTATACTAGTAAAAGTAGTCGGAGAAGGCACATCTAATTCAGTATCCGAATCGGGATTAGGATTCGCGACTGGTAAAGATAATTTATAAGAATCTCCAACAAATAAAGTAGATAAATCATTCTCTCCAGAATCACTATTAGTTGTATCTTCAGTATTCGAAGGATTATATAAATCTGAATTCATAAAATTATTAATTACATGATAAGCAAGAGTACCTGGTTTATCACTATAAGGAAAAGAATCCTGATATTCAACTGTAGTAGTTTCAACTATATTACTAATAGGTACTTTACTTGTTAAAGTAGTATAATTTTTATCTAATGTAAAATTAATAGTAATAGTTTCTTCTCCAGTATTAGATACCACTATATATAAATCTTTAGAACCATTAATATCTAAAGTACCATTACTTAAATTATCTTCTGTTTCAGCCATTTTAACTGTATAAGTATCAACGTCTGAAGTTGCAGTAACAGCATAATTCATAGCTACTGTACCTATATTAGTTACAGTTTGTTTTATTAAATATTCTTTACCTGCTTCAACATCAAGACTACTAATAGATAATTCTGAATCTAATTTAGGTATATTTGCATTTAAAATACTCTTTTCTTGTGTATCTATAAATAAACTATAACTTAAATTTAAAGCATAACAACCTATAATTAATACAAAAGCACTTAAAAAATATATTGTCTTAGATTTATTCATAATGTATTCCTACTCTCTATTAATAAGTATAATATAAATGAAGTGTTTTTTCAATAAAAAAATCACAAGATTTTTGTCTTATGATTTTAATATTGTTTACCAAAATATATTTTTACTTTGCCTTCTTTACCACAAACTACACAGTTACCATCACTTATATCATGATTAGTTGGTATACAACGAGATTTTAATCCTAATTCATCTTTAATTTTATCTTCACATTCTTGATTGCCACACCAATTAACTAATGCAAATCCCGGTTTATTTAATGCAATATCTTTTAATTCTTCGTAAGTTTTTACATCATTATATAACATACTATTTCTACGTTTTTCAGCAGTATCATATAAATTATGTTGTATATCAATTAATAAAGTTTTAATATTATAAATAGCGTCAATTTTATTAATAGTAATTTTTTCTCTAGTATCACGTCTAACTAAAGTTACTTCACCACGTTCTAAATCTCTTGGTCCAATTTCTATTCTAATTGGATATCCTTTTACTTCAGCTTCAGCAAATTTAAATCCAGCAGATTTATCAGAATGATCAGTTATAAATGTTATATCATTTGCTTTTAATCCATCTTCTAAATATTTTATACATTCTTTAACTTCATCAGTTTCTTTAATAGGTACTATACATACTTTTATAGGAGCTATATTTGGAGGTAGCACAAGTCCATAATCATCTCCATGTGTCATTATAATTGCGCCTATCATACGAGTAGTAACACCCCAACTAGTTTGATATGGATGTTCCCACTTATTTTCTCTATTTAAAAATTTAATATCAAAAGCTTTTGTAAATTTTTGTCCAAAATAATGACTAGTTCCATTTTGTAAAGCAACTCCATTATACATCATTGCTTCAATAGTATAAGTTTCTTCAGCACCAGCAAACTTTTCTTTATCACTTTTTTTACCAACTATAACAGGTAAAGCTAAATAATTCTTTTGAAAATCTTCATATACTTTAAACATTCTTAAAGTTTCTTCTTTAGCTTCCTCTTCTGTAGCATGCATAGTATGACCTTCTTGCCATAATATCTCTCTACTTCTTAAAAATGGTCTAGTTTCTTTTTCCCATCTAACTATAGTACACCATTGATTATATAAAAGAGGAAGATCCCTATAACTTTTAATAATCTTTTTATAATGATCACAAAATAAAACTTCACTAGTAGGTCTTACACACATTCTTTCATCTAATAGAGTATTCCCTCCATGAGTTACCCAAGCAACCTCAGGAGCAAAACCTTCTACATGATCTTTTTCTATATTTAATAAACTTTCAGGTATAAACATAGGCATTTGTACATTAACATGACCTAATTCTTTAAACTTCTTATCTAATACACTTTGTATATTTTCCCAAATAGCATAACCATAAGGTCTAATAATCATACTTCCTTTAACACTTGAATAATCAATTAAATCAGCATTAAAAATAACATCATTATACCATTTAGCAAAATCTACATCTCTACTAGTTATATTTTTATTATCTTTCATAATAACACCTCTTATCTAATAAATTATAACATACTTTATAATTTTATTGAGTAATATTTTTAAAAATAAACTAAATTTTAAAAAAACAGTGCATTTTTGTGTTTTTTTAACCATTTTTGCACTAAATTTTAAAAAAACAGTGCATTTTTATATTTTTTAATCCTTTTTGCACTGTTTTTGACATTTATTCATAATATTCATTTAATTTAGGCATTTCAATTCTATTATTAACAAATATATGAACTATTAAATACATAATATTAAATAATAACCAAATAACAAATACTAAACCAGTTATTTGAAATATACTTAATAATAAATCATTTTGATATATAGAAGTTACACTATTTAAATCAACTACTATATTATTCATTGCAATAACATTTATAATAAATAATATCTCTATAAATATCCCACACCATAAATTAATATTTTTTATTACATTACTACCCTTCTTATAAGAAAATATTTGTATAAATACACTAACAAAAACAAAACTAATATAATCTATAATAGAAGGAAAATAAGTAAGTTTAACTATATTAGTTATATAAACATCTATTATATTAAATAATGGTTTATAATAAATCATAAATATATATATTAGACTTAAACATATTATTATACTATATGTTATTTTAGTACTCTTCTTATTTTTTCCATAAAACAAATCTAATAACATTACTATAATAAGTAATATAACTAAACTTATTAAAGAATTTTTCTTTATAAAATCAAATATTATATTTAATTTTTCTAATAAATTAAATTCAACCATATAAAGCACCCCTTTTTACTCTACACTTATAAGTTCACTAATATATACAGTTTGAGTTTCACTATTATTCTTAGTACAAGTAATCAAAGTTAATATACTTTTATCTTTATTTCTTCTTATATTAACTTTACCTGTCTTTTCTACTTCATATATATCAACTATTTGATAAGTATAATTTTTACTATTATACTCTATATAAACATTATCCCCTATACCTAACAAATATAATTTTTTAAAATAAGATACACTAGAATTCCCAGAATGACTTGCAAATATAACATTACCATTAACTTTGTCAGGATAATCAGAACTATCTAATATTTGTATATTTCTACTAACTGTATTATATTTACTTTCTATATTAGTAAATCCTTTTTTTAAATTAATCTTAGGTATATTTAAATATCCAATATATTTTACTTTTTCAACTACTTTTTCTTCTTCTTTAGTATCTTCTAACTCTATTTCCTCATTATTCTCTATAACTTCTTCATTAATAAGTATATCTTCTTCATCAATCTTAGAATCATTATTATAATATAACCCATTCATATAATCATATACAGCAATTTTTTTAGATTCAAAATATTCAGAACAAAATATACATAAACCAACAAATAATATAATAAAACTAAATATTATTTTTACTTCTCTTGACATTTCTAATTACTAAATATAAACCAGTACTTAAAATAATTGCACCAATTATATATTTTAAGCTAGAAGATAAACTAGTAGTAGGACAATCTACAACTTTATCAAGCCAATTAATCTCAACATCAGTATTAGTTTCAACTTTGTTTGTAATTTCTATACTATCTATTCCATCAATATTGTCTATATGTATATTACCATTTTCATCTACATAATAGTTATTATTACTAGAATTATTATCAGTAACATTATCATTATTATTTATATTATCATCTACTATTAAATCGTCATCTTCAACGTCTTCAAATATAATTTTATTTAATGTTATATAATTAGCACTAACATAAATTCCATTAACTTTAACCATTAATTCATCACTACTAGTTATCATAAAATAAACTTTATCTAATAAATTATTTGAATCTATTATGTAATATTCTCCAACACTTAAATTAATGTTATATGGATTATTATCACTACTATAACTATGTGCTAAATTACCTTTTATATCATATATACTTAAAGTATTATTCTTATCTTTAATATCATTATAAATATATATATTCTTATTATTTACTATATCTTTATCATTAGTATTATCGTCTTTAACATCTTCATTATCAGCTACATTATCACCAGTTTCTTTAATAATAAATTTTTGAGTATCTTCTATATTTAATACTTCAATTAAAGTCTTTTCTGGTAAATCATATTTTGTTTTACTTGATAAAACAACTGTATAAGTTCCATAAGTTAATTTATTACTTAAAGTAGTATAAACACTCTTAGTAGTAAAACTATGTACTAAATTTTTACTAGAACAAGTTGTATTAGTACAATCACCACTATATACTTTAAAGTTTAATCCACTAATATAATCTCCATCATTATCTATTACTTCAATTCTTACATAAGTTGTTTTAAATTCTTCTATACTAACTATCATATTATCATTTACATTAATAGTATCAGTATATTTTCTACTATATATAACATTATCATATTGATAATAATTATCATCATTTACTTTGCCTGTTACATTTAATTCAAAATCAATAATATCTTCTTCTAAAGATTTTACAGGAACTTTAATTTTAAAAGTACTAATACCATCTTTAGTAAGATCCTCTTCAATTATATCAGTATTCTTTGGATCATTATATAACTTAATAACAGGATTACTTTTTAAATTATAAGATTCTACTTCTATCTCATTAGAATAATAATAACTTCCTTCTTTACTAAAAGTAATATCTTCAGTAACTATATTTAATAAATTCGAAGATTTGCTATATTCTATAGCACCATTTACTAACTTATTAATATAATAACACTCTGTTTTTTTAGTATTATTTTTAATATAAGTTTTCATTTCACTACTTATATTATTATCATTACCATTTAAAACATCTTGATACCATAGTATAGCTACTTGTGTAATATAATAATTTCTATCACTATTACTAGTTACATCACTATTATTAATAATATAACTTATACCAGAATCAGCTAAAACTGGATTTTTTAAAGTTTTCTTACTATCAAAATATGTATCTTTATCTAATACATAAATCTTATAAGAACTTGCTTTATTTTCATTAATCTTTAAACCATTTATATATTCTAATTCATCACCGGTTTTACTTACTGTTATACTAGAACTAGCAGCATAAACATTTAAAGAAAAACTAAAAACAAAAATAAAACATAAAATAATTTTAACTAAATTTTTCACAAAACATTCCCTCTTTCTTTAACGGCTACTATTATACACTATTTTTCTTTTTTGTCAAATTTTTATCTTTAAGAAACAAAACAAGTGTTTATATATTTATTTAAATTAAAAAATACTCAGTAATCAAACTAAGTATTTTAAATATACTCACTTATTTTATTAAAGTCTGTTTCTTTTAAAATTTTATTAATTTTTATTCTATTACTATATAAATTAAGTATTTCTTCTAAAGATATTAATTTATCTTTTATACTAATTAACTGTTTACTAACTGCATTTTTACTTACAGAATCATTTATAGCAATCTCTTCCATAGTTAAATTATCATAATAATAATCTTCAAAATAACTTTGTTGTTTTAAAGTCAACAATTTACCATAATATTCATATAAAGCAATAATATATTCTCTTTCTTCCATCACATCATATCCTTAAATAAACCATATATATATTCTTCAATATCAAACGTTTTTAAATCATCAACGCCTTCACCAAGTCCAATAAATTTAACAGGTATTCCAACACTCTCTTTTATCGCGAGTACTATACCGCCCTTAGCAGTACCATCTAATTTAGTTAAAACAATACCAGTAATATCTGTAACCTCCTTAAAACTTTCTGCTTGTAATATACCATTTTGTCCAGTGGTTGCATCTATAATTAGTAAAGTTTCTTGAGGGGCATTAGGAATTAATCTACCTATAACTTTATTAATTTTTTCTAATTCATTCATTAAATTAACTTTATTTTGAAGTCTTCCTGCAGTATCAACTAATACTATATCAACATCTTCTTTTAAAGCGTTTTCTATTCCTTCATAAACAACACCTGCAGGATCTATTCCCTCTTTACCAAAAAACAAAGAATTAGTTCTATCAGCCCAAATTTTCAATTGTTCTACAGCTCCTGCTCTAAAAGTATCACCAGCAATTAACATAACTTTTTTACCTTCTAATTTATACTTATTAGCAAGCTTACCTATTGTAGTCGTTTTACCTACTCCATTAACCCCAACAAACAAAAGTACCGTAGGCCCATCACTATTAAAATTTATTTTATCACTTAAACTATCTCCATTAACATATATTAAAAATAATTCATCAACTATTACTTCTTTTAACATATTAGTATCAGTAATATTTTCACTTTTAACTCTTTTTCTTAATTTATCTAAAAAATCAAATACAGTATTAACACCAATATCAGCTTTTATTAATAAACTTTCTAATTCTTCAAAATATTCTTCAGTAACTTTAGTATATTTTATACCTAACAAATTTAATTCACTAACAAACTCATTACGAGTTTTTTCTAAACCCTTATCATAACTTTCTAAATCTTTTTTCTCTTCTTTTTTAAAAATAGACTTAAATTTATCAAACAAACCCATTTTTAACCCTCCTTAACTATATCTTTAATAGGAGCATAAGTCTTTCTATACCCATCAATTAAACCATATTCATTTATTGCATCTATATGTTTCTTAGTCGGATAACCTTTATGACTAGCAAAACCATACATAGGATATTTTTTATCTAACTCATACATCATACTGTCTCTTGTTACTTTTGCAATAACACTAGCTGCTGCTATAGATTGACTAAAAAGATCTCCTTTAATAATGCTAGTTGTATTAATCTCTATATCTAAAGGCATAGCATCTATTAAAACATGTTCTGGTTTAACACTTAATTTATCAATAGCGTCCTTCATAGCTAACTTAGTAGCTTCATATATATTAACCTCATCAATTACATTTTCATCAATAATACCAATACCAACAGCAATTGCATTTTCCATTATAATTTTATAGTATTCATCTCTTTTTTTTTCGCTTAACTTTTTAGAATCAGTAAGTCCTTCTAATTTATAATTAGAAGGTAAAATTACAGCAGCTGCAACAACAGGACCTATTAATGGCCCACGACCAACTTCATCAACACCTGCAATTAATTTTACACCACTTTTATATAATTCTTTTTCATATGCTAAATTATCAAAATTTTTTATTATTTCTTTTTTCATCACTAACACCAAAATTATTTATATCTAAATTATCTAATTCTAAAATAAAATTATAATCAACAGGATACATATTTTCTAATACTTCTTTAGTCAACATATCACAACTTTTATAAACCTTATAAGCTTTATCATACCCTCTTTTAACAAACTTACTTACAAAATCATTATGAGAATCATGTATTAAATTTCTCCATGTTATATTAGGATATTTTAAATCTTTCATTAAACAATATCTAGCATATAATACATTTAAACTAATTTTAAAATCTTCAGGCTTTTCTACTATCATATTCTTTCTAATAGTATTATCCTCATTTTCAACAACACTCATTAAAATATATTTGTATAAAAAATCCTCTTCATTAAATGTATGTATTATACTAGGAAAATTATATATACTTTTTACTATTTCAATTTTTTTTAATCCTATACTTTTACAAAAATTAATATAATTATCAATTTGTCTTTCAATAGTTTCAGGTTTTCTTCCTAATAAAGTTTTATTTCTATTATGTTGTAAATAAGGTATTATCTTTTCAAAAAAAGAACTTTTTTCTTCTACAGAAAATATATTATCTAAATCTAATATTTCTATCAAAATTCTTTCTATTTCATCTATTCTTTCTATCTTCTCATCATCTGTAATTTTCATTTATCATCTATCCTATCAAATGTAATATCCTTTACATATTCATTTTTTATATCGTTTAAAATATGATCACTTACTCTATTATAATCAACTTCTCCGCCACTAATAATAGCACCTATTTTTTTACCTATAGCATCATAAGTAACACATAAATCATCATCAATATAATCAATATTATATCTCATCTTTAAAATATTTGGATAAAAATTATATAATTTATTTAAAATATGTATAGCAATTTCATCTTTATCAAGTATTTCTTGTTTGATAGCTGTCATACTGGCTAAATTAAGAGCAACTTCATTATTATCAAATTTAGGCCATAATATTCCCGGAGTATCCAACAATAATATATTACTATTTGTTTTTAACCAAGTTAAATTTTTAGTAACACCAGGCTTATTACCAACATCACTAACTTTCTTACCAACCATTTTGTTAATCAAAGTACTTTTACCAACATTAGGTATTCCAATTACCAAAGCCTTAATTTGTTTTTCTTTCATACCTTTATCTAATCTCTTACTATTAATTTCTTCCATAAAATCATTAGTAATTCTAGTAATATCTTTAATAATATCACTATTATTCAAATTAGCCTTTATAACTTTATATCCTTTATCCTCATAATATTTAACCCATTTACAGGTCTCTTCCTTATCACATAAATCATATTTAGTCATAATAAGTATTCTTGGTTTATTCTTTATAATATTGTCTATATCTACAATTTTACTAGAATATGGTATCCTAGCATCAATAAGCTCATATACAACATCTATAAGAGGCAATAATTCACTTATTTGACGTTTTGTTTTTTGCATATGTCCTGGAAACCAGTTGATATTCGTCGATGGTAAACTTTTTGTGTTTTCGACAATCTTTTTATTTTTTCTCATCTCTCTTTTTTGATACATATCCATTATTTAACACTTCCTTTATTTTATTCCCTCAAGTTTCTTTTGATCTTTAGTTTCTAATTGTTTCTTTTCTCTTTCAAGTTCTTTTAAACTCTTTTTAGGTGTTGGCATTTCTTCTGGCATCATTCCACCAATATCTAAAATTGCTTTCCTAACTTTTTGACCAACTTCATAATGTACATCTTTCGCTTCTTTTTCTCCTTGTACATTATCTCTTATTAGTCTTTGCTTTGTTTGATTTATTCTAAATAAATTAGCAACTAATTCATCTTCATTCATATTATCTAAAATATCTTCTCTATATCTTAATTTCTTTCTTTTAAAAATATCATCAGCAGTTTCACCATTATATAGTCCTTTATATCCTGCATTATGGAATTCAGCCATATTTTTAACACCAGCAGATGATGCAACTTTTTGTAGTGTGTAATTACCTTGTCTTGTTAATTTTCTTTGATAAAATCTTTTTTCATCATCTGACAGCAAATCATATTCTTGTTCCGTTATTTCTTGTTTTCTAGTTTGTATAGCAAAATATGTTTGTCCTAAGGCAACAACTTCTTTACTTGGATCAGCATTTTGTACTATTAAATAACATATATATCTTGAAAGTTTATAGTCTTTAATAATTTCTTCTTTACCTTTTCCAGTTTTTATTGGCTTGTTAACCTCGACAACCCAATCTTCTTTACTTGAAACACTATTGTTTGCTGATATAACTGCTTTATCTATTACTTTTTGAAAATTTCTCCAATCTTTATATTCCAATACTTTTTGTAATTCACGAGCAAACCAAAATTCATTGCCATAATCATCAATATGCTTTATGTTTTCAAAAGTATTGTTAGTATATTTATCTCCAATTTTCTTCATTGCTACCTCCTTCTTTATTGTTTTATATAAAAGTTTTTCTTACTTTTCGATTTCCTTATTTTTTGTAATTAATTAAGTTTTATACCATATTTTTACTAAGTTAATAATCTTTAATAATTTCTTCTTTGCCTTTTTCATTTTTATTTACTATACCACATCGTTTGATTAAAGAAACTATAAAAAAAATTAATACGCTTCCTAATACTATAGTCCAAATATATATAATTAAAAATAATAAATAAGGTAGATTTTCTTGAATTATATTAAATACAGGAAGATCACTAATAAAATAAGGACTAATATAAAACATATTAAATGTTTCTCCATTTAAAATACCACTACTATATATTGATATATTTAATACAAGAGATAGTAAAACAAATATAATAAATACAATATTAGCACTAACTAAATTTTTTATATTTAACTTTACTTCTTTAGTAATTAATAAATAAACGGAAATAACAAAACTTCCTAAATGTAACCACATAGTATGGATATTAACTAATATATCACTAACTAGACAACTATCAGGTAATATCATAGTAGAAATACTACCTAATATAGTTATAAAAGATATATAAGATAATAAACTATCTCTCAATTTACCTTTTTTCAAAAATAAACAAAATAAACACACATATATTGGAGTAGTACATAATTGAAAAGGAAAAGCATACCATTCATAATCCCAAGTAACACTATTTGTTATTGAATCATAATTAAAAGACCATATTAATTGTTTCAACACTTCTAATATTAAAGCAACAATACTATAAAAACCTAAAATAAACTTCAATTGTTTATCATTATGTTTACCTTTAATACTATATAAAATATATATTATTATAAACATCAATAATAAACAAATAATATGGAATATCCCAAATGCTTTAGGTTCTATCATTTCTCCTTGTAAATAATACAAAATTCTTTCAATACAATTCATAACAACAACACCTTTTTATTACTTAACTATACCCATGTTTTTAAAAGGAAATATAACCAAATTAGTTGTTCCTTTTATATCATCTTTATTGATAGGACCAATAATTCTACTATCTAAAGAATCACTTCTATTATCCCCCATAACAAAATAATATCCATTAGGAACTTCTACTTTTATAAAATCATCTGTATTATCTTTATAATATGGATCTTTAAACACTTTACCATTTATATATAATTTTCCATTTTTATATTCTATAGTTTCACCAGGTAAACCAATAATTCTTTTAATTATATAATTATTATTCACCTTAATAACTACAATATCAAATCTCTTTAATTCACTAAATTTCATACCTATCTTATTTAAAATCATAGTATCTTTATCATATAAAGTATTCATCATACTTTCTCCGTTTACTTTAATTGGAGTAAAAAAATAAGTACGTATTACAATAACAACAATTACAATTACTAAATAAGGTATATATTCTTTAATTTTTTCTTTAAACATATTAACACCAACCTAATATAAATTATATCAAAGCAATAAAAAAAAAGATAGTATTCACTATCAATTTATAATTTTAAGATTTAAAAATACCAACTAATTTTTCATTAGCTAATTTCAACATTGCTATTTATTGTTTCATCTTTAAGCTTTAAGTTAGATATACTTTTCTTTCGAAAAGAAGCATAATCACCTCTTATCAAAAAATTTCAAAATAAATCGATTTGTTTATTAACCTTTTTTTCTTTACCTCTTTGATTATTTAACAAAACTTCTTTATATGCTATTTCAATAGCAGACATAAATCTCTTATAATAAGCCTCATTTAATTCTTCTATAATATCATCTACCTTCTAATACAATTAGAAATAAATTATTTAAAACAATCAAGTAACTTTACAAAAAATAGAAATAGCAACTTAAAATGCAATTTCTATTTCATCCACTTAATTACTCAATAACATAAGGATTAGTTATATCACCATTCCCATTTGGAGCTACAGTAACACTAGACGTTAGAGAAACTGACGGACGAAACGCGATGGTGTCGCTTAAGTCCACACTGAAGTTGTTCATAACGCCATAGTAGCTCATGTCGACTGCGGTATCGCCAGCACTATTGAATCCGTCAGGCGAAATCAACCAAAAATATTTAGAATTATTAATTTGCCAATTATTTATTAAATAATTACTCACGACGGTTTCATACATCTTTCCTCCAGCATATACAATTTCATCTGCTGTTAAGGTTCCTACATACATATAAGTACTATCAGCAAATGTTTCCATTGTTTCTACTGGGCACTTTAATGTTGGCTCTTTAGTTGTTTTTCCATATAATCGTACATAACTATCATAGTAGAAGCTTGACGAATAATCAGGATTTTCTAATATTGTTGTTCCTTGCTCATCACTATAAGCCTTGTCATTCAAACACCAATTTCCACTTACTAAATAATCACTTAAATTTTTACCATCATGTAAAGCATTTATTTTATTCTTTAAAGTGTTTGTTTGAAAATACTTAAATGCATTTACCATCGCTCTATCTTTATTGTCTACTGGATTTAAATATGACATCTTATATTTACCACTAGAATCATCATATCCAAAATTACCAACTCTATATGGTATAGAACCATCCATTGTGATATTTGTTCCATCACTAGCTTCTATATCCCATGCTCCTGTATATTTTATTGTATCAGTTTCTGATGTTTCATCATCATCACATGTTGTATATTGATCTTCTAATATAAGTTTTATATTACTATTTCCATCTATTCTTACTATTCTCCAACACATTCCTGCAAAATTTACATAATTATTATTTACATTACCTCTAAAATAATAACTATTATTTCCTGTATTTTCTGTAAAATCATCAGGAGTTTCTGATAATGTGCTTTCATCAGATTCGCTTATATTTTCTGCCGGAAGAGTTTTAGGATCTTTACTATATACAGCATATCCTTTTTCTATTTCTTCTGCTGTTACATTTTTTGAATTATTTAATATTTTATAAGCTAGAGTCCCCTCATTAAATGGACTATCTGTAAATGTTGAATTAATTTGTATTTTACCTTTAAAAGTTGTATTTTCTAAAATGTTTTGATCTTCATCAGTTTCTTCTAACCATAAATACAATCTTAAAGTTTCGCTTTTATTTAAAGATAAAGTTCTATATTTAGAACCATCTAACATTAGTTCATAATCTTGAGTACAATCTAAAGAAGAAAAATCACCTGTATAAATAAAATCTTCTTTACTACCATTAACTTTAGTTAATGTATATTTAAAATCAGGACTTGTTAAAGCACTTGAACAAGTCATATCTGTTAAACTTATATAATAACTAACATAATAACTACTATTATTTGTTACAGTAAACTCAGAATACTTTGCATTAGTATAATCATTCATAAGTTCTAAATTAGTTTCATTAATTCTACTACTTGCTACAAAACTAACATCTAATACACCAGCTTTTACTGTAAGATCATCATCACTACCCTCACTATAAGTAACATTAACAGATTGATAAGCATAAGTAAGTCCCATTATCAATGATACTACAACTATACCAATTATAGAAATAATTATCATACTTTGTCTTTTAATTGTATCTTTCATCGTATCACCCTACTATCAATATTTTACTATAAATCTAAATAAAAAAAAAGTAATATTTTACTTTTTTAACCATAAATTGTTGTAAATACATATATAAGCCCTATAATAATAGGTATAATAAGTGCTAAACCAACAATAATATAAAATGATTTATCATCTTTAAAAATATTTTTCATAAGTAACCCTCTCTATTCTAATTCATTATTCTTTTAAACATCTTTTCTAATTCATACTTAGTAAAAGTAATAATAGTCGGTCTTCCGTGAGGACAATTATACGGATTATCACATAATACTAATTCATCAATTATATTTTGCATTTGCTCCATATTAATTCTAGTATTACCCTTTACACTCATTTTACAAGCTAATGTTTTTGATATAGAATCATTGAATTTTACTCTATCAACATTATAATCATTAATAATTAAATCTACAAGTCTTTCTATAGAATCTTTTTCATAACCATTGAGTAACCATGTTGGATGACTACTAAACATAATTGTATTAATACCAAACTCACTAATAGAAAATCCCATATTTTTTAAAACATCTATTCTTTCCATAAATTTAGTATAATCAGATGGATTAAGTTCTATAGTTATTGGTATTAAAAGATCTATAGTACTTATTTCTTCACTAGATAAACTTTTTAAATATTTTTCATAATTTATTCTTTCATGAGCGGCATGACTATCTATTAAATACATATTATCTTCATTTTCACAAACTATATAAGTTCCCATTACTAAACCACAAGGATATAATTCTAACTTTTTAAATTTAATATTTTTTTCATCAACATATCCACTATCTATTTCATTTATATCACTTACATTAGTAAAATCTAATTTTATTTGTTCATCATTTAATTTATTAATATCTTTATTTATAACATACTCTATAGGTTTTTCTATATCCTTCATTATATTTATTTCGTTATTACTATTTATCTCTTTAACTTCAATTTTAGGTACTAACAAAGTTTTATATAAAGCATCTTTAATACTTTTATTAACTAATTCATTTAACTCAGCTAATTTACTAAACTTAATATCTTGTTTAGTAGGATGTATATTAACATCTATTATAGTAGGATCTGTATTAATATTTAATACCACTACAGGATATTTTATATCAGGTTTATAAGTATTATAAGCATCATTTATAGCTCTATTTAATTCTGTATTCTTTACTATTCTACCATTAACTATAGTAGTCATATGATTTCTATTAGATTTAAGTATACTAGGTTTACAAATATATCCATTAATATCATAATCTTCACTATTAACATTAATACTCATCATATTACTACTAACACTATATCCATATAATTCATAAATAGTTTTAAGTAAATTATTACTACCACTAGTACTTATTATAGTTTTATCATTATTTATTAAAGTAAACTTAATATGAGGATTAGCTAAAGAAAGTTTTTCCATATACATTATTACACTAGATAATTCAGTAGTATCACTCTTTAAATATTTTAATCTAGCCGGAGTATTATAAAATAGATCTTCAACAACAAAAGTAGTACCAACTCTACTATCAGAATCATTAATACTAATTAATTTACCTCCATGAATAATAATTTCAGTACCAACACTTCCTGTACTAGTTTTAAGTCTTACTTTACTTACACTAGCTATACTTGGTAATGCTTCACCTCTAAAACCTAAAGTATTTATAAAAAATAGGTCGTCATCCTTATATAATTTACTTGTTGCATGTCTAGAAAAAGAAAGTTTAGCATCTTCCCTATCCATACCAACACCATCATCAGTTACACTAATACTTTTAAGTCCACTATTTTCTAATTCAACTTTAATACTTTTAGCATGAGCATCTATACTATTTTCAACTAATTCTTTAACTACACTAGATACTCTTTCTACAACTTCTCCAGCAGCAATCTTATTAGCTAAAGTTTCACTCATTACTTGTATTTTACTCATCATATCCCCCAAAAACACTACGTCTAATACTAATTAAATCTTTATCTAAATTATTAATACGAATATTACCACCATGTTTAATATTAATAATACCAAATCCATTTATACATAAATCTATATTATCATCAATTTCCATATCATAATTAAATTCTAATTCTTTATAATATTTACCCATTTCTAATTTATCAAATAAATAAATTGTTATACTAGTATTATTACTAAACTTTATATAAAAATCATTTATCTTAATAACTTCATTCTCTTTCATATTAAATGTTATAGGTTTAATAATACTCTTATATTTATTATCTAAATTATAATCATTAATTAAAAAACCAGGACTATCTATAAAAGTAATATCTTTTATTTTAATTTTAATAAATTCCAAAGTAGTATTACGTTTATTAGATATAGTTAACTTATTTAATTTAGGATTATATAATTCCATTAATTTATTTATTAATGTACTCTTACCACTATTAGTAGGCCCTAATATATAACATTTCTTTATATTTTTAATTTCCAAATATTTTAATAAAGAATTAACACCATAATCTTTAACACTACTTATATATCTTATATCACTACTTATTCTATAAATCTCTTTAATTCTTTTTACTACATTATTTATATTAATAGATTTATCAATTAAATCAATTTTACTAATTAATAATAACTTATTACCCTTTATACTTTTAAATATATTCATAGTATTATTATTAATATTTATAAAATCAATTATAAATATTTTATAATTATTACTAAAATTCACTTTATCTAAAATAGTTTTAGTACTCTTTTCAAAATCATTACTAGTTTTATCACCATAATGAGTTAATCTAAAACAACGTTTACAATAATTAGCATTGTCTATCTTTTCTTTAGGAACATAACCAGTAATCATTTCACTATCTGATTGTAATATACTTCCACAGCCAAAACATACCCTATTCATAATATTTCCCCCTTCTAAATAATTTTTTATTAGTTAATTTATCTATTATATAATTTTCAAATAACCTACCTAACTTAGTAGATACATATTCTTTAGACCCCATTGGATTTACTAATATACTAACAAAGTTCATTCTATTGCTAGCCCATATATCACTTATTAATTCATCACCAATACAAGCTATTTGATTTTCTTTGTAATTAGTAATATCTAATATTTTTTTAAACTTTCTTAAACTAGGTTTAAAAGCTAAATAAGCAGAATCTACACACAAATTATCCTTAAAAGGTTCAACTCTTTTTTTGCTACTATTACTTACTATATATATCTTAAATTTCATATCTTTCAATTCTTCAAATAAATCTAATAATTTTTTATTAGGTTTTTTTAAAGTTAAAGGCGCAATAGTATTATTTAAATCAAATATTAAACACTTAACTTTCTTCTTTTTTAAGGAAGCATAATCAATAGTATAAATACTCTTAGCATAAATATCTGGAACAAACTTATCAAACATAATAGATCAACCCTTCTTAATTAATTTAATTTTATCATGAATTTTAAAAAAAAGAAATTAGTATAAACCAATTTCTTAAATATTATTTTAATGTTTTAGTATAATTATCATCTATAGAACTAACTTCAATATTACAATAACTATCTATTAATTCTTTTACATTATCATAAACAATACTATCAGATATAATTAAATCACTAGTTAAAATAGTTTTTATTTTCTTTATTCCAGAATTTAAATCGTCTAAACTAATACATCTAGAATATAAAGAACCATAGTCATATATAACATATTTTGTACCTAAATTATTTCTATCTTCTATAACTACACCATTATATAATTTTGTAGGATATACTTCTTTATAACTTTTATTATTCTTTTTATTATAAGATTTTTTACTTTTTCTAATATTTTCTATTTCTAGATCGTTAGCAATAGCAATTATTTCATAATCTATTAGATTCTTATTTAATGTTATTAAATTACTAAAGTCAGTATAAAATATTAAATCTTTTATAGTTATTTCATTATATTTATTATCCACATCTTTCTCTTTATATATTTCAAATAACATCCAATTATTACCTGTAGTACCATAAATATAAAAATAAGAATCTTTTCTTTTAATTACTACACCTCTATTAAGTTCAATTTTAACGCCACTATTTTCAGATATTTTATTATTAGTTAAATACTCTATTTTATCCTTCACTCTTTTTAATTCATTAGCTCTTACTTTAATAGACATAATTTGACTACTACTAAAATCTCTAATTACTATTCTATTATTATCTAATTCTTTAATAGAAATACAAGATATTAAATCATAATCTCTATCAATAATAATATAGGTTTCTCTACTAAAATCTTTAGCCATAACTATAACACCAGGTTTAAAATACGGATTATAATATTCTTGTTTCTTTTTTTCTTGTTCTTCTTTAAATTTTTTATATTCTAATGTTTTCTTATAATGTTTTTTCTTATCTTTAATAATATCTATTTCTTCTTCAGTAGCTAAAATATAATTTTTAATATTACAATCTTTATCTAATTTTATATTGTTTTTATAGTCAGTATAAAATACTTTACTAGATATACTAAGTTCATCATATTCTTCATTAAAATCATTATATAATTTAAATAATAACCAATTATTTCCTTCTTCACCATAAACATAATAATATTCATTATTATATATTACAACACTACCTCTTTGTACATATTTTTTATTATCTAAATCAATAAAATAATTATTTATATTACTTAAAATATTATCTAAAGTTTCTCCACTAACATAATTCATTAATTTAATATTACTACTCTTATTAATATCAATTATATTATTTAAATTAAAATATAAACCATCTACTTTAAAAGAATCATCAATAAAGTTTTTAGTTAATTCAATACATTTGTAACTTTCTTTATTGGTTTCTATAATAAAATATAATTTACTTTTAAAAGATATAACATCACCAACATTGCATTCTATATCTTCCAGAGAGATATTTAAATCAAATTTATCATAGTATCCTCTATTTTTTAAAATACTAAGATGTTTATTTAAAGTAATCATATCTTCTTTATCTAAATTATCTACAGTATTTAAAAACCTTTCATCATTTATATATTCAATATTATTTAAATGAAAATATGTTTCTTTTTTCATATCATATATATCTTTAATCACTTTTAAAAATCTATATTTTCTTATTTTTTCAGGAAATACTCCTGTACCAGTAAAACATAATAAATAATTATCATTTTTACCTAGAACTAAATAAGACCCTCTTCTATGCCCTATAGGTATCTGTTCCATTTCTTCTTCATTATCATATCTATTTGCATAAATAATAGTACCTTTTTCTATATTAGATAGTTCATTTGATAATTTTTTTGTATCTAATGTGATAGTTTCTTCTGTTTCATTATAATCATATTCATTTTTTAATTTCTCTACTTTTTTTATAGGTAATTCAATATATTTATTTCTTTTAAAAAAGTTTTTTATAAAGCCTAAAAATCCCATCATTCCACCCCTTACAAATGTCTAATATTTTAGCATACAAAAAAAGAGAAGTCAATTCTCTTACTCTAAAACAGCCTTAATTCTTCTAACACCAGCAGATGATGCTTCTTCTTTTTTTATTTTAAATGTTCCAAGACATCCTGTACTAGATACATGTGGACCACCACATAATTCACGTGATACATCACCTATACTATATACAGTAACAGTATCTGGATATTTTTCAATAAACATACATTCAGCACCACTTTTTATAGCATCTTCTTTACTCATTTCTGTTACTATAACTTTTAAATCTTCTTTAATCCAATTATTAACTAATTCTTCTGCTCTTTGTTTTTCTTCATCACTAAGTTTATGATCACAACTAAAATCAAATCTCATTCTCTCATTAGTAATATTACTTCCCTTTTGATGAACATCAGGACCAACAACTATTTTCAATGCAGCATTTAATAAATGAGTTGCAGTATGATATTTTGTTTCTTTTTCCCCAGTTGAAGCTAAACCACCTTTAAATTTTTCACTAGAACCTTGACGCGATAATTCTTGATGAGCCTTAAATTTTTCTTTAAAACCTTCAACATCAACTTCAATATTTCTCTCTTTAGATAATTCTATAGTTAATTCTATTGGGAATCCATAAGTATCATATAATTTAAACGCATCATCCTTATTTAACTTATTATCATTAATATTTGAAATCATTTTTTCAAATTCTTTTAGACCTTTTTCTAAAGTTCTATTAAATTTAATTTTTTCATTTTTTAATACATCTAAAACAACATCTTTATTATCAACTAATTCACTATAATACTTTTTGTATTCTGAAATTATAGTAAGAGCAATTTCTTCTTCCCAATTAGAATTTATATCAATACCCAAATTCTTAGCATGTCTTATAGCACGTCTAATTAGTCTTCTTAAAATATAACCTTGATCAGTATTACTTGGTTTAATACCAGAATTATCAGCACTTATAAATACTGCACATCTTAAATGATCAGCAATAATTCTCATGCTCTTTTCATTACCTAAATAGCTTTTACCTGATATTGCTTCTATCTTTTCAATAGTATTTTTCCATATACTAGATTTATAATTATCATTAACACCATCTAATATTGCAACTACTCTTTCATAACCCATTCCAGTATCTACATTCTTTTTAGGTAACTCTGTAATTGTTCCATCACTATGTTTTTCAAATTCCATAAATACATTATTCCAAATTTCAACCCATCTTTCATCTTCAGGATCAAATTCAACAGGCACAGGATCATTACTTCTAAAATAAAATATTTCAGTATCGCTTCCACAAGGGCCAGTTTCTCCTGCTATCCAAAAATTATCATCTTCAGTTTCAGCAATATGTTTTTCACTTATACCTAAACTAAGCCATTTATTTCTACTTACTTCATCTCTTTTAATTAAATCATTACCTTTAAATATTGTTACAGCTAATTTATCAACAGGCATATTTAAAACTTCAGTAAGAAAACCAAAACTATATTCAATACTTTCTTCTTTAAAATAATCGCCTAAACTCCAGTTACCCAACATTTCAAAAAATGTATGATGATAATTATCTCCTATATTATCTAAATCATTAGTTCTAACACATTTTTGATAATCTACAAGCCTAGTCCCATATGGATGCTCCTTACCCATTAAATAAGGTATTAAAGGTTGCATACCAGCTGTATTAAATAAAACACTTGGATCATTTTCTGGAACAACAGGTGCAGAAGGTATTTGTTTATGTCCTTTTTCTATAAAATAATTAATATATAAATCTTTTAAATTCATATTATTCACTCCTAACAACTTCTATTATTTTATTTACTACTTCTTCTATCTCTACATCAGTAGTATTAATATATATTTGTTCGTCAGTTCTAATTAAAGCACCAACTTCTTTATGTGTATCATTATAATCTCTTTTACTAATACCGTCAACTACTTCTTCTAAAGTGATTTTAATGTTTCTTTTTATTAATTCTTCATATCTTCTCTTCGCTCGAACATTTAAATCAGCATCTAAATAAAATTTATATTTAGCATTCGGAAATACTACAGTAGTAATATCTCTACCTTCCATTATTATATCTTTATCCTTAGCATAATTTCTCTCTATTTCAATTATAATATCTCTAAGTTTTTTATGCTTAGATACTAACGATACAATATCTGAAACTTCTTTACTTCTAATATCTACCCCAACATCTTCTAAATCTAAAAACACTTTATTATCAATAAATTCAACATTCATTTTCTTAGCTATATCACATAGTTTTTCTTCATCATTTATATCAATGCCATTCCTAATAGTTAATAAAGCAACACACCTATAAATAGCTCCTGAATCAATATACATATAACCTAATTTTTTACCAACTAATTTAGCAATAGTACCTTTACCACTACCAGCAGGTCCATCTATAGCTATTACACTCTTCATCTAATCACCTAACCTTATCTATTTTATCAAAAAATATTCTATTAATCACTATAAATTTAATAAAAAAACTTTTAAAGCAACATACTTATCTAGTAAACCACTTTTAATCTTTTCATCATATTCACCAATACTAAGTAGAATATCTATTAATTCTTTATCCCTATAATTAAAAGAATTCTCATAAGCAATCTTAACTCTATATGGATGAATATCTAACTCTTCTGCTATTTTCTTTTCGCTATATCCATTTTTCACTAAATTTTTAACTACATATATTAATCTATATTGATTAGCAATATTACTAAATAATATAGCAGGTTCTAATTTTTCATATATATAATTATCTAAATATTCTTTAATTTTCTTAGTATCTTTCTTTATAATTACATTAACAAAATCAAATATATTATCACTCTTAATACTAATAGTATATTTTTCTATATCATCTAAATTAATTAAATAATCTTTTTTAACAAGCATAACTTTATCTAATTCATTTAATATATAATCATAATTACTATCCAAATTATTTATTAATTTAGTTAAAGCCTTATTTTCAATCTTATAATTATACTTAGATAAATAATCTTTTATCTTATCATTTAAATCATCTTTTATAGGCATACTCAATTCAAATAAATGATCATTATCTTTTATCATCTTAACACATTTCTTTTTTAAAGAAATACTATCTGATAAAAATATTAATATAGTATTACTATTAGAATTATTTAAATATTTCTCTAATAATTCTAAGTCATCTTTATATTCATACTTAGTACCAAATATATTACTATTATAAACAATTATAGCTTTTTTGGAATCAAATAAAGAATTATAACTAGCTTCTTCTAATATAACATTTATTGAATCTATATTTAAATCAAAATAACTTATATTATCCTTTTCTATACCTAAAGTTAATTCATTTATTTTATCTTTACTCAATCTATAAGAATTAGACTTAATAATATATTCCATATAACCACCTATACTTTATTATAATATAAAAACTTATCTATTATCAAGATAAGTCATATATTCTTTTACTACATTTTTATTCATTTTCATATACATATAAGTTCCCATACCTGCTGCACCAAGTATACCCATAACTGTTAAAGTTTTTCCTAATTTTTTCATAATCTTCTCCTTTACAATTATTATGTATAATAAATTATTTTTTATTCACTAATAATTCTAAAAGAGTTGTCTTTCTTGTATTACTATAATCATTATTTACAGAGTATAAAAACGCTTCCTTACTTCCTATAATAATTAAACTCTTCTTAGCACGAGATATACCAGTATAAATAAGCTTATTATATAACATCTTATTATAAGATTTACTTATAGGCATAATAACATGGTCAAATTCACTACCTTGAGCCTTGTGTATACTTATAGCATAAGCATGCTTTATACTAGACATTTCATCTCTTTTAAAAGATACAATATTATTATCAAAATTAACCCTAATAAAATCACTCTTACTATTTATATCAATATCATATACATAACCTATATCACCATTATATATCCCCTTATCAACATCATTTACTAAATTCAACACTTTATCATTTATTCTATAAGTTACACTACCAATTACTACCTCACTTAAATTATCATCGTGTGGATTAAATATACTTTGTAAATTAATATTCAAATTATCTATACCAATTTCTCCCTTATACATAGGTGCAAGTATTTGTATATTATTATCACTATATCCTTTATCTAAACTTTTATTAGCAATATTAACTACCAAAGATTTTATATCTCTACTATTACATTCTATAAAATTATAGTCATCTTTTTTATCTAAATAATCAGTTAAATTCTTAGATTTTATTTCACTTGCAAGTATTGGAATATAAGAATTCTTACTTTGTCTATAAATATTAGTAAGTCTAATATGCTTAAATTTATTGCTACTTATTATATCATTTAATATAAGTCCAGGAGAAACGCTAGGTAATTGTGCCTCATCACCAACAAGAACTAACTTTACATCCTTTCTTAACCCTTTTAATAAAGTATCAAACAACATAGTATCAATCATACTAGTTTCATCTACTATAACTAATTCATGGTAAGTTTTATTATATTCATTAATACCAAACGTATCAGTCTCTTTATTCCATTTTAAATATCTATGAATAGTAGATGCACCAAAATTAGTAGTTTCACTCATTCTCTTACTAGCTCTTCCAGTAGGTGCAATTAAAGCAACTTTATTATTTAAACCATCATCACTTAACTTATTTACTAATTTATACAAATTCAAAATACCATTAACTATAGTAGTCTTACCAGTACCAGGTCCGCCAGTAATAACAATTAAATTATTATCTATAATAGAACTAATAGCTTCTTTTTGTTCATCATTATATTTAATATGAAATTCTTTTTCTAAAGCTTCTATATAATTATTTACATTCTTTTTACTAACTACTTTAACATTATTAATTTCATATAATCTTTTAACTATATTTTTTTCACTATCATAATACTCTTTTAAATAATACTTATCATCTTTAATAACTATTCTATTTTCATTACTTAACATACTAAAATAATCATCACTATCAATAATAATATTAAATTCATCTCTCAAACTAACTATTATTTCATCTTTATAAGAATAAGTATCTCCACTATTAAAAGTAATTCTTTTCATAGTTTCAACAATACAAGCTAAAATACGTAAATTAGTAGTTTCTTTATATATATTTAAATATATTTTATCTAAAGTCTTAAAATCTATTAAATCTATTAAACTATATATATTATTAATAACAATATTTAATATACCATTACCATATACATTAATTAATTTCATACTTTCTTTTATACTAAAACCATATTCTTTTAACTTAATAATAGTTTCATTAGATTCATAATATTTAAGTATTGAATTATAAATAGATTTCTTTTTAGTATCACTTATACCAGATATAAGATCTAAATTATTTATATTTTCTTTTATTTTTTCTATAGCATTATCACCTAATATATCTACAATCTTAATTGCAGTTTTCTCACCACACCCTTTTATTAAAGAACTAGTTAAAAATTCCACAACAGCATCTCTTCCAGTAGGCATACATTTTTCATAACTAGCAACACTATATTGATATCCATAACGATCATGATATATCAAAGAACCATAAAGTATGTATGTATCATCAGGATTTAGTTCACTAAAATAACCTGTAAAAGTAACTGTCTTTTTTAAAAAAGTTTCCATTTCAGGATCATCAGTTTCACTTATTTTAAATAAGCCAACATTATATCCAGAATCACTTTTAAATATAGATTGTTTAAATTTACCTTTAATATAATACATACTATCACCACTATCAATTATAGTAACATTTTTTAATTAAAAATGAAAGAAAAAAGACAATTTTTCAATTGCCTTTAATATGTTTAATCATTTATATCAATATGATCAATATCATCCACTAATTCCATTTGAGATTCTAATATATCTCTTAAACGTCTTTTAAATATGATTATATTTCTTCTTAATTTTTCTGCTTGCCTTTCAGTATTTTCTGCTTTAATAAGTGCGTTATTAATTATTCTATCAGCATTTCTTTTAGCATCTTCTAAAAGTTTTGTAGATTCACTCCTTGCACTATTTCTAATTTGTTGTCCAGCATCCTCTGCTAACAACAATGCCCTATTAAAATTACTTTCTAAAGATTTATAATGCTCTAATTCACTTTTTAATTTTTCTATTTCTAAATCTTTAGATTTCATATTATTAATCATAGACTCTACTTGCTTAATAACATCATCTATAAACTTATTAACTTCTTCTTTTTTATATCCTGTAAAAGAAGTATTAAATTTTTCCATATAACCACATCCTAATTTATTAGAATTCTATATCACTTTCGTATTTAGTTTTAGCTTTTTCTTTTTCTTCAGACTCACTCATTTTACCTTGTACATTAACATTATTTGGTGTACATAAATAGATTCCATTACCTAACTTTTGCAAAGAACCACCTATAGCATATATTGTTCCAGTTAAAAAGTCAATTAATCTTTTAGCTTGATCGCTAGTTACTCTCTTTAAATTAACTACAACAGAATTTCTATTTTTCAAATAATCTGCAATTTGTTGACTTTCAGAATATGCTCTAGGTTCAACAAGAATCATCTTACTTCCATTCTTACTTTCTTCTTCTTTTAACTGTTTATTACTAATAGTATAAAAATTATCTTCTACTGAATTATCTTTATTATCATTATCAAATAATGCTTTTTTTATTCCATCAAACGCCATATCATTTTCCTCCTATGATTACTATTATAGTATAACATAAATAATCAAATTAAGTAAATAGAAATTTTAATAAATATTTACCTATTTTCTTCTACTTCGATTTTTTCACTAATTTTACTTTCAAGCATACTAGGATTATTTAATATTCTTTCTAATAATTTCATAGATTTAGCCATATAATATCCATCTGCTATTCTCTCATCTAAATTTATTCCAAAACTACAAAACTTTCTAATTTCTTTTTTACCTTTATCATTTATTACTTCTTTAGTTTTAATTTCACCCATAGTAATTAAACCAGTACAAGTACCCAAATTAGTTAAATTATGATATATAGCATCACATTTAATAGAACCTAAATTAGAAACTATTACACTACTATAATATAAATTATCTTTAATCAAACTACTAGGTAATAAATCTATTCTATCTAACCATTTAAATATACCAATTAAAGGAATTCTAATAATATTAGGTAATTTACCTAAGAAATCTATAGCATTATTAGCACCTTCTTTTTTACTTTTCTTTTCTCTAATTTCATCTACTTTATTTTTAACAAATTCACTAATAGTAAAAATATTATCATCTTCATTTATTGGAACTAATACCATTATTTCTTCACTCTTATCATCAAAACTAACCTTAGCAACAAAAGATATAACTATTTCTTTATGTTCAAATAAATGTCTATTTTGAACAAATCTATTTAATTTATTTCTATTATATATAGTTTTACCTAATGCAGTTAAAAACGCATGAAAATAAGTAACAGACTTACCATCTTTTTTTAACTTATCCATATAATTAACTAATTCAGTTATATCCATATCTTGATTAATATATACATCACTATCACATCTTCTTGGTTTTAAATCAATCAATATTTGATTCATACCAGTCATATCTTTTATTCTATATCCATCTTTTCTATCTAAAAAACTTTTCTTCATTCTATCACTTCCTAGATTAATAATATCACAAAGAATTAAAAAAAAGCAAACTTTTAAGTTTACTTTTCATATTCACAATTACTACACTTAATAATATTATTTTTATTAATTAATAAGTTCTTACATTCTGGACATAATTCTCCAGTAGGTATATCCCAAGCAGCAGTTTTACATTTAGGATAATTATTACATCCATAAAATATTTTATTTTTCTTAGTTTTCTTTTCTATTATTTTCCCATTATTACAAACAGGACAATCACAAATTTCTTTTATCTCTTTTTCTACTTGTTTTATATATTTACATTCCGGATAATTACTACAAGCAGTAAATTCTCCATATCTACCCTTCCTAATAACTAATTCATTACCACAATTAGGGCAAACCTCGCCAGTACTAACAGGTGCTTTCTTCTCCATATTAGAAAAAGCATTTTCTACTAATGGTTCAAACTTATCATAAAAATCTCTTAATACTTTAATATTATCTTGCTTTTCTAAAGCAATTTCATCTAAATCAGTTTCCATATCACGAGTATATTCAACATTTATTATATTAGAGAAAAATTCTTGTAATTTATCTGTAGTTTCTATACCAACTTCAGTTGGATGAAATTTCTTATCTATAATATTAACATAAGCTCTTTCTTTTAAAGTTTCCATAGTCTTAGCATAAGTACTAGGTCTACCTATTCCTAAACTTTCCATTTCTTTAATTAATGAAGCTTCTGTATAACGAGATGCAGGTTTAGTAAAATGTTGTTCACTTGATATCTTATCAGTATTAAAAATATCTCCTTCTTTAATAATTGGAAGAGTTACATCTTCAGAATTCATATAATCCTTATATACTTTCATAAATCCGTCAAAACTAGTAACTTGACCAGTAGTTTTAAAATGATAATTATTATTATCCATTACTATACTTGTTTGAATAACTTTAGCATCCTTCATTAAACTAGCTAGAGCACGATAATAAATAATACTATATACTTTAAATTCATCACTAGTTAAATATTTTTTAACACTTTCTGGAGTACGTTTTATACTTGTAGGCCTTATAGCTTCATGAGCATCCTGTACGTTATCAGTCTTTTTACTTATCTTAACATTCCCTACGTATTCTTTTCCAAATTCACTTTCTATATATGATAAAGCATCACTAACAAAAACATTTGAAAGTCTTGTTGAATCAGTTCTCATATAACTAATTAAACCGACAGTTTCACTACCAATATCTTTACCTTCATATAACTTTTGAGCTATACTCATAGTTTTACTAGAACCAAAATTAAATTTAGTAGAACAAGCTTGTTGTAATGTAGAAGTAATAAATGGCATTACACCCTTTTTATTTTTTTCTTTACTCTCTACACTAATTACTTTAAATGTATCAGATAACTCAATAAGTATTTTATTCGCTTCTTCTTCGCTTTTAATTTCTAATTTCTTATTATTATATTTTTCTAATTCAGACTTAAATAAATCAAAATCAGCTTCTATAGTCCAATATTCTTCTGGTATAAAAGCTTCTATTTCTCTTTCTCTATCTACAATAAGTTTTAATGCTACGCTTTGTACACGTCCAGCAGATTTACCTCCAGTTTTAGATTGCATAAGTTTTGACAACCTAAATCCTATAATTCTGTCTAATATTCTTCTAGTTTCTTGACTCTTAACTAAATTATAATCAATCATCTTAGGATTTTTTATAGCATCTTTTACAGCACCTTCTGTTATTTCATTAAAAAGAATTCTTTTATAATTATCATCATTTAATCCTATAGCATCATATAAATGCCAACTAATAGCTTCTCCTTCACGATCAGGGTCTGTTGCAAGATAAACCATATCAGCCTCTTTAGCATCACGCTTTAATTCATTAATTATTTTTTTCTTACCAGTTATAGGTATATAATTAGGTTCAAAATCTTTTTCTATATCTACACCCAATCCAAATTTACCACTAGTAGCTAAATCTCTTATATGCCCTTTACTTGATACAACTTTATAATTACTACCTAAATATTTACCAATCGCTTTAGTCTTACTTGGCGACTCAACTATTACTAAATTCATATATTCACTCACTTTCGATTTTCTAAATATTCCTCGATTTCAAGAATACAATATAAAAAAAGAAATGTCAATTTATTTCTTTACAACTTTTCAAAGTTTCATCATCTATATTTAATACATCTTTTATAATTTTATCATCTAAACCTTTTTCAATCATATTTTTAACAATAAGTTTTTGAGTTTGTTTAGTTTCTTTATCTAATCTTTTATTTATTTCCTCCATTCTCTTATTTACTTCTTCTTCTACTTTTTCTTCTATTATTTGCCTATTTAAATCTTCCGGATCATAATATAATACAGAATCTCTTTCCCAAGTTATCTTATCAAAATCATCTCTAATCTTATCCATTGTTATATCACCTTTATACATATCATCTAATAATACTTTATCATCACAAATAAATAAATATAATATTTTTTCTAAATCAGATATATGTCCTTTCTTTATTTTATTATAATCTATATTTCTAAGAAAATCTAGATTTATATCATATACCGTTATCATTTCATCTCTTATTAAATTATATTTCATCTCTTTCATTTGTGTTTTATATAAAAAGTCATTTTTTCCAAATAAATCATATCCGTTTATATTTATTTGTATTACAGGAGTTACTTTCTTGTAATCCTTAGATTTTTTTACTTGTCTTAATATCATATGATACACATAAATATTATTTTTTACTATAGTAGTTTTGCTATAATTATAATTAATTTCTATATTAATATATTCTCTATTATCATCAAACACTGCATCCACTACACTATTTACAGTATTAATATTACTACTTATTTCGTTTGTAACTAATTTAATATTATCTTTTAATAACGTCTTATCTATACCAGTTACTCCACTTATTATTCTAACTAAATATTCTCTATTTTCTTCCTCCTCACTAGTTAATATCTTTTTTACTACTTTATCATTTATAAATTTTATATCATTTTTCATTACTTCGACCTCCCAAGCAAAAATAACATAAATAATAAAAACATGTAAAATTACAAATTTATAAAATCAGGTATACAAAAATTTTATATTAGTAAAAAATATTATAAAAATTTATGCAATTAAAAAAATCTGTTATATATTTCCTAACAGATTCTTTAAATCATTATAATTTAAAATTTTACACATATTTTACATTATTCTGCTTTATCACTATTTTCTACTACGTCACTTACTACAACCTTATTTTTTTCTAAACCATCTTTTAAATATTCAAAATAATTATTCTTTATAGCTAAATTACTCATCTTCTTTTCAGTACTAATTTCTTTATTAATCATTTTAATCTCATCTATAGTGTAAGTTTTACCTTCATTATTCGTTTCAGTAAATTTTCCATTAGTAGCTGAATAGAATCCTACTTCATCTTGCCAAGAACCATCAGCAAAGGCTACGCGTCCAACATTATCACTCATAATATCAGTACCAAAATAAAGTCTAGGATCATAGTTTAAGTCAAACATATTTAATAATGTTGGCAACAAATCTACTAAACTAGTATATTTAGTTATTTCTTTTGGTTCAATTTTTGAATTATATATAACCATAGGTGTTCTATCTACTTCTTGTCTAATATTAACATCATAATCTAAAACACTATTTATTTGAGTATTAGTTAAACCATATGGATAATGATCAGAAAACATCGCTATTACTGTATCATCTAATTTACCATTTTTCTCTAATTCTTCTAACATATATCCTAAAGCTTTATCAAGTTCATACATTTTAGATAAATATCTCTTTGTAGTAGTTGAATATTCTGTATCACTAAACAAATCTAAATACTTATCACCCAAAGTACTAGGAACATTATACGTTTGATGTGTAGTTACAGTAGTCATAAATGCTAAAAACTTATCTTGATTTATAAAATATGGCATCGCAGTTTCAAAAAATGTAAGATCACTAGGCCATTCCTCATAAATATTACTATATTCCATCCCAAGATCAACTACACCATAAAATTTTTCACTACCCATATTTTTATGTATAGTATGTCTAGAATAATATTTATCAGTATATGAGTGATAACTTGTAGCATTATAACCACTATTTTTAAATATATTGAATATAGCTTGATAATACTCATTATTCTTATATTTATTAGCAGTACAAGTATTATTAATACTATATAAACCAGTCATAACTGTCATTTCATTATTACCAGTACTACAATTATTACGTGGTGAATAATTATTTCTAAAACTTATACCTTCACTATATATTTTCCATATATTAGGAAAAAACTCTTTTTCTAACGCTATTTCATTAACACTTTCTAAAAGAATAACTATCAAATTCTTATCTTTAAATATACCAGTATATTCATTTTTACTAGTAATATCTCTATTAATAAAATAATTATTTAAATTATTATATGTACTATTTTTTTCATTACTAATTAAACTATTCCATGCATCATCATTAATAATCCTAGAATAATCAGTAATAACATCATTATTATTTTCTCCATTTACATTTTCAAATTTATCAACATCTTCAATATTTATATCAAATATAATTGAATTAATATCTGTAACTCCATATACTAATACACCAAATTGACTAACAGATAAATTACTATTTTCAGGATATAAGAATAACGTTTTATTATCAGTACTTTCTAATTTATTTTGCATAAATGGAATAATTAAAGTACTATAATATATACCACTTAAAATAACAATAGTTATAAGAGATATTAATGTTGGAATAAGTTTTTTTACTCCTACTCTTTTACTCTTCTTAGTTTCCTCAAACTTTAATAACTTTTTATCAATAAATATATAATATAGAATCAATAAAATAAATGGTATAAAAACTAAATAATATGTAGGTTTAACTGATTTAAGAAAATCTAATATATAACTCAAATTCTTAGCACCTTGTTCCCCATTACCTATTCCCATATAAAAACCTAAATAATTATATAAACCAACTTCCACAAATATATAAAATGTAAGTAAAAAAGAAATAATAATCTTAATTATTTTACCTATTACTTTATTAAAGTAAGAACTAATCAAAGATACTATCATACCTATAATTAAAGAAGATATAAATATTCTTAAAATTCCATAATTTATATCTATATTTGTTACAAATCTTACTATCAATTCTGTAACAAACACAAATAAACTTATTAAAATAATATCTCTTACTCTTTTACTAAATATAAATTCTTTTAATTTCTTCATATAACACAATCACCCATTTATTTTTGTTTATCCAAATATTCATTTAAAATATATAAATCAGAAATATCTACTTTTCCATCCCCATTTATGTCTGCTCTTCTTTGTTGATTAAGTGAAAGCAAATAAAATTTATAAGTATCTTTATTATTTAAATAATCTTCTAACATTATTATATCATTTTCATCAAAATTTTCATCTCCATTTATATCACCACACCCAAAAGTATTATCAATAGCATATATTTTCTCACAAATATCACATTCATTTATATTCATAGAATATCTAAATAATAATACACCATCATACTCCGTTATACTTCCATCATTATCTACATCAGATAATATTTGTTGTAAAGGATTAATATATTTTTTTAAATAATCCGTTAATTTATCTAGATCTTCATCATCAACGTTACCATCAACATTAATATCACCATACATATATTCCTTGATACTTTCTTTATCATAATATTTATCTATAGGAAAAATTTCAGGCATCAATAAATAACGTTGTAACACTACAGCATCTTCAAGAGTTATTTCTTTATCATTATTTACATCAACTAATACTTTTTGTATATCACTTAATTCATTACTCGCCTTGGCAAAATTTTGTATCATCACAGCATCGCTAACATTAATATCGCCATCAAAATTTATATCACCATATACATCATCTGGAAAATCACTACTACATTCTTTTATCTTTTCTACATTCTCATATTCTAATATTTTTTTTTCAATAATATGCAAATTTAAAACATCATTATCAATAGAATCAAAAGGCAATATAATAGTACCAATACTATTATATATTTTATCATCTATATATTTATCTTCTAGCAATTCTTCCATATTTAATAATACTACTCTACTTACAGTAGATTTCAAAGTAGATTTCAAACTATCACAACTATTAACTGTACCAATATTATTAAAATATTTTTTTAAAGTTTCATAATCTTTAGTATCATCCTCACAATGATCTATTTCAGTTAATAATATACTTATTGATTCTTTAATATTATTTATTTCTTGTTCATTAATTTTTTCTTTAGCTTTATTAAATAATCCAAATCCATTAGTAGCAACTACTACAATCAATATACTAAGTATAATAACGACACTTAATAATTCTACCAATGTAAATCCTTTCTTATTCATTGATATCACCTACTTTTGAAAATTTACAACCACAATAATTTTGCCTATACAAATTATATTTTCTAGATAGTTCTATACTTCTTTTATACCCTTCATTTTTCTTAAAATCACTAACTAAAAATTTAATATCATACATAGTTTCCAATTCTAAACCAATTTCATTAATAACATTACTTAATTTATATGGACTAACAGTTAAAGTTGTTCCAAAAAATTCAAAATTATTTTCTTTAGCTTTTTTAGCAGTATAATCGAGTCTTAATCTATAACACTTATGACATCTTATTCCTCTTTCGGGAACTAATTCTAACCCTTTAGACATATTGTTAAAAAGTTCATTATCATAATCACAATCTAAAAAATTAATACCATATTCTTTAACTATTCTTTTTTGTTCACCTTTCCTTAATTCATATTCACTAATAGGTTCTATATTAGGATTATAATATAATATAGTAATATCAAAATATGAAATTAATCTTTCTATAACTGTTGTCGAACAAGGTGCACAACAAGAATGTAATAATAATTTAGGTTTATGATCTAAACTTTCTATTATTTTATTCATTTCTTTATCATAATTCATAAAAACTACTCCTCATAAGGTATAAATACCAAACTACTTAATTTATTAGTATCTAAACTAATTGTCCCCTTCTTGCCATCTAAAGAAGCATAAATATCATTATATTTATTTAATACACTTAAAGAATTAGTATTAACTTCAATAGTATTACCATCATTCATTAAAATAACAAATCTATTATCACTAATAACAACATTTTCACTATTATATAAAGGCTTATATTCTATAGTATTCATCTCAGAAATAATATTAGTTTTAATGTTACCAAAAGAAATAATAAACTTTTTTAATAAATCTTTATCTACATCATTTAATAATATTGGTAATCCATAAACATTATTATAATTATTTTTTATAATATTTCCACTACTTATAGCAATATTATCAGTATTTTTATAATAAAATAACAATTCATTCTCATCAACTTCTATAATAACTTTAAAACCAAACCATTTTTTCACTTTAACTTCATTAACTAATTCTATAGTTTTTATTCTCTTTTCAATAGTACTAGTTCTATATTTAAATATAGATGGATAATTTTCTAACTTACTAATACGCAATATCTCATTATCACTTACTCTACTATTACCACTTATTTCAATATGCTTAATAGGTTGATTCAACATAAAATATACAAGATAACCTATAATATAAATAAATAACAAAAAAACTATAGTTCTTTTTATATTTAATCTTTTTCTAACTTTCTTCTTCATATAAAACCTACTTTATTATATCTTTAATTAATTCATATATTCTAGTACTACTATTTTTTATACTAAATGATTTCATATTACTTTTTAACTTTTCTCTATACTTTTGATCTAAACATTTATCGATACTCTCACTTAATACTTTGCTATTTAAATCTTTTTCTTCTAACATTATACAAGCTTCACTATTTTTTAAACTTAATGCATTATAATATTGATGATTATTAGCAACATAAGGACTAGGAATAATAATGCTTGGTATAGATAAAGCAATAATTTCGCTTAAAGAACTAGCACCAGCTCGACTGACAACAACATCAGCATCTTTAAGTAACCCACTTAAATTCTCAATAAAAGGATATATATGTACATTACTTGGAAAAGAATTACTATTAAAAGATTCGTAATGACTTTTACCAGTAATATATATTATGTCATAATCTTTATCACCACTATCAAGTAAAAAATCTTTCATTTTTTCATTAACTACACTTGATCCTAAACTACCGCTTACTACTAACACTAATTTTCTATAAGCATCAACACCAAACTTAGTTTTACTAATCTTTCTTATATCTAAAGCATTTTCACTACAAGGATTACCAGTAAAATGAACTTTACTTCTATCTTTAAAGTATTTTTCACTATCTTTAAAACTTACGCCAATCAAATCCACATATTTTTCTAATGCCCTATTAGATTTACCAGGTATACTATTTTGTTCATGAATAAATGTCTTAATACCTAAACTATGTGCAGCAAAAATAACAGGATAAGTAACATATCCACCTACACCAATAACTATATCAGGTTTAAAATCTTTCATAATTTTTTTACATTTATTTATAGCCTTACTAATTAAAAAAACATTTTTAACATTTCTAAATATATTTTTCTTAGATAAACCATATATTTCTAATCCAACATATTCTAAATTATGTTTAGGAACAATATCCTTTTCCATTCTATTATGTGTACCAATATATATAAATTCACTATTAGGTTCTAACTCTTTTATTTTATTTACAATCGCTAACGCAGGATAAATATGCCCCCCAGTACCTCCAGCAGTAATTATAACTTTCATATATCCACCTCTAATAAGATTATATAATAAAAAGCAGTTTTTTTTAACTGCTTTTATAAAACTTTACATTAAATTTGATCAACTCTACTAGCACAAATTCCTTCTTTATCACATACTACTACAGTTTTCCCAACAAAATCACTAGAATCAATGGACTCTATAGTTTCATATACTGGATTATTTAATTGATACACTACATAAGGAACAGTAGAATCACCATTACCTAAATAATTAAGTAAATCAGCTTTTGTTGCATAAGTATTAGTCGTATAAATATATAACACTGTATTATTTTGCCCAAACCTAATATTTTCACTATTTAAAGAGCCCCATGCTCCATCATTTGCTGGCAAAACATTACTAAATCCACCAAGCGCAATTCCTTTTTTCATGGAAATAATACTAGGAGTTGGAGAAAAATATCCCGCTCTATATCCTCCAGTTACAGCAACATTTTGTAATATATATCCAAAATCTTTTAAATACTGTTTAGTTATATTTCTTACCACCTTACCATTAACTAAATCAATATAATCAGAACAAGTATCACAAGTTCCAACACTTCTTAAAGGCTCATCTAAATAAATACTTTTAACATAAGAATATTTATATGGTTCATAATTAGTTGCCTTATCCCCTTTTTCAAATTGAAGATTAGAAATAGCCATTCCATATTGATTAGTACTCCAAAAAACAATTCCAACATATTTATACCCTCTAGTATCGACAGTCACTACATTCTTGTTTTCCTTACTAACTGAAAAAATTGTACCTCTATTAACGTCTATAATTAGACCATTTTCATCAATATCATTGAACAAATAAATTCTATAATAATGTGTTGTTTCCGAATCATTATAATCAGCATCAAAAGATATAGTCGTTGAATCATTACCTAAAGTATTAATATAAAGAGTTGCTCCTTCAGATGAGCCAGTTTTACCACCACTATATATTATATTATTTTCTATCTTTGGAGCACGATTCTCAGCATGAACATTCATTAAAGCTAATTTAGTTGAATTAATATCAAATAAATTCTTTCCACTTTCTACTGATATAGGAATTTCATATTTACCAAAAGGCTCATAATTAGTTGCCGTTTCTCCTTCATTCAATTGAATATACCCGATCTCAAAAGGATAAGAATCATCAGGACTAAAAAATTTAAAACAAGTTACTCCTGTATCATCAGTCGTAAAAACAGCTGTATTAGTATTATCCTTTTTAAACAATTTCACATTATAATCATTTGTCCTTATATCTATATCCATTGCATTTTCAACACTTAAAATGTATTTAGTATTTGGTTTTAAATTTAAAGATTCTAACTCAGCCCAACCTACGGTATTACTTTTAAGAATTTTAACTTTATCATTGTTAACTTCATAAAGTGTGTTATTTAATATATTCAAATCAAATAAATTGTTAGTCTTAGTCCCCAAACTAAGAACTTCAAGAGGATTAGTTGGACTTGGTGTTCCATCTTGTTTACTATTTCCATATATATTCAATTTATATAAAGAATTTGATCTTTCTCCAAAAGTAATTTTACCACCTATTGTAGCTCCACTATCAACAATTTGATTATCCTCAGTATTTAAATAACTAATAATTAATGTATAAGTCTTTGATTGCCCTTGATTTAAACTATCACCTAATACCAACGTTTCATCACTACTAGGAAAAGTTCCAGAGCCTATTACAGTACCACTTTCACTTACCTCATACACTATATCATCTTTTCTAGTAAATGAATTTATTACTTCACTTATATTAATAGAATAAGAAACATCATTATTTCCAATATTAGTTAAAGTGAATGTTTTATTAATAATAGAACCAGGTACAAAATTATTACCATAATCACTTGTAATAGATTCACTTCCATCACTATATAGTACTTTTAATGTTTGACTAATAAAAGTAGTATTTTTTACTTCACTATTTCCAAAAGATTTAGTGTATACATAACCATAAGATACTAACGATATACAAGTTACTAAAACAATAACTACTATACTTACTATTAACATCTTTTTTGTATTATTCATAATAACACCCTCTAATCTATTTAATTATATCAAAAAAAAATACTTATTTAAAGTATTAATTTGATAAATTTTGTTGTAATTGTTTTAAGGCAGTTAAAAAAGCCTCTTCTTTATCATAATTCATTAATTTAACTTGTAAAGTTTCATTATTATCACTTTTTACACCAGTGTTATCACTTGATATCTTCTTTACATTTATTTCACTATTAGAAACATATTCATCATCATAAGAAATAGTATAGCTATCCTTATTTTTCACTAATTCGTCATAGCTAATAATAGCGTTCTTTTCTTGTTCTTCTTCATATTCAGTTAATTTAATTGTAGTAGGTTTATACTCTTTTTCTATCTTCTCTTTAATACTTTCTAAATAATCAGAATTTTCTTCCTTATAATATGTTTCCACTTTCTCATCTTCCTTTTTTATTAAATAGATCATATATACTACACCTAATAATAATATAAAAGCTAACATAAAAAATATATAATCGCCCATACTCAATGTATATAAAAATCCAAAAATATTTTCTAATATATCTTTCAACTTCAACACTTCCTCTTGTTAAAACTATTATATCAAACTATATATAATTAATAAAATAATAATATATTTGATTTACAACTTAGATGTAAAATAGCATTTGTCATTTACTAATAATATATATATATATATTTTTATACAATAGATTGTTGTAATAATAGATATTTTTTTTCATAATGATTATTAGGAAATACTAACCGTTGAGTACTTGCCTGCTTTCTTTAAGAGGAGGCTTGATATTATGAAGAAAAAAGATTTACTAATCTCATTTCTAATATTAATTATCATTTTATTAGTAGTCTCTTTAATGATTCTATGTATAAAAAAATAGTACTCAATCTAACGATTAAGTACTGAAACCATTTTATTGGGTAAGTTTAACTACTCATTATTCTCTAATAAATTTTTCTCTACACTTACATTATTTATAGCATCAAATCTCTTAGTAATTTTTTCAGTTGTAGTATGTATATCTTTTACATCTTTTGATACAGTGTCTATACTTCTTGATAACTTATCCCAACGATCTTTATATCTATCAAACTCTATACCTAATTTATTTAACTCATTATGTATAACTTTAGCATACTTATCTCTTTCCATATTCTTTAATATCATACTAATTATAGTTAATGTACTCATTAAAGTTGTAGGACCACATATCCATACTTTAGATTTATAACTATATTCTACTAAATCAGAGTGATATGCATTTATTTCAGCAAATATTGCTTCAGCAGGCAAAAACATTATTGCTTCACTACTAGTAACACCTGGAACAATATATTTTTGTCTTATAGCATCAATATGTTTCTTTACATCCGCTTTAAATAATTTAGTAGCATTATCTCTTTCTATACTACTTAAATTTTTATCTGTCATTCTTCTATAATTTTCCAAAGGAAATTTACTATCTATACAAATAGTTCCCAATGGCTCTGGAGCAAATAATATAGCATCACTAATAAATCCATTCCCTAAACTATATTGAGTCTGATATATTTTATCATTCTTACCAAAAATACTATCTAATATATAATTTAAATTAGTTTCCCCAAATATACCCCTAGTCTTTTTATCTGTAAGTACTGATTGTAAACTAACTATCTCACCACTTAAACTGTCTATCTTCTTTTGAGCTTCATCTATCTTAGATAATCTTTCTAAAATATTTGTAAAAGTCTTATTAGTCTTTTCAAAATTAACATCTAATCTTTCATTTACTTTATCATTTATAATATTTAATCTATTTATAATAGTTTCATTTAACTTAGTAAAATCTTCATTTATAGTTCTACTAAAATTAAATTTAAACTCACCCAATTCTTTAGTCAAATCAGTTTCTAACTTACCTAATCTTTCTATAGTATCATTATTATTCTTTTTAAATAATAATATAATATTTAATACTATACTAACTACCAATAATCCAATAACTACATATATCATTCTATACCTTCTTTCTTACTAACAAATCGACTTATTAAAAAACATAATATCAATAATAATCCTATATAAATTAAATTAATAGGATTTTTAATACTAGTTATAACACTTGTACCAACTAATCCCCAAAATATTACTAAAAATACTTTACCAATAACTAAAGCTAAAAAATATTTTTTCTTACTAACATTCGCCAAACCACACGCTATATTAATTAAAAACGCAGGAGTAAAAGGTAACGCTATCAATAAAGATAAATTTACAAACTTTACATTTCTTATATTCTTAACTATCTTATCAAGATTTTTACTATCTTTTCTAATTATATAATTATCTAATTTTATTCTTAATTTACTATTAAATATATTATACGAAACAATACAACCAATAATAGTAAAAATATAACTAATTATAAAACCAATAAATACACCAAATTTATAAAATAATAAAGTTATAAATACACTTAAAGGAAGTATAGGAATTATAGACTCAATTATTATACATAAACAAGATAAAATATACCCCCATACACCAATACTCATTAATAAATTAGTTAATAATATATCTAAATCTTTCATATAATCACAAATTAATTATATAACAATTAATAAATAAAAAAAAGAGCTAATTAATAACTCTTGTAACATCATACCCATATATTTCCAATATACTTACTACCTTTTTACTTTTAACACCATTCTTACAATAAAAATAATATTTCTTATTCTTATCTAAATACAAAGAAGGATTATATAAAAGTTTTTCATATGGCATATAATCAGTCTCTAAATTAATTAATTCTCCATCATGAGTAAATTCATTTAATTTTATTGTCTTCATACTTAATTATATGCACAATATTATATTTTGTTTATTATAATAATTTTAAATAACTATTAATAACTAACACTTTAAAATCATCATCAGGATTATCATTATTTAATATTTCTTCAATTATTAACTCTATCTTCTCTTTTAATAATATCTTTTCTTCATAATTTAAATTATTAATTTTTTTCTTTACAGTTATTTCTACCAAATCAATATAATAATCTAATAATTTATATATATTATTTTTTTCTTCATAATTATCTTTATATATTTTATCTATCTCTGGTATTATATTAGTTATAGTCTCTAACAAATTACTATTTAATAATAATTTATCAATATTATTAGATATTTTATTAATATAGTTATTTATAAACTCATCTTTATTAATTAAAGATAATAAATCTATATAACTAACTAATAATTCTTTAATATTTACATTATCTACTCTCTTATTAAAACTATTAGACAAATTATTTAACCAAATATTAATAGAACTAATTACACTATTATTTCTACTAATAATAAATTTATTATTTTGAATTTCATTAATTAAAATAGAAGCATTATCAGTATCACTTATATCATTATTAAAATTTTTAAGTTTTATATTAGAAAACATAGTATCATTATTATTTTCTAATTCTTTATTTAAATCTAACAAATCATCTACTTTATTATGTAAATCACATATTAAATTAACTAAAGAAGACAACTTAATATCTTTTAATATTATATTTATTTTATTATTTATATAATTAACTAATTCGCTAACTACATTATCACAAGGATCAGTAAATAATAATTCAACCTGTACAACAATTAGATCTTTAATTTCACATTTATCTATTTTATTTTTTAAATATTCTATAACACTATTATCAGCATTTTTATGTACTATATAATATTTAACCATATCCACTACATTATTCATATAATCCCTCTTATTCTTAATAAATTATATCAAAGTATTAAAAAAAAATAAAGTATAATAACTATACTTTATAAAAATTATATTTTTTTAACTAATTCTTTAACTTTATTATATTTATTATTATTATCATTATAAAAATCTTCAATTAAATTTTTATTATCTTTTATTATATTTTTAGCTATAAAATAATGATTTTTTAAAACTTCTTTACTTAATAATGATTTACTTTCAAAATTAATATTTCTTTTATTTATTTCATTTAAAAATAGCTTTCTATTTATTTTATATTTCCCATCAGGACAATAAAGTTTGCCTTTATTTAAAACTTCTATACAAGTTAATGCTGTAGAATCTAACAAAAGAGAACTATTTTGTTTAACTAAAACAACACTATGATTCGGAAGATTTTTAGGTACTTTTTCTTCTTTTTCTCCATATAATACATGTATTCTTTTGATATCATTAATTATTCTATCTAATTTAACATTTATAGTTCTTATACTTACTTCCGTGCTATTAAATTCTAAATATCTTAATACATCAGTTAAAAGAGATGAATTATGCCTACAGCAACCCTTACCTAAAAATATAGTGTTATCTTCATCTAAAATATCTTTATAATCATACATGTATATTTTATCCACTGAAAAATAACCATTCCATAACAAATAACAATAAATATAAAATATTTCATAAATGTTATTAGTATTCAATTCTTTAAATAACTTAGATATATTAAATATAATATCACAATGTATATTTTCTAACTCTCTTTCTTTTTCATCAAAAAAATAAAACGGACAAAGCATAATACCACCCTCAAAAATTAAAACTATTATTACACAAAAAGAAATAATTTACAATACTTATTATTTATAAAAACCTTTCCAAGGATCTTTTCCTTTTATTTTTTCTAATGCTTTTTTTAAAGTTATACTATTCGGTTTAATTTTATCTAACTCATTCCAAGAGATTGGAAAGGACACAGTTGCTTTATTTCTTAGTCTTAAAGAATATGGTGCAACACTAGTAGCTCCCCTAGTATTTCTGACCCAATCAATAAATATTTTATTCTTACGTTTATGTTTTCTAATATTACTTGTATATTTTAAAGGCCATTTTGCTTCCATTAATTCTGCAATATTTTTCGCAATCAAACGAAATTCTTTCCAATTTACCCCACTAATTGGAACCAAAACATGATAACCTTTACCACCACTAGTTTTCAAAAAAGACTTTAATTTCAATTCATCTAATATACTTTTTAAATCTCTAACTCCATCTCTTAATTTCTTTAAATTTAAATTTTCATCAGGATCGAAATCAAAAACCAATATATCAGGATTTTCTAAATCTTCCACTCTACTTCCCCAAATATGAAATTCAAAACTATTCATTTGAACTTCACTTATTAAACCTTTTACACTTGTTAGAAAATAATAATCATCTTCTTTACTACTCATATTTTTTAAATCTACTTTACATAAACCTTCTCTTTCATTTTCAAAATGTTTTTTAAAAAAAGAAGCACCATCTATTCCATCAGGACATCTAACCGTACTTATAACACGATTTTTTAAATATGGCAACATTCTTTTTGAAACAGCTTTATAATACTTAATTATTTCCAATTTAGTAATATTTGGTTTCTTATAAATTATCTTATCAGGATTACTTATCTTAACACCCTCTATAACATCTTCAGTATTATTTTTTATACCATTTTCAATCTCTTCCATTGTTCTACCACTTTTAATACTTGTATTAATAGTTTTAATATCACTAAATTCCATATATTCATCTTTTTCCTTGATTAACAACCAATTATCTTCTTTAAAATGAACTAAAGTCCAAACACCTTTTAATCTTTTTCCATATAATATAATTTTTATCATTCCATCTTTAAAACTTTTCTTAAAGTCATATAAAGGTTCATAAGTTCCTTCGTCAAATAACATGACAGTACCACCACCATACTCACCTTTAGGTATAACACCTTCAAAATTACGATATTCTAATGGATGATCTTCTACTAAAATTGATAAACGTTTATCTTTAATATTATAACTAGGTCCTTTAGGTACTGCCCAACTCTTTAATACTCCATCGTATTCTAATCTCAAATCATAATGATCTTTTCTTGCAATATGATGTTGAACAACAAATCTAAGTTTTTTATTATTACTTTCTTTTTTACCTCTAGGTTCTTTAGTTTTATCAAAATTTCTTTTATTATTATATTTAGTTAAATTATTCTTCATATATTACCTCTATACTAATTTAACACATATAAAAAAAATTATACCTTATTAGAGCGTAATTATAATCATATTTTTTAATATTGTGTTATCTTTTTTAAACTATATTTATAACTTTTTATTTTCCAAAGGTTGCCCAAAAAATGACCTACTGCATGACCTTTTTTTGACCAAATTATGACCTTATTCATATTTTATCTTTTTCTAAATAAAACTTTTTATTTTTTATCATATTTTTTGGCTAATATAGGTCCTTTTTCTTCAAAATAATCTTTAGCCATTTCTACACCAGATTCATTCCAATATTTTTCCATTTTTTTAGCTAACTTACCTTCTTGATAATATTTATACCATTTCTTTTCATTGTAAGCAATATGTTCACATAATAATAAACATGCTCTTAAACTTTTTAATTGCTCTAAATCATTAACTTTTTGAACTTTAAAATCTTTATTTTCTTCACTTAAAGTTTTGTTGTTTTTTAATTCATTTAATAATTCTCTTTGATTAACAATATCTTTTTTTAAAAATTCTAATTTTATTTCTCTAGCTTTTTGATATTTATTTCTTTCTTTATTTGCTAATAAAAATGATAATGACATTAAAGACCCAGGTATTATCATAAAACCGGTAATTGAAACAGTTAGTAATGGTCCTAACTTATTTATACCAAGAATAGTATTAGATATTATATCATTCCATACACCAAGTTCATTCATTATAATAGGATTAATAATTAAAGGTAGTATTGTAAACATAGTTAAAGGTAACCAAGTTGGAATTCTTCGACTTTTATTATAATTATTAATATCTTTTTTTAATTGTTCAATTTCCTTTTCCATGTTTTCAATTACATTTTCTTTTATTAATATTTCTTCAATATTATCAGTATTATTAATTTTTTTACCATTGTTATTTTCATCAAACACTTTTGCTTCATTATCTTTAGATACAAATTCTATATTCATATACAAAACCTCCGTTTGTGTTTTATATTTTAACATAAAAATGATTTAAAAGAAATTATTTTTTATTTAAAAAAAAATTTGTTACAAAAAGTCCAGTACTTTTTTATGACTTATTTTTGACCTTTTTTTTGACCTAAACCTGTCTTTTTTCTCTAATTTTTTGACTTTTTCTGGACTTTTCCAGTACTTTTTCAGGTCTTTTTCGTGACCAAAAGTTGACGTTTTTTCTGACTTTTTTACGCCAAAGAAAAAATGAAGCTTATTTCAGCTTCACCAAACATGTTAATGGGGCATGTTGTGAACATAACAGAAGTTTCCTTAGTTCCTGTCCTCTATTATCACTTTATCACATATATTTCTATATATCCAGTTATTAACTTTAATTATATTTTTTTATAGATTCTTATTGTCGAAAATACAAATGTTTGCTATAATTTATTTGGATACATTTGAAAATATCAGATGCCTTCCCTTTCGTTTATAAACATAAATGAAAGGTGGTGGTTAATTATGACTAAAAGAGAGTTTTCTCTATTTATAATAAATCTACTATTATTTTTTATAGTAATCACCTTACTGTATAAATAATAAAAACATCTGATTTCAACAACTGTTGATTTCAGATGCAATCCATTAAGGGAAACATCTGATTCTCGCAATCAAATGTATCCTTTTTTATTTTATGCAAATTTCTTTGACGTATTCAATATATCATAAATATTATAAGATGTCAAAATATTACTTATTATTTCTTGGTTTCCACTTTTTTATTAGTTTAAGTCCTTCTTCACCAGGTAAAGGTCTTTTTAAGCTTTCTTCTATATACTTTTCTTTTTCTTCGTCAGTATAAAATTTTCCCATCCTAACTCTAATATCGCAATTTGAATATAAATTAGGAGAATTTAAAATATTTTCTCTTGTTTGTTTAGTAATAATTGGCTTTTTGTATGTATCTTCAAATAATATATTTGCTCTTTTTCTTTCGTCAGCAAATCTCAATTCTTTTTCATAATCGTTCGCATCTACTTTTTTTACATTTTCATAATCATCATATAATATATTACCTTTTTCATCAACAATTTTTTTATATCTTTTTACATCAACTAATTCTATTAGCCCTAATTTATCAAGAATTACCGCACCTGGAAAAATACTACAAATACCACCGAAAAGTATTACCACTGGCCATGCCTCTATGACTGCAAGTGGCATGCATACTAATATCCCAACAGTTATAGATAATAGGGCGCGTCTAACATTCTTTTTACTTGTTTTTTTCATGTGATTTCTCCTTTTCTAAAATTATTATATCACAAACAATACTCACATAACTTTTTTTGACATTTTTTTGATCAAAAATTGCTTGTTTTTTGCCTAGTCTTGACTTTTTTCTATAATTTTTTGCCTTTTTCTGGACTTTTTCGGTACTTTTTCAGGTCTTTTTCGTGACCAAAACTTGACCTTTTTTTGACTTTTTTATGCAAAAGAAAAAGTGAAGCTTACTAGAGCTTCACCAAATATCTTAATGGGGCGTTTTGTGAACATAATAGAAGCCCTCTATTGTCAAATTATCCTTACAATAAAATTTATACCGCATTATATAAATTTAGTCTAGATTTTTTTGACCTTTTTTTGACCTAAAAATGACCAAATCTTGACTTTTGTGTGACCACTTCATGACCATTCCTTGCCCAACTCATGACTAAAGGTTGACCAAAACATGACCTGTAGTTTGACCTTTTTCTGCCCAATTTTTGACTCCACATAATATTATATATATTTAGTCTGTCAAAAATACTACTTTTAGTATAAAATATTTTTATTTAATTAATTTTTTAGTTTGTCCTGTCGATTTAATTGTATTTACATTATAAATTTTACCTATTTCAATTTCATTTTTAGTATCATTATAAATAAATTTATCTTTTTCACCATTGAAAAAATCATTTGTATTCATTCCATTAATAAAAACATAATCTAATAAATTATCCAATTGACTAGGAAAAATTTTATCTTGTTTAATATGATTTATTAACTGTAATGCAATATTTGTCTCATTATTTAATAAAGCAAATATTATAGCATTTATTACTGTTTGTCTTTTTATAGAAAATTGTATAGTCTTTTGTAATTTTTTATAACATAGACTATCAGTTTTTATATATAGTTCATTTATAGATCTATGATTTTTCTTTTCATAATCATAGATAATACGTGTTAAATTTTGAAAAAAATTTATATTAAATTTATTATCTTCTGTTGATGCTCTTACTTGCTCGATAAAAAGATCAAATTTATCTATTTTTACATATTCTTTATTAATTATTTCCATTTCAAAACCTCCATTTGTATTTTATATTTTAACATAAAAATGATTTAAAAGAAATAATTTTTTGTTTTAAAAAAAATTTGTTACAAAAAGTCCAGTACCTTTTTTTGACTTATTTATGACCTTTTTTTGACCTTAACCTGACTTTTATTTATAAATTTTTGACTTTTTCTGTACTTTTTCAGGACCTTTTCAAGACTTTTTCATGACCAAAAGTTGACCATTTTTTGACTTTTTTATGACAAAGAAAAAAGTGAAGCGTATTTCAGCTTCACCAAATTGCCTAATGGGGCGTTTTGTGAACATAATAGAAGCTCCCTTAGTTTCTGTCCTCTATTATTACTCTATCACATATATTTTTGTAAATCCAGTTATTAATTTTAATTATATATTATTCATTTAACAATTTATACAAATATTATTCAAATTCGCCAGAAAGATCATAGCAAACAGCATAATCAGTTTCTTTTCTTTCTAATTCTTCTTCTATTATTTCAGATTTATTAAAATCAATCATTTTCAATACATTATAAGCCACATCTGTTTCTTTTGTTTGGATAAAGTAATATAATTTGTTATTAGAATATTTTATTATATTATCAAAAGAATCATTTAAATCCAAATAAGATGTAGTACCTTTTACAGTATAAATAAGTTCGCCATTTTTAAATATTTTAATATATCCACAACCTTCATCACATCCTGTGGAAAGTTGTAATATTAAATAATCTCCATTAATTATAATATGCTTTGTATGTCCACAACCTTCATTAAAATAATCTTCTAATTTTACTTTATTAATTAAAATTTCAAAATGACTACATGCATATCCAAATGCTTCAACATGCGCTTCATCATACTTCGTACAATTTAGTGTATAATCTATATTTCCTTTTTTTAACTTTAAATTTTTAAAATTTTCCATTAAATTAACATTTTCATTAACGTATAATTCATGCAAGTTAAAATTAACAATATTATCATCGTTTTTTTCAGGATATTTAGTAAAATTTTGTTCTTCTATAATCTTTTTACTTGTAGTAGTTGTGCTAGTATTATTTGGAGTAAGATTAGTTTTATCAACTTTCAAAACTATATCATAAACGATATATCCTACTAATCCTAATACTAAAATAATTAAAATTACTATTAACCAAATTAATCCTTTATTATTTTTCTTTTCTTCCATTTTTATTTCAACCTCTTTTTCTATATTTTTATTATATCAATATTAATTACTTCTTGTAAATAATCTAGAAAGGCCTTTACAATCTAAGTTTACGAAATTTACTGTACTTATTTTTGACCAAAAAATGACCTAAATATGACTTTATTTTGCCTTTTACTGTTGAATTCCTTGACCAATCCTTGACCTAATGCTTGACCTTTTTTTTCTATTTTTTTGACCTTTTTTTGACTTTTACCATTTTTTTATTGATTTTTTCATCAAAAAAAGTATTAAATTAAGGAATTTTTAGAGATTTTATTTTTAAATTTAATTTTATCAATTTTTCTATTTTTTTTGAAAATATTTTATTATCAAAAATCATTTAAAATGACAAAAGCCCTTGAAATAAGGGATTTCCAAAAGAAAAAGCGAAGCTTATTTCAGCTTCACCAAATACTCAAATGGGGCGTATTGTGAACATAATAGAAGCTCCCTTAGTTTCTGTCCTCTATTATCACTTTATCACACTTATTTTCATATATCCAGTTATTAATTTTAATTATATTTTTTTACGAATTAACATTGTTGTGTAAATCTTGCTTTAAATTTCTTTAAAACGTTTTCTGTCATAGTATCTAAATCTAAGTAATTTATACTTGCATTTTCTGTGTCATTTCCCGGAAACCATACATCAGAATAAGAAACATAATATAGTTTATTATTATCTATCATTACATATTTATCATAAAACACAGTATTTTCATTTTCGTTATAATCACCACAATCATCTAGCATACCCATATAACTTGTGTTTTTTATTTCTTTAATCAATTTACCATTTAAATTAAATATTTTAATAACTCCGTTTCCATCAAATTCATCAAATCCATCATATTGGCTAATTATATAGTTGTTAGTTATGAGAATATACGGAATATCTTCTCCTGGACCTTTAGCAGGTACATTTATAGTAAAAATATGATTACCATCTATACTAATTTCTATATCTTCACACCAATTCTCATAATTGATAATGTTCCCATTATCATCTTGTACTTCTTCCATATTACATTTTTTTGAATTATATGTAAATTCAATATCTGTCCCAATAAATTTACTTTTTTTATTTTCATATATTTCTTTATGACTTATATTTTTTTCTATAATTTCATCAATAAACCCATTTGCAATAACAGTTTCATCATTTTTAATTGGATAATCAACAAATAGTTCAGAAACACTATCTCTGAATATTTCATTTTTTACAGTAGTTGTTGTGGTAATTGTTGTTTCATCATTATTAGGAATAGTCTTATCAATTTTTAAAAGTTTATCATATACAATATAACCTACTAATCCTAATACTAATATTATTAAAATTAATATTAACCAAATTAATCCTTTATTATTTTTATTTTCTTCCATATTTTTTCAACCTCTTTTTCTATAACAAAATTATATCATCTTGTTTTATTTCTTGTAAATATTTTAAAATTCCCTTTACTATCTTACTTTACAACATGTCCAGTACTTTTTTATGACCGAAATATGACTTTTTTTTGACCTTTTTTTGACTTTTTTCTGACCTAAACCTTGACTTTTTTTAGCCACTTCCTGGACCTTTTTTTGACCTAAAAAAGTTTTTACCTAATTTTTACATAAAAAACAACATTTTTTTAATGATTTTTGATATTCTATTTTTTAATAGATTTTTTGTATAATTTTAAGAAAATTAATTAATAATTATAAAAGATATAAATATAATAATTACTCTTAACCCCCTATAAATAAAGGCTTTTGCAAAAGAAAAAGTGAAGCTTTTTTCAGCTTCACCAAATATCTTAATGGGGCGTTTTGTGAACATAATAGAAGCTCCCTTGTATCTTGTCCTCTATTATCACTTTAGCACAAATATTTTTATATATCCAGTTATTTTAAATTATTCCTACATCGCCCTTAAAATTTGAAATTTCAGTTACTTTTTTATTACTTAAATCAAAATTACTTATAACAAAAGTATCCTCATTTCCTTTAATATATTTTACAAAATATAACTTATTATCTTTAATACTAGGTGTATAACCATAAATTTCATCAACATAATTTTCTTCATCTAATTTAATTCCAAAATCAGTAGCTATGTATTCATTAAAAATTTCTTTTCCTGTCTTATCAAAAATCCTTAAATCTCCTGCAAAACTACCATCATAAGTAATTAGATATTCTTTTGTTAACATTACCCTTAAATGATACCAAAAATTAGAATATAATTCATTTTTTTGATTATTTATAACAATTTCAAATTTAGTACATTTATCTATTCCTTCATCATTATCCTCAGGATTATATTCAACACAACTATAATCTAAATCAAAACCATGTTCATTTTTACTAACATTCTTAAAATCTGTGTCAAAATTAACTTCTTCTTTAATAAGATCATTAATGGAACCATCCCACAATACTGATTCATCATTTTTATTAGGCAAAGATTTAAATATTGCTTTTATATCATTATAACTTTCTTTTATATTTGTAGTCGTAATTGAAGTAATATTATTCTCATTTTGTGGTATGTCTTTTAACAAAACTTTATCATAAAAAATATACCCTACTAATCCTAGTACTAAAATTAATAAAATTACAATTAACAAAACTAATCCTTTATTATTTTTCTTTTCTTCCATTTTTAATTCAACCTACTTTCTATTTAAAATTATATCATCACATATTATTATTTGTAAATATGCTATAAAACCCTTTACAACCTAAGTTTACGAAATTTACTGTACTTATTTTTGACCAAAAAATGAGCTAAATATGACTTTTATTTGCCTTTTTCAGTTGATTTCCTTGACCAATCCTTGACCTAGTGCTTGACCTTTTTTTTCGATTTTTTTGACCTTTTTTTGACTTTTTACTATTTTTATTGATTTTTTCATCAAAAAAATATATTAAATTCAAGAATTTTTAGTGATTATATTTTTAAATTTAATTTTATCAATTTTTCTATAACTTTTTTAAAATTTTTTATTATTAAAAATCATTTAAAATATCAAAAGCCCTTAAAATAAGGCTTATTCAAAAGAAAAAGTGAAGCATCTTTCAGCTTCACCAAATACTCAAATGGGGCGAGATGTGGGGATCGAACCCACGCATACCGGAGCCACAATCCGGCGTGTTAACCACTTCACCAATCCCGCCAAGAACAAAATAATTGTATCAAATAATAATACAATTATCAAGTAAAAACTAATTAATTTCTACCTAATCCAATAACTTTTTTCATTTTTTGATAGAATTCTTTAGAAATTTCTATATTTTTATTCATACCACTATCTAAAATTTCATCTAAATAATCACTATTTAATATTTCATTATATTTATTTTGAATATTAGATATTACATCAACTACTATATCAGCAACTCTACTTTTAAAATTACCATAATTAGAATCTTTAAATTCCATTTCTATTTCCTCTATACTTTTATTAGTTAAAGATGAATATATATTTATTAAATTTGATATTCCAGGTTTATTTTCAGGATCAAATCTAACAACCATTTCAGAATCAGTTGTTGCAGACATTATCTTTTTTCTTATAACATCTATATCATCTAATAATCTTATAACTCCCTTTTGATTTTCACTGCTCTTACTCATTTTTTTATCAGGTGTTTGTAAATCCATTATTTTTGTACCAACTTTTTTTAAAATAGGTTCAGGTATTTTAAACATTTCCCCATATTTATTATTAAATCTTATTGCTATATCCCTAGCCAACTCTACATGTTGTTTTTGATCTACTCCAACAGGAACATAATCAGCATCCATAGATAAAATATCTGCAGCCATTAATACGGGATAAGTTAAAAGTCCTGAAGTAAAATTAGCATTCTTTTTTGCTTTATCTTTAAATTGTGTCATTCTTGATAATTCTCCATAATATGAATTACATTCTAACATCCAACTTATACCTCCGATATATGGATTATCAGATTGAATATATATAGTATTCTTTTTAGGATCTATCCCACAAGCTAAATATAAAGCAACTAAACTTTTAATATTTTCACGTAAAACTATAGGATCTTGATTTACAGTAATAGCATGCATATCTGCAATAAAAATATAAGATTCATAATTTTCTTGCATTTCTATCATTTGTTTAATAGCACCTATATAATTACCTAATGTAATAACTCCAGTTGGTTGTAATCCTGTTAATATTCTTTTTTTCATAATTATCACTCATCCTTAAAAATATTATAACACATAAAAAAATAAAATTAATTAAATTTTACTTTTATATTTTCAAATAAAGAAATAATCTTAATCAATACATTATAAATATAATTTTTAACAAATATAAAACTATCTAATATAATTTCTTTAAATTCATTATTATCAGCAAAATTCTTGTTTTCAATAGCATTTACTAACCTTTTTACTTCTTTTCTAAATAATAAAATATTATATAAATTAGAACTAAATACTACTAAACTTATACTAAAAGATACTATAGATAATAATAAAAATATATAACTTCCTGTAAAAAAACTAAATAAACAAATAAATCCTAAAAATAATATAAATAATAAACTACTAAATATTATAAATATATAATCATTTCTTTTATTGTCATAATAATTAATTTTTTCAGTTATTTCCTTTTTATGATCACTAATTACCTCCATAACTTTTACTTTATTCTTTACATTATTATCTACTTCTTTAAATTCCCCATAAGAATTTATTATTTTAATTTTATTATTTTTTATTTCATAATTAATAATATATTTTTTAAACTTATGATTAAAAAATTTTTCGAAATATTTTAATATCATTAAGATCCCCCCCAGCATAATTATCTCAATAAAAAATTATGTAAAAATAATAATTATAATTCTATAAAAATAAAGAAACTTAGAGTTTCTTTATATTCTATACAAATAACCCCATTTGTAACGGGTATTATAACATAGTTTTTTATGATATGCAAACAATTTAATTTGTATTTTCAATAAATTTATTTACAAATACTATTTTTAAAAAATCTATATCATTAATATCAGTAATTGGAGTTAAAATATTATTATTTTTAAGTTCAAAAAACATACTATTTTCATTAGGAATTTCTGTTTTATAATCTACTTCTAAAGCTAAATAATAAATATGATTATTTTCTATAACAGAATCAGTTAATATATATTTTTTATTATTGCTTAATTCAACAATAGTTCCGTTCTCTATCATTTAATTAAACTCACTCCTTTTTTTATATCAGTATCATCATTCTCCAAATTTTCTTCTACGCTTTCAATAGTTTTTGATTTTTTTATAGTTTTACTTTTGATGTTTAATAAAATAGAAGTAAGACTATTTATTTTATGTTGAATATCTATTTTTTCTTTTCCTGTCTTAATTAAATTTTTTAATTTTATTAAATATGCTTTTACATAAACAAATCTCTTCTTTTCAAAATCATTATCAGCCAAACTTATATTTATATTACTTTGAATAGTATCAAGTGATTTTTTCCTTAAAGCATTTAATTTTTCCTCTGAAATTCTATTTTTTTTCTTTTTTATAATAGAATATTCTTTCTCAATTGATTTTTTTTCTTCTACAGATTTCGGACCAATTACCCCATCTTTTTCTAAATATAATTTACTTGCTTTCTGAATAACTTTATCTTCTACAGAATATTTTTTCATATTATTAATCATAAAAGTAAACATTTCCTGTTTATCAAGTTGATAATAAACTACAATATCATAAAAATTATTAACCCAAGTTCTTAAAGATAGAAAATTCGGTCTTTTTAAAACATTTTTCAATTCTCTTAATAAAACACTCAACTTATAATTAATTATTGATTCTCTAATTTTTTCTCCTTCACTTTTTTCAGGCTTTTTCAATTCTTTTAGTTTATTTTTTTCTATTCCATTATTTAATAAAATTTGCTCATAAAAATCTCTTGAATTAATATTACTTTTATTTTTATTTTCTTCTTCATATAATTGATTAACAAAATAAACCAAACATTTTTTAGCATTATTAATAACGTATTCATCAGTTTCTTTTTCTATTATAATACTCATTAAATCAATTAGTGTATAACACTCTTCAACTATTCTAGTATTCATACTATCACCTTATATAATTATATAATATTATTAAACAATTTAAAAGAGTAAATTCTTAATTTACTCATTATCTGTTCCACAATTAGGACAAATTGAAACAATATCAGGAATAGCATTACCACAATTTTTACAAACTTTATTATCTGTAACTATTGGAGTAACATAAACTTCTTCAACCTTAATAGGTTCTTCCATAATTGGCTCTATTTGAACCACATTATCTATTCCATTATTAATATTAGGCTCAACCGGTTTTTCAGGAATTTGTTCTATAGTTGAAGCTAAACCAACTGGTTCGCTTACAGGAATTTCAGGCACACTATTAAATGCTGATGATTGTACTTGATTTTCTGAAAAAGTTTCAATATTTGTTTCTACATTCACAGGTTCGCTTACAGGAATTTCAGGCACACTATTAAATGCTGATGGTTGCGCTTGGTTTTCTGAAAGGGTTTCAATATTTGTTTCTACATTCACAGGTTCGCTTACAGGAATTTCAGGCACACTATTAAATGCTGGAGCACTTTCCATTATAGGTGTAGAATCTAAAACAGGTTCATTATTTAGAGTACCATTATTTTGTTCTTGCATATCTTTAATAGTAGAATCTACAACATTTATTGAATTTTCAATTTGAGGTTCAATATTTAAATTAGATATACCTTGACGATTAACATCTGTTTCAACTTCTAATGTATTATTATTTTCTACTGGTATATTATTCGTATTATCTACTATTGATGTGTTTCCAAAACTATTAATTTCAACATCATTGTTCACAACATTCATTGCATCAAAATTCGTATTATCTTGTTTTTCACTATTGTCTTTTACAACATTATCTGAAAAAGCTATAATAGGAACAAATATTATAGGTAATAAAATCATACCAACTAAATAACCACTACCCTTACCATATTTTTTAGGATCAATCTTCAATGCTAACATAACACTTCCTAATATTGGTATAGGTAAAAACAACCATAAAATATTAATTAAAGATGCTCCTGATTTCTTTAAAGCTTTAACATAAGATATTATTAATATAATAGATAATATCAAAGAAAAAATTAAAGTCCCTAAAAATAAAGCTAACATCCCTTCATTATTTGCTGTTGTATTAACTATATCAGCATTATTAAAATTACTAAAATCAAACATATTATCACCTTTTTTATAAATTATTAAAATAAATAATAATTTCCATACTCCTCTCTATTATTGATTATATAAAATAATTTTTATTATTTCAAGAAAAAAAACACTAATAATTTATAATTAGTATTTTAAAACTTTTTATATAAAAATCATCATATAAAATATTTCTATAAGTTATTTAATTCTCTATTAATAAATTCTAATCTATCTTTTTCTTGTTTTAATAATTCTCTATCTTTTTCTACAACAAATACAGGTGCTTTATTAACATAGTTTTCATTAGAAAGCAATTTTTCACGTCTTTCAATACTCTTTATAAGATTATCTTTTTCTTTATTTAATTCATTTATTTCATTTTCTAAATTACTACTATTATCAAAATAAATAGAAATATCATAATCATATAAATTTACTTTTACGGAATCATTATATTTAGAATTCATTACTTTTTTATCTTTTAATTTTAATAAATTAAATAATAACCCATTTTCATTATTTGTAATAATTTCAAATTCTTTACCACAATTTATATCATGTAATTTATTTCTAAATAAAGTTACATACTCCAACATATTAATAATTTCTTTTTCTTCTTTATCAAATTTAAACTTATTATTAAATTCAGGATAAGAACTAATCATAATAGATTCAGCATCTTTATTAGGCATCATTAAATATATTTCCTCAGTTACGAAAGGCATAAATGGATGTAACATTTTTATTATATTCATTAATACTGTAATAAGAACAGATTTAGTAGTATCATCTTGTTTAAATTTACTCATTTCAATATAATTATCACAGAAATCAGTCCATATAAAATCATATAATGTACTTCCAACTATATTAAAATCATATTTTTCCATATGTTTTGTAACATGTTTTATAGTATTATTCATTTTGTTTAAAATATATTTGTCTTGAATTTCTAAATTATCTAAATTATAATTTTTCATATCAAAATCTTCTACATTCATTAAAACATATCGAGATGCATTCCATAATTTATTTATGAAATTCCATTCACCCTTAACTTTTTCTTCATCATATCTTAAATCTTGTCCAGGAGCACTATTACTACATAAGAAGAAACGCAATGCATCACATCCATATTCTTCAATAACATCCATAGGATCTACTCCATTACCTAAACTCTTAGACATTTTTCTACCTATTTTATCACGAATCAAACCATGTACTAAACAATCTTTAAAAGGTCTTTGATTCATAAAATGTAATCCTTGGAAAACCATTCTTGCTACCCAGAAGAAAATAATATCATATCCAGTAACTAACACATCAGTAGGAAAAAACTTTTCTAAATCTTCAGTTTTATCCGGCCAACCAAAAGTTGAAAAAGGCCATAAAGCACTAGAAAACCACGTATCTAAAACATCCTCATCTTGAACCCAACCATCACCTACAGGAGCAACTTCACCTACATAAATACTATCTCCTTTATACCATGCAGGAATTCTATGTCCCCACCATAATTGACGTGATATACACCAATCATGGCAATCTTCCATCCAATGATTTAATATTTTCTCAAATCTTTCAGGAACAAAATTCACTTTTTCATCTTCGTTTTTTTGTATTTCTAAAACACGCTTAGCTAGTTCTTCCATTTTAACAAACCATTGTTTAGATAAATATGGTTCTACCATTACACTAGTTCTTTCACTATGTCCAACAGAATGCGTGATTGGTTCAATTTCAATTAATAAATTTTCATTGGTTAAATCTTCTATCAATCTTTTTCTGCATTCAAATCTATCTAAACCAGAATAAATACCAGCATTATCATTCATTGTTCCGTCAGGATTTAAAACTTTTATTCTTTCTAAATTATGACGATTTCCAACTTCAAAATCGTTAGGATCATGCGCTGGAGTAATTTTAACAACACCAGTACCAAATTCAGGATCAGCATGTTCATCAGCAACAATAGGTATTGGTTTATTTAAAATAGGTAGTATAACATTTTGCCCAATATATTCTTTATATCTTTCATCATTAGGATTTACAGCAACTGCTGTATCGCCAAATAAAGTTTCAGGTCTTGTTGTAGCAACTCTTAAATATTTATCACTACCCTCTAAATAATATTTTAAATGATAAAATGCACCTTCAACTTCTTCATATAAAACTTCTTCATTAGATAAAGCAGTTTTAGCCTCTGGATCCCAATTTATTATTCTTTCCCCTCTATAAATTAATCCTTCATTATACAAATCAACAAATACTTTAGTAACTGCTTTATTTAATCCTTCATCTAAAGTAAAACGTTCTTTTGAATAAGCCAAAGATAAACCTAATTTTCCCCATTGATTTCTAATATTTTCAGCATATTCTTCTTTCCACTTCCATGCTTCCTTTAAAAAACCTTCACGACCTAATTCATATTTATTTATACCATTACTTTTTAATTTTGCTACTACTTTAGCTTCAGTTGCTATAGCAGCATGGTCCATTCCAGGCAACCATAAAGTATCAAACCCTTGCATTCTTTTAAATCTTACAATTATATCTTGTAAAGTTGTATCCCAAGCATGTCCTAAATGTAATTTACCTGTAACATTAGGAGGTGGAATAACTATAGAAAATTTACCTTTACCATTATTTGTTGGCTCAAAGTATCCTTTACTTTTCCAATTTTCATACTTACCAATTTCTACTGACTTATGATTATATTTTGTTTCTAACATAATATTTTTCCTTTCTAAAATAAAAAATTCCCAATCCAAAGGACGAGAATTTTCGTGGTACCACCTTAATTTATGTATTTAATACACCTCTTAACTTAACGCGTTAAACGTAATATCTTACTAAACTCAGACATTCAGCTCCATTGCTACTTTCTACTAAATATTTTTATTAGTTCACACCAGCCACTAACTCTCTTTAAAAAATAATTTAATATACTTCCTCAACTTCTCTGCATTTCTTACATATTATATATTAATTTATTTTAAATTTCAATACTTTATACAACAATATTATTATTTTCGGTATTGTATAAAGTCTTATATACTTTAGTTTTCAACAAATTCATGAGTACCACTACTCCATATTATACTTAATTTAATAATAAACTAAATAAGAAAAAAAGTAAAACTTTTTTATACTTGATATTGTGTTTTATATAATTTTATATTATAATATTTTATAGAATAAGGAGTGGTATTATGAATGAAGATATTTTATACGACGATATAATAAATCCAATACTAAATAAAGAAACAATTTCTAATACAACTCCAACTAACTTTATGAAAACTTATGATTATGAAAATGTAGCAATTACTGATATAGTTAATAATATAATAGTTGACTCAATAAATAATAAAGCGTCTGATATACATTTTAATCCAACTGAAGATGGAATAATAATTAGAATACGTATTGATGGAGAACTTAGAAATTATGCAAACGTACCTGGTTACGTCAAAAAAAATATGATAACTAGAATGAAAATACTAGCTGGTATGAATATAACAGAAAGTAGAATACCTCAAGATGGTGCTATTAAACAAAAAATATTAGATAAAGACGTAGATTTACGTGTGAGTTCATTGCCTACTAATATGGGAGAAAACATAGTAGTACGTATCTTAGATTATTCAATGAGTACACAAGGATTAGAAACTTTAGGATTTAACGATACAAATTTAAAAAAAATAATAAAAATGAGCGAACAACCAAATGGAATAATTTTAGTAACAGGAGCAACAGGTAGTGGTAAATCAACAACAGTATATTCAGTTTTGCAAAGATTAAATACAATAGATAGAAATATAATAACAGTAGAAGATCCAATAGAAATGAATATTCCTGGAATTAATCAAGTACAAGTAATTAGTGATATAGGTCTCACTTTTGCTGCTTGCTTAAGAAGTATATTACGTCAAGACCCAGATATAATAATGATCGGAGAAATAAGAGACGATGAAACAGCCAAAATAGCTGTTCGTGCATCAATTACAGGACATTTAGTTTTATCAACAATACATACAAACACAGCATTAAATACAATAGAACGTTTACTAGATATGAATATTGAAAGATATTTATTAGGAACTGCATTAACTGGTATAGTAAGTCAAAAATTATGTAAAAAATTATGCCCATATTGTAGAGGAACAAGACCAACTACTCCATACGAAAAGAAAGTATTTAAAAATAGTTTGAATTTGGATATTAACGAAATTTATGAAACAAAAAGTTGCGATAAATGTCATGATGGATACAAAGGTCGTATAGCAATACACGAAGTACTTGAAATTAATCAAGATATTAGAGATGCTATTACAAATAACATAAAAAAAGAAGAATTAAGAGATTTAGTTTATAGCTCTGGAACAATTAATATGTTACAAGATGGACTTACTAAAGTAATAAATGGCGATACAACTTTTGAAGAATTAGTTAAAGCGATCGATATTGATGATTCAGACTTAACAAGTAAAGGTTTGACAGAATCATTAGAAATAGCTGAAAAAAATAAAAATATATTAATCGACAATGAAAATATAAAAAAAATAGTTGAAAAAAATGATTCGGACTATGAAGTATTTGATTTAGATTTTTTAAACAACTAAACTCCATAAAGGAGTTTTTTATTTACTTTAATTTATCCATCAACTATAATAGATAAAAAAAGGAAGGATTTTTATGCTAAAAACTATTAAATATATAACTAAATTAATAGAATTATCAAACAACAAAGAAGAAATTAACAAATATAGTTTAGAAATATATTCTATCCTTTTAGGATATTTCTCTAAAAAAAAGGATAATTCCGTTTTTGTTTTTAATGAAAATGAAATATTAAAAGAATTAGAAAAAAGAATTTTAGAATTAACTAATATTAAATATTATAAAATACTAGGAACTAGTGATAATTATTTAGATAGTTTTAATATTTTTATAAAAAATATTAATAGTGAAAAAAATAACAATATTAGTGAGTTATTAAAAAAGAATTTTTATAATGGTTATAATTACTGTGATTATTTTTACAACAAGTATAATTCATTATTTGATTATATAATTCTTCATAAACACGAAAGATTAGAATGTAAATTAAAAAAATATATATAATAAAAATAATAGATTTTATATACCTATTATTTTTTTAATTTATCTTGTAATTTATATAATATATTAATCGCATCAATCGGAGTAATTTTCATAATATCAATATTTTTTAATTCTTTTTCTACTTCACTTTCTTTATTTTCAAAAGTAAAACTGATTTGTTCACTTCTCTCAACTATTTCTTTTTTACTTTTATCAGATTCATATATATTCAAAATTTCGCTAGCACGTCTAATTACACTATCTGGCATTTTCGCTAAAGAAGCAACATGTATACCATAACTCTTATCAACTGCCCCATCACATACTTTATGTAAAAAAGTAATTACTCCATCATTATCCACGGCTTCTACATGAACATTCTTTATAGTAGAATGATTATTTTCTAAACTTGTTAGTTCATGATAATGAGTAGAAAACATAGTTTTACATTTTATGTTTGAATCAACATATTCTAAAATTGATTGAGCAATAGATAAGCCATCAAACGTTGCCGTTCCACGTCCTAATTCATCAAATAATATCAAACTGTTCGCTGTTGCATTAACAATAGCATTTCTAGCTTCTAACATTTCTACCATAAAAGTAGATTCTCCACCTACTAAATCATCACTTGCTCCTATTCTTGTAAAAATAGAATCAAAAATAGGTAATGTTGCACTACTAGCAGGAACAAATGAACCCATTTGTGCAAGTATAATTGTAATTGCAAATTGTCTCATATAAGTACTTTTACCACTCATATTAGGGCCAGTAATAAGTAAAGTGTTTATAGATTCATCCATAATAATATCGTTTTTTACATATTCAAACTTAGAAACACACTCAACAACTGGGTGAAAACCATCTTTAATTAAAACATTTCTTTCACTTACTAAGTTAGGTCTAATTAATTTATATTCTTCACTTACTATAGATAAAGACGCATATACATCAAGTAAACTTAATATATAAGCAGTCTTTTTTAACTCTCCTATAGCTTCTTTAACTTTACTCTTAATTTCCATAAATAAATTATATTCTAAATCTATTATTCTTTCCTCAGCATTTAATACTAAAGCCTCTTTTTCTTTTAAAGTAGGAGTAATAAATCTTTCTGCATTTGTTAATGTTTGTCTTCTTTCCCAACCATATTCATCTTTTACTTTATCAAGTTGTCCACGACTAACTTCTATATAATAACCAAACACCTTATTAAAACCTACTTTTAAATTAGAAATACCTGTTTTCTCTCTCTCTGCTTGTTCCAAAGTCGAAATAAATTCTTTACCACCACAGCGTAATTCTTTTAATTCATCTAATTCACTATTATAGCCGGTTTTAATTAAATAACCTTCTTTTATAGTTATAGGAGGTTCTTCATAAATACTTTTCTCTAAAAGCTCATAGAGTTCCCTATGATCACTTATTTCATAATCAAAACCAAGGCTTTTAACAATATCAATTATATTAGGCAAAACACTTAACGATCTCTTAATTTGTAACAAATCTCTAGCATTTAAAGAACCACATATAACCTTACCACATAATCTTTCTAAATCATAAACCTCATATAAATTATTTCTTAAATTTTCACGATGTAAAAATTCATTATTTAATTTTTCTACTATATCCAATCTTTCATTAATTAACTTTATATCTTTTAAAGGATGCATTAACATATTTTTTAACGTTCTTGCTCCCATAGCAGTCTTAGTTTTATCAAGAAGCCAAATAAGAGAATATTGTCTTTCTTTTAATCTTAAAGTTTCAAATAATTCTAAATTTCTAATAGTATGAACATCCATATTTAAATAATTATCACGTTTTACTATTTTCACTTCATTCATATGATCTAAATCATTAAGTTCTATAACAGACAAATAATAAAATAAATGCTTAATTCCTTTAATTACTCTATCATCATTTATATTTCTATAACAATTACTATATTTATCCTCTAATAATTTATCACTAATAGTAATATTAATATTATAATTATTTTTTAATATATTAAGTAAAGATATATCAAAATCATTTGTAATTAAAACCTCTTTTAAATTTAAATTAATAATTTCATTAATTAATTTATCTTTATCATGTATTAATGCTTCACTGTATAATTCTCCAGTAGATATATCTGCATAAGTTATTAAATATTCATTTATTTCATCACTTACACTTCCTATATAATTGCTATTTTTACTATCTAAATATTCTAAATCAACTATAGTCCCTTTACTAAATACTTGTACTACTCCTCTTTTAACCATACCTTTTGTATTTTTTGGATCTTCTAATTGCTCAACAAGGGCAACTTTATAAGACTTATTTACTAATTTTTCAATATAACCTTTAGCAGAATGATGAGGAACGCCACACATAGGAACACGTTCTTTTAATCCAGCATTTTTACCTGTTAAAGTTAATTCCAATTCTCTACTTGTTACTTCAGCATCTTCAAAAAATAGTTCATAAAAATCCCCTAGTCTAAAAAATAAAAGTACATCTTCATAATCTTTTTTTATATCCATATATTGTTGCATCATAGGAGATAAATCATTATAATTTACTTCGCTTCTCTTCATAGCACTACCTCGCTAAAAAATATTATACATAAAAAAAAGAAATTAATCTATATCATTAATTCCATTTTTTAAAATTTACTTACACTTTTCTTTTAACAATCTTATCTCTTGTCTTAAAGAACTTATTAAATCTTTATCTGTAATACAACCTATTATTCTTTCCTTTTCTTCAATTAAACAATTATAATATAACTCTTTATTTATCATGTTTTTTGTTCCATATTTTAATTCATCTTCATTATATTTTTTTATACCCCTAGTAAAGACAATATTAATATATATTTTATCATTATCTGATATTACTTCTTCATGTTTTATATTATATCCCATCTTATTTACATTCTTTCTTAATAAATAATAATCTTTATTAGACTGAATAATTAATTTGTTTATATTATATATATATTTATTATTTAATATCTCCAAAATTGTATTACTACCCATGCCAGATATTATTACTGTATTTACATTATCACTATCATTTAAAACTTCTAACCCATTACCTACTCTAGGAATTACTTTACCTACTAAATTATATTTTTTTATATTTTCTATACCTTGTTCTAAAGCACTATTACTTATATCGCTAACTATTATTTTATCTATTATATTATTTTTAACTAAATATACATCTAGCATAGCATGATCACATCCAACATCAATTGCCACATCATTTTTATCAACATATTTAGTTAAAGATTTTAATCTATCACTTATCATATTAATCATTCATGAAATCCTTTAATTTTTTTGCACGTGATGGATGTCTTAATTTTCTTAATGCTTTAGCTTCTATTTGACGTATTCTTTCTCTAGTTACATTAAACTTTTTACCAACTTCTTCTAATGTATAGCAAGTGCCATCTATAAGACCAAAACGTAATTCTAAGACTTGTTGTTCACGAGGTTGTAAAGTAGATAAAACAGATTGAATTTCTTCTTTTAATATTTCATTTGTTGCATACTCTTCTGGGCTTAGACTTCTTTCATCTTTAATAAAATCACCTAAATGAGAATCATCTTCTTCTCCAATTGGTGTTTCTAAACTAACTGGATCTTGACTTATTTTAATAACTTCTCTTACTTTTTCAACAGAAATATCCATTCTTTCAGCAATTTCTTCTTCACTAGGTTCACGATTTAATTCTAGAGTCATTTGTCTTTGAATACGAGACATTTTATTAATTGTTTCTACCATATGAACAGGGACACGAATAGTTCTTGCTTGATCAGCTAAAGCACGAGTAATAGCTTGTCTAATCCACCAAGTTGCATAAGTAGAAAATTTATATCCTTTATCATAATCAAATTTTTCTACCGCTTTCATTAAACCTATATTACCTTCTTGAATCAAATCTAAGAATAGTAATCCACGTCCAACATATCTTTTTGCAATAGATACAACTAAACGTAAATTAGATTCAGCAAGCATTGCTGCTGCTTCCTCATCTCCATTAGCAACACGAACAGATAATTCCATCTCTTCTTCTCCAGATAATAAGCTTATTTTACCTATTTCTTTTAAGTACATTCTAACAGGATCATTAATGTTAATATCTTTAGTAATATCTTCATCACTTAAAATTTCTACTTCTTCATTTTTTTTAGCTCCACCAGCTTCATCTTCACTAGCAATAATTTCTATATCATTACTAATTAATTTGTTATATAATTCATCTAAAGCATCGCTATCTATATCAAGTCCCTTTAAACTATCAGCCAATACTTCATAAGTAATATAACCTTTTTCCTTACCTATTTTAATTAATTCTGCTTCTCTTTCTTCCAAAGTTTTTATCTTATTTACCATATTCTTCACTCCCTCTTTTAATCTTGGTAATTAAATCCATTAACTCTTTCTTTTTATTTATATCAGTTTCATTCTTAAGTTCTACTTTCAAATTACTTATTTTACTATCTATAACCCATTTATTAACTATTTTAATATAATTAGTAAATTCACTTTCATCCATTTCAATATCACTATCATGATTATTAATAATATTCTTAATTAATTCTTCTTTACCATTATTTATTTCATAACTAATAAAATCAGCTAAATTAATTGTATTATTTAAAATTATATAAGCTTGTATATCTTTTTCTAAATCAAAATAATTTTTATCAGGAATATAATTTAACTCTTTAGTAAATATTTTAGCATATTTAACATTATTCATCATATAATAAAGTATCTCTTCTACAGCTCTAATATTTTGATTTTGTTTTTTTACTTTTCTTTTAACTGTAACATCTTTTTTTACTTCAGTATTTACTAATTTAGATAATAATATATTCTTATCTATATTATAATCCTCACTTAATTTACTAATAGTTACATCTTTTAATATATCGTCATTACTTTTATTAAGTTCATCAATAACGTTATTAATATATTCACTTAAATCATTAGCATTATTTAAATTTTTATTACTCTTTAAATAATTTAACTTAAAATCAAATAATGATATAGCATGACTAATTGCATCTTTATAAGCATCAAGCCCATATTTAAGTATATATTCATCAGGATCTTTAGCTCCAGTTAAAGTAACTACACTAACAGAAATACCAGCATTTTTTATTAAATCTCCATTTATTAAAGCAGCATTTATTCCAGCTTTATCAGCATCCATATTTAAAACTACTCTAACATTTAATTTTCTAATTAAATTAATATGTTCTCTAGTTAAAGCAGTTCCCATAGTAGCAACAACATTTTTTAATCCACTAGAATATATTCTAATAGCATCCATCTGTCCTTCACAGAGTATCAAATATTTATTCTTTTTTGCATCTAATACTGCTCTATGATAATTAAATAAAGTTTCTCCCTTTTTAAATATATAAGTTTCACGAGTATTTATATATTTGCTATCAACTTCATTATTGTATATTCTTCCACTAAATCCTATAACAATACCATTACTATTATGGATAGGAAACATAATTCTATTTCTAAAAATATCATATATTTCTTCATTTTTATTAACTAACCCAATATTTAATAACATATCTTCTGAAAAATTTTTACTAATTAATAATTTACTTAAATTATTGTCATTTAACGATACTCCAATATCAAATTCTTCAATTATTTTTTCATTTATTTTTCTTGATAATAAATATTCTTTAGCTTTCTTACCTAAATCAGTATTCAAATTATTTTTATAATATTTCAAAGCTAAATCATACGCTTTATATTCTTTATCATATTTTTTTTGAACATTTATTGTTTTAGATAATGTTATTCCTTTATAGTCTGCGATCTTTTTCACAGCTTCTAAAAAACTTATATTTTCAAAATCTCTTATAAAAGTAAATACATTACCACTCGCCCCACAAACAAAACAAGTATATATTTGCTTTTCAAAACTTACACTCATACTAGGTGTATGATCATCATGAAAAGGACAAATACCAAAAAAATTTTTACCTTTTTTTTCTAAATTTACATAGTTGCCAATAACATCTACTATATTTACACTATTTCTAATTTTATTAAATTCTTCATTAGATATATTAGCCATATTTGTCCCTCCAATATTTAAATTATTACGTAAAGTTACAAATTTCCTTTTTTTTTCTGCAAATTTCTTAAATTTTATGTTTATTTTATCAAAAAAATAGAAAAATGCAACAAAAAAAGATACGATTGTATCTTTTTAGAAACCGCGGCCACCTCCGCCACCGCCTCCACCAGAGAATCCTCCACCACCAGAAAATCCTCCGCCTCCTCCACTTCCAGAAGAACTTGAAGAAGCAGCAATAGTTGAACGCGAAACGTTATACGCTTTAGTAATTGAAGAATTAATTGTATGTGCAAAATCATTTCTTATCATATAATTCATTAACATAATATCTGTAAAGTCTGTATCAGTATCATAAAATTTTTCAATTTTAATTTTCATAGCCTTTTCTACTTTATCAGCAATACCAAATACAGTTGCATAAACCAAATATTTTTCCCATAAAATTATTTCTGGTAATTCTTTTTCATCAAATCTACCAAAATCTAACAAGAAATTTTTAAAAGCTAACCATTTTTTATATTCTAACATACCATTTTTTGTTTTTTTAGATATAGTGAATAAATATATACATGAACCTATAGCTAAAAGAATTGTTACAAACGGTATAAAAAATATTTCAGATGCACCGCTAATATAGAATGTTATAATAGCAAATATTATAATTAACACACCAAATAAACCATTTTTAGCACCACCTTCGTAGAAATTATATATGGTTGCATCATTCTTCACTTTATTTTTCCATTTTTCAAAATGACTTAAAAACTCTCTTGCACTTTTTTCAGTTTTACCATATTTTTGTATTTCTTTTAGTGATACTTCAGTACCGTTACCAATATCATTTAAAATAAAATTTAAAATCATTCCTTCAGTAACTGTTAAAGGTTCTTTAAAAATTTCAGCTTTAGTTAAAATATAATCTTTCTTATCATCAGTTTGTGTAAGTATAATATTTTTTTTATAAATCATATTTAATATGCTAGCAGTATATGAATTTGTTGTATTGTTCTTTTTCATCAAATACTCTAAAAATTCTGGCCCATAACTATTAGGTAATTCTCTATAATATTCCATATCAAATTGAACTTTATGTTCCTTATCATATTTAATATAACAATATATAACTGAATATATAACAAATATTACAAATGATATAAATTCTATTATTGAACCATAATATATTAAATTATTGATTTTTCTTTCTCTATTAGCATCATCTGCTAACTTAGTTTCTTCATTTATAATATCATCTAAAACATTTAAATTAGTATATCTTGTGCTATTATTAACTAAAGCTTTATTAAATGTCATCCTTATATTTAAAACCTCTCCAGGATTTACATAACTTATATTAGCATATAAATATGAATTAATATTATTAGTATTTTTACTTACTTCTCCATATAAAGGTCCATGTGCCCAAACTCTTAAAGTTTCATCCTTGCCAGGTAACTTAACTTCTACACTTACATTTTCTAATAAATCTTCAAAACCCTTTGGTATAAAATTATAATATAACTCTGCAACATCATTATGAATTAAAATTGCATTTTCTAATGTATAACATAAAACAAAACCTTTAGAACCACTATTATTAGCATTAAACATTGTTACAGTAGGACCATTATAGTTATATTGCACATTATATTTTAAACTTTCACCTTTATAAGCATTATCATCATAAATAAAAGCACTACCCTTATTCATCGAATTAACATTTAAATCATAAACAGTAATATCTCTTATACCTAATGGATTATAAGTTGTATCCCCTTCTTTATAAAATATATCTCTAATATACCCATTAAAAGAACCAGTCAATTTAATATATTCACAAACATTCAAATTACCACTATCAGTTATATTTGCATCGATTTTATATTGAGTTACATCATAATCTACTTTACTAACTGCAAATATATTTAATGGAAATAATAGCAAACATAAAACAAATATTATATTCTTTTTCATAAAATCTCCTTTAAAAAAAGGACGAAACTCGTCCAATTAAAATTTAACTTTTGGAGCTTCTTTAGATGCTTCATCAATTTGGAAAAACTCACTCTTTTTAAACCCACCAATATTAGCAACAATATTTGATGGAACAGTTTCAACTTTATTATTATAAGTTAAAACAGTATCATTATAAAATTGTCTAGCTACACTAATTTTATCTTCTGTTTCTTTTAAATCATTTTGTAAAGACATAAAATTAGTATTAGCTTTCAAATCAGGATATGCTTCAGAAAGAGCAAAAAGTTTATTTAAGGCTTGTGTTATTTCCCCACTAGCTTTCATTTTATCTTCATTTGTTCTAGCAGTATTATATTCGTTTCTAGCACGTATTACTTCCTCTAAAGTATCACTTTCATGTTTAGCATAACCTTTAACAGTTTCAACCAAATTTGGTATTAAATCGGATCTTCTCTTTAATTGAACATCTATTTGAGAAAATTGATCATCTTTTCTATTTCTTAATTCAATTAAAGCATTATATGTCTTAAAATACCAAAAGACCAATAATACCACCATCGCAATAACAACTATTAAAATTATTGTACCTGTTTCCATAATATATCCTCCTTATATATATTATATTTTCATATTAAAAATTTTTCAACAATAACATAAAAAAACTGTCAACAATGTTAACAGTTAAATATTAATTTTCTTTTAGGAATTCTAATGCCTTTCTCATTTTAACATCATATTTAATCATGTCATTTCCACCAATCATTTTAACAAATTCCTCTTTTTCAATGTTATACATAGCAGAAATTCTTTCAATATCAGCTTCAACTTCTTCTTGTGTTACTTCAATATTTTCTTTTTCTGCAACAGCTTCTATCAAATATCTTTCTTTAACTCTTGATAAAGCTTCAGGATGCATTTGACTTTCTAAATCTTCCATAGTAGATTTAGTAAATTCTAAATATTGTTCAATTGATAAACCTTGCATCTTTAATTGTTCACTATATTGATTAATCATTCTATGGATTTCATCATGAACAATTTCTTCATTAATTTCAACAGTCATATTTTCAGTAGCTTTCTTTAAAACTTCATCTAAATATTTATTATCTATATCATGATTTTTATGTTCTAATAAGTGTTCTTTAATCTTTTTTTCTAATTCTTCTTGAGTTTTTACATCTTCATATCCTAAGTCTTTATAGAAATCTTCATTTATTTCAGGTAAAACTCTAGTCTTTATTTCTCTTACTGTAACTGTAAATGTTACATCTTTATTTTTTAAATCTTCTACATAATTTTCAGGAAATTTAAGATTAATATCTTTAGTTTCTCCAACTTTCATTCCTATTACACTGTCTTCAAATCCAGGTATAAATGTATTTGACCCTATTTCTAAAGGATAATTTTCTCCTTTACCTCCATCAAGTTCTTTTCCATCAACTACACCAGTAAAATCTATAACAGCTGTATCTCCAGATTCAACACTGCCTTCTTCTTTATTAACTATTTCAGCAAGTTTATCTCTTAAAGATTCTAATTCATTTTCTATTTCTTCTTTAGTAACTTTTGCTTTTTCACGTTTAATACCTAAATTCTTATATTCTCCTAATTTAACTTCAGGTTTGCTAATAAAAGTATATTTTATAGTAATACCATTTTCACTTATATCTTCAATATTAACACTTGGTTGAACAACAGGTTCTACTCCTGATTCTTTATAGGCATCAGCATATTTAGAATCTATAATAAAATTAGCAGCATCAGAATATAAACTTTCAATACCATTTTTCTTTATAAATAAATCCCAAGTTACACTACCTTTTCTAAAGCCATCCATTTGAATATTCTTTTTATTTTTATTAAAAGTATCTTTAAGAATATTCATCCATTCATCTTTTTCTATTTTTACAGTTATTTCTTTAACATTTTTCATATAATTTCTCCTTCTTGATACTTAGTATTATATATCAAATAAAATCTATTATCAAGAAATTTAATGTTTTTTTGCATTTTTTTAAAATTTATACTAGATATTTTTTAAATTTATGTTATAATTATTTACGTAATCAATTTTTTGGACTGTTAGCTCAGTTGGTAGAGCAACTGACTCTTAATCAGTGGGTCTAGGGTTCGAATCCCTAACAGTCCACCATTTTGTTAATTAATTGATTGCACAAATGCAATCTTTTTATATTAAAAATCAGCTTATCGCAAGTGCGCTTAACAGTGAGCTAAAATTTTTAATAAAGTTATTGACAAAATAATAATAATTTAGATATAATAATGTAGTCAATTAAAACGGACCTGTAGCTCAGCTGGTTAGAGCGCACGCCTGATAAGCGTGAGGTCGATGGTTCAAGTCCATTCAGGTCCACCATTTTGATTGGCCCGTTGGTGAAGTGGTTTAACACACATGCCTTTCACGCATGCATTCATGGGTTCAAATCCCGTACGGGTCACCAATTAAAATATAACTCATCTTTTGATGAGTTTTTTTATGGACTTAAACCTTTGACCTCACTTAATATTATTAAAAAATAAAAAATATACTTGACTTAACCAATATTATATAGTATATTTAACTAGTCATTTGTTATGGCCCGTTGGTGAAGTGGTTTAACACACATGCCTTTCACGCATGCATTCATGGGTTCAAATCCCGTACGGGTCACCAAATAGTAACTTGCTAACAGAAATGTTAGTTTTTTTTATAAAAATTTTATAAATCATAAACATTAGAAAATATCTTTTAATCACAATAAATTTAATACTCAGTACATTAACTATGCTTTATAAAGAAAAGTTATAGAGCCGAATGCATAAAAAAAATATTTTTTACAAAAAATTTAAGTTTTTTTAAAAAATATATTGCATCTAAAAAATAAATATGTTATTATTAAATGGCAATGGCGGATTACGGATCTTTAGCTCAGTTGGTTAGAGCATCCGGCTCATAACCGGGCGGTCGTAGGTTCGAGTCCTACAAGATCCACCATTTTTTTAATTGCAGGTATGGCGGAACTGGCAGACGCGCTAGACTTAGGATCTAGTGGATTCTTCCGTGCAGGTTCAAGTCCTGTTACCTGCACCAAACTGACATTAACAAAGCAAGCGCTTTGTTTTTTATTTACCTACTGACCGCCCTTTTTGATCTTTTTATAGAATATTTAAAATAAAAAAGGAAATACAAATTTTTTCTTAATATATATAAATGTAAGGAGCTGTATATATGAAAGGAAATTTTGAAGGTTTATTAAAAAAATTTAAGCTTATAGCTAAAAAAAGATGGATAGAAGGAGTAACTTTAGGGAATGGCAACATCGGTTTAACATTCGAAAAAGAAATAGGTAAAAAAATTGATACAAACTATACACCAGATTATGAAGATATAGAAATAAAATGTACAACAAGATATAGTCGTTTTCCTATATCACTTTTCTCTTTAGCAATAGATGGCCCTTCAAATAAAGAGATAATTCGATTAAATCAAACATATGGAAACTATGATAAAGATTTTAAAGAGAAAAAAACTCTAATAAGAAAAATTAGAGTTAACGAATTATCTGATTTAAATAAAAAATATTACTTAAGCCTTTGTTTAGAAGGAGAAAAGCTTTTTATATGTGTATACAACAAAAATAAAGTATTAATTGAAAAGAAGGCATATGTAGAATTAGAAAACATAAGAAAACATTTACTAATAAAACTAAAAAATTTAGCCATTATTAAAGCTAGCAAAAAAATATTAAATAATATAGAATATTTTAGATATTATGAAATACAACTTTATGAACTCAAAAATTTTTATACATTTAAAAACTTACTCAAAAATGGACTTATAGAAGTATCTATCATTTCTCGAATAAGTAAATCTGGCGATAATAAAGGAAGATATTGTAATAAAAATTTGGTTTTTCAAATAAAAAAAGATAATATAGAAAAATTATTTAATAAAGTAACATATTATAATTACGATGAAAATAATTTTAAAGATTTTCAAATTATTTAAACAACTAATAATATAATTGTATTTTTTATAAATTCATGATACTATTAATATATATAAGAATAGAAAGTAAGTGATTATATTTATGAATAATGTTTTAATACGAGTTAATTCAAAATTACTTACTTTAACGCATGTTAAATCTAAAGAAAATAAAAACTTAAATAACACTAATATAATTGATACTAAAGAATTATTATTTTCATATCAATATATTAAAGATAATATAGAATTAGTTAGCAGCTTTTTAAATACAATTATAATTAAAAATTCCATTGATAAAGTAAGAATAAATAATATAGAACTAACTACTCTAACTCTAGATTTAATAAATAGTTTTAAAAATATTAAAAAATTATTAATTAGTGATGATAAATCTATTACATATGATATATTTTTAAAATTATTAGATAATAATACATTAGAATATATTAATTGTTATGATATACCACCATACTTACTAGAAAGATTAGACATTAATAAAAATTTAAAAATAGAAGTAAGATGCGAAATATTTTTTATGAGTAAATTCATGGAGGATAACAAATTAAATAATTATTCTGATATTTATTATAAAAAGAAAGTTGTAATAAACAAAAATTTTGATTTAAAAGAATTAGAAGAATTTAAAACATTCTTAAGAATAAACAAATATTTGAAAGAAATACATATTAAAAATTATACTAATGATTTAATATATTCGATCATTGATTTATTCAAGGAAAACAACATAATAAATAAAAATATAATATTTTATGAAAAAAACAATATTAATATTATAGTAAATTCTATCAACTATTTAAAAGATATTTATAAAGACTATTTAAATGAATCAAATATAGATTTTAAAATTGTTTATTCTAAAGAATATAAGAAAAAAAATTTCTTTAAACAATTAAATTTTGTAACATTAAAATATATATGTATAGTTGTTTTATTAGGTGCATTATTATTTTCTGGATTAGATTATTATAAAAATTACACAAGTGAAAAAAAACTTAATAAAATAGACGAAACTTTAACAAACATATTAGATAATTTTGAACTACCAAATATCGACAATGAAAATGACGACGATATATTATATATAGATTCTGAAGAAAATGAAGAAGATAATAATACTACTAATCAGAATACAACAACAAAACCAGAACCACCTTCATCATACTATACAAAATATGAACAAATTTTTGAAGAACTAGGAAAAATCAATGACGAAACAGTTGGTTGGTTAACTGTAAATAATACTAAAATTAATTATCCAGTAGTACAACATACTGATAATGATTATTATTTAAAAAGAGATTTTAACAAAAAAAACAATTCATACGGTTGGGTATATATGGATTATAGAAATAACGTATATAATATGAGTAATAATACTATTATATATGCTCATAATTTAAAAAATGGTATGATGTTTGGTACACTTAGATATGCAACAAATGAATCATGGTATAAAAATGAAGAAAATCAAATTATAACATTTAATACTAAAGTTAAAAATATGAAATGGAAAATATTTTCTATTTATAAAGTACCTGAAACCAACGATTATTTATACGCTAATTTTGGTGACTTAGATGAATATCAAACTTTTATTGATTTCTTAAAAAATAGAAGTATGTACGATTTTAATGTAGAAGTAACAAAAGATGACCATATTTTAACTTTATCTACTTGTGGCACTACTAGTGCTCAAAGATTAGTTATACATGCTGTTCTTATAAAAGAATAGCTTTTTTATTTAAATAATTTTTTGAATATTTTACTAACTTTCTTAATCCCTTTATTAAATATATTGTCTATTCCTAAAGATAAGTTATAACCTAAATTACTATAGGTATTTTTATAATTAATATTATCATTTATATAATTTTTAATATCTATATTTTCTCCATTTTTTATATCATCTTCAAATTCTTTTATTTTTTCATTAGTTAATACAACATTTTTTGAATTAATATTATAATATCCTAAATTATTCATCAAATATAAGCAAAAATATATTATAAAAAGAACTAACAAAATTTTTAATATTAAATTATTTTTTTTCTTTTTTTTATCCATATCATTCACCCAAATAATTTTTTATAGCTAAAGCTAAAACAGAAAGACTATTACTTACACTTTCATAAGTACTATTTGGCCCTCCCACTTCTATTAGTACACAATTTTCATTAAAATCTTGATTATATACACTAGTTCTAGTAAATATTCCCCTACTAATTTTATTATTAATACTTTCTATTTCATTTACTAAAGAAGTAGCAACATTCATATTTTCTTGATAATTATAATTAGTCCCAACAACAAACATGATCTTTGCATAATCTTTACCATCTATAGTTATATTGCTTAATTTATAATTAATGCTATCTCTATGTAAATCAATATACAATTTCATATCTTTATTTCCTAATTCATTTAACCAATTTCTACTTACTTTATACGCATCTTTATACGTATAACCTAAACGATTCATATCACTTTTTAAATCCCTATCTTCTACAATAGAATTAATTCCATAATCTTTTAATAAATCTTTTAAAATATAAGATGCAGTTAATACGGTTGGAGTCAAATTATAATTTGCTATAGTTTCATATTCCTCTGTTTGATGAGTATTATAAATATATATTACAGCATCATTATCTTCATTTTTTTCCACTTCTACATTTTGAAATACTTCTTTAGTAAACTTAATATTATCAAAAGTACTCAAAGCTATATTAAATAAATATTGTCCTTTAAATTCCAATTCTGAATTAATCAATTCATTCATACTAATTTTTTTTAATAAATTTGTAAATCTCTCATTATGAAAAAGATTTATTTTATTTAAAAAGTATGCACTAAAAAAAGATATTAAGAGTAGCATAATAAATTTTTTTATAAAACTTTTATTATTAGTTCTACTTTTAAATATCTTTCGCATACTATCACCTATTTATATTTTAGGTGATTAACTATAAAAAATTTGACGAATATTCTTAAAATAAACTTAATTGGCTAGACTCAGGTAAACCTTTTAAAACACCAAGTGATCTTAATCTTTCTATAGAAGTTGTATTAACTTTACCTCTATTTTGTAAATCTTCTATACTAATGTATTTACCCTTTTCTCTTTCCACAACTATTTGTTGACTCGCTTGAACACCCATTCCATCTAATGCTCTAAAAGGAATAATTAAGCTATTTTTATCTTCATCTATTAAGAAATATCTTGAATCTGATTTCTCTAAATCTATATTTTTAAATGAGAATCCCCTTGCTGTCATTTCAAGTGCAAGCAATAAAACATCTAAAGTATTAGCTTCTTTATTTGATATTTCAAATCCTTTATTTTGTAATTCTTCTATTTTAGCTCTAATAGCTGTCTCTCCTTTTATCATAGAATCGACATCAAAATCATCACATCTTATTGAAAAATACGCAGCATAATAAAGTAATGGATGATGTACTTTAAAATATGCAATTCTGAATGCGCTTATTACATATGCAGCAGCATGAGCTTTAGGGAACATATATTTTATTTTTCTACAAGAATCGATAAACCAATCTTCAATTCCAGCTTCTCTCATTTCTTTATCATATTCCATCCAAGCTTCAGGATCTTTACTAGCTTTTCCTTTTCTTACAAATTCCATTATTTTAAAAGCTTTTTTAGGAGCTAATCCACGGTACATTAAATATACCATTATATCATCACGACAACCAATAACGTCTTTAAATTCAACTACGTTATTTCTAATTAATTCTTGAGCATTGCCTAACCATACATCAGTACCATGTGATAAACCAGAAATTTTAATCAACTCAGAAAAAGTTGATGGTTTAGTATCCATAAGCATACCAATAGTAAATTTAGTACCAAATTCAGGTATACCTAATGTACCGGTTTCACACATAATTCTCTCACTTGTAACACCTAATGGTTCCGGAGATTTAAATATAGCCATAGTATCTTTATCATCTAAAGGTACTTTTGTAACATCCATACCTGATAAATCTTGTAACATTCTTAACACAGTCGGATCATCATGTCCAAGTATATCTAATTTTAATACATCCTGATCAATAGCATGATAATCAAAATGAGTAGTTCGCCAAGCACTTTCTGGATCATCTGCAGGATATTGAAATGGCGTAAAATCAAAGACATCCATATAACCAGGTATAACAACTATTCCTCCAGGATGTTGTCCAGTAGTTCTTTTAATTCCAGTACATCCCATTGCTAATCTTTCTATCTCTACACTTCTTAAATTTATTCCTTTTTCTTCGCAATATCCTTTAACAAAACCATAAGCGGTTTTTTCAGCAACAGTACCTATTGTACCAGCACGATATACGTTATCAACACCAAATAATACCTTAGTATATTCATGAGCACTTGCTTGATTATCACCAGAAAAGTTTAAATCTATATCAGGAACCTTATCAGCATTAAATCCTAAGAATGTTGCAAATGGCATATCTTGCCCATCTTTTTCAAAAGGAGTACCACAATTAGGACAATTTTTATCAGGCAAATCAAACCCACTAGAATAAACACTACCTAAACTTCTACCATCTTCAAAATTAAAAATACTCATTTTACAATTCGGACATAAATAATGAGCAGGCAAAGGATTAACTTCTGTTATCCCCATCATAGTTGCAACAAAACTAGATCCTACACTACCACGAGAACCAACTAAATATCCATCATCATTAGAGTGTTTAACTAATTTTTGTGCAATAAGATATATTACATCGAAACCTCCACCAATTATTCCGCCTAAATTTTTCTTAGTTTGTTTATCTAATTCCTCTAAAGTTAACTCGCTATCACTTGTATTTTTTATATTCTCTTTAGTTAATTCAAATACTTTATCATAACCTTCTTTAACTATATTAGATAATTCAGTATAAAAAATATTTTCTATTTCTTCATCAGATTTATCTTCATTTTCACTCTTTACTTTATTTTTTACTAAAGCTAAAATTCCATCACCATATAATTCTTGTGCTATTCTACTTTCTATATTATTAGGTAAAGGATTTCCATACATACTATGAGCTTTATCATAAACTAATTTATAAACTTCTCCTCTAGAGTCGCCCATCTTAGGAGAAAAAGGCACTCCTCCAGTTTCAATAATAACCTCAATTATTTCAACACTATCACTAATTTTCTTGGGATTTAAAACGACCATTTCATAAGCAAGTTCACTACCTAAATAAGAAAAATCATCAAGCATTTCATTTGTAGTTCTAAAATGATTTTCTGGTATATGTGTTATACTAGGTCTATTTAAAGTATGTCTTCCTCCACCTGGAACTTTTTGATTAATTATTATCTCTCTATAAATTTTATCTTCTTTATTTAAATAATGTACATCTCCAGTAGCAACAATTATTTTACCTTGTTCTTTAGTACAATTAATTATTTTTCTAATACTACTTTCCAATTCTGCTTCATTTAAAAAATCACTTTGATCTATTAAATGACTATAAGCATCTTTAGGTTGTATTTCAACATAATCATAAAAATCAATAATATTTCTTAACTCTTCTTCACTTTTACTTCTTGCTTCTATAAATACTTCAGATTCATAACAACCACTACCAATTAAAATACCTTCTCTTAATTCTTCTAATTTACTTCTTAAAATTCTAGGAGTTTTATATAAATAAGTAGTATTGGCATAACTAATTATTTTAAATAAATTTTTTAAACCTATTTTATTCTGTACTAGTAAATTAACATGAAAAGTTCTACCATATTTATGTATTTCTTTACTATCGATTAAATTATTTATCTCACTAATTTTTTCAAACTTTTTAGATTGTAATTTTTTTAACATTTTAGTTAAAACTAAAGCAGTCCCTTCTGCATCATAATCTGCTCTATGATGAGCATCTTCATCCCAAGGAACATCATACCTTTTAACTAATGCACTTAAGCTATGCTTATTATATTCAGGTTCTAAAGCACGTGATAATTCTAAAGTATCTATAACACAATGTGTAAATTCACCCATATTATATTTTTTATGACACATATCTATAAATGAAGTATCAAATTTAGCATTATGAGCAACTAAAGGATAATCTTTTGCCCACTCCATAAATCTTTTAACTACAGTCTCTTCATCATCTTTACCTTTTAACATATCATCTGTTATATTAGTTAATTCAATTATCTTATAAGGAAGTGGTCTTTTTGGATCTATTAATTCATCAAATCTATCAATAATTTCTCCATTTCTAATTAACACTGCACCAATTTCAATAATAGAGTCTTGACCACCTGCATTAAAACCAGTTGTTTCAATATCAAATACACAATATGTAGTATCCATAATAGACAATTCATTCGGTCTAGTTACTATCCTTACAGTATCATCTACTAAAACCATTTCAGAGCCATATATTGCTTTAAATTTATCTTCTTCACTTTTACCTTTATTATAATCAGTTACAAAGTGATAAACATCTGGAAAAGATTGACAACCGTTGTGATCAGTTATACCTATAGCCTTATGTCCCCACTTTGTAGCGGTCTTTAATAACTTCTTAGCATCTACGCAACCATCCATCTGACTCATAAACGTATGTGCATGTAATTCTATTCTTTTCTCCTCTGCATCATCAATTATACTCACATCTTTACTTGGTATATTTTCCATATCTCTTATATTTAATACCATATCATGAGCAAACTGATCATTTTTTATATAACCTCTTATCTTATACCAATTACCAGACTTTATAGATTTACAAATATTTTTAAATTCATCTTCATCTTTACTAAATACCTTTGCTAAAATGCTATCAGTTTTATCGCTTATTTTTAAAGTTAATATTTTAAAGTTACTTTTACTAGATTCAAAAATATCTAGCCCAAATACAAAAGCCTCTACTACAATATTATTATCTTCACCAACTATAGAATCTATTGTACTTACCTTACCCTTTATAGCCTCACCCAAAATTATTGGACTAACTTCTTCTGTTTTAACTATTTCTACTCTAGTTTCTTTAATTTTTTTCTTTATTTCTTCTTTTAATTTTTCATTTATCTTACAATTTATATTTAAATCATATAACCCAAACATCTCTAATTTTTTAATTAATTTTTTAGTTTCTTTCTTAATTAATTTTTCTTCTATTTCACTAATAACTTCAATAGTTATAACATCATCAATTATAGTTATTTCATTATTTATAATACTAGATAAAGAAGGACTTTCTTTAATTAAATCATTTAATAAATATCTAAAAGAAGTTATAATATCATCGTTTGTAATAATTTCATTACTAAAAACAATATTAATAGTTTTAACATCATCTATACCCTTACTACATAAATTAATTAAATTTATCATACTATCAATATTAATAAACTTCTTATTTTTAATATATACTGTCCAAGATTCTTCTAATTTATTAATAGTTACCTTTTCTACATTAGAATCTTTAAAATCTTCTAAATTAGTATATCCTATCTTATTAAAAAACCTATTTAATTTATCATCCATAACTTCACCTTCTTAACTATTTTATTATAACATTTAAAAATGATTAACTGAATATCTTTTACATTTTTTATACAAAAAAAGAGCAATTATTCTTTACTTTTAAAATACTCTTTTATTTTTCTTTTAGCTAAGCTAGTAGTAACTATATTCAACCACTTTTTATATGGATGACTACTATCTTTTACAATTACAATAATTCTATCTTTATTTTTTAATTTATAATCTAAAGATACTTCATCTCCATTAACAAAACATTTAGATAAATGATTACCAATATTAGTATGTATTTTATAAGCAAAATCAATTGGAGTAGAATTATTAGGTAATTCAACTATATCACCATTAGCAGTATATACATATATATTATTACTAAATATTTCATTTTTTATTTTTTCTATAAAAGCTTTATCATTTTTAATAGTTTCATTTAAATCAGTAATAGTAGACATAAATTGATAATTACGTAATAATTCTTCCTGCATTTTTTTACTACCCATACCTCTATATTGATTCCAATAACTAGCAAGTCCATAAGTATTTATATTATCCATATCCTTAGTTTTTATTTGAATTTGAATTAATTTTTCTAAAGGACCAAAAACTGTAGTATGTAAAGATCTATACATATTAGTTTTAGGTGTAGCAATATAATCTTTAAATTTATAATTCATTGGCTTAAATAATTTATGTACTAACCCCAAGACTCTATAACATTCATCACGAGTTTCAACAATAACTTTTATATTAACTAAATCATGAATTTCATTTATTTTATACCCTCTTTTAATTTTTTTATATACATTATAAATATTAATTAACTTTGAACGCATCTCATATTTTATTGAATTACTATCTAACATTTCTGATATCTTTTTAGAAGTTATTTCAATACAATGAGAATATTCTCTTTTAATTCTTTGTTGTTTTTTTAATAAATCTTCATATATTTCAGGTTTTAAATAAGACAAACAAATATCTTCAAGTTCACATTTTAATCTAAAAGCTCCAATAAAATATGCTAAAGGAACAAAAATAGATAAAGTCTCCAATGCACTTCTTTGTTGTTTAAATGATTCCTTAAACTTTAAAGTTCTCATATTATGAAGTCTATCACAAAGTTTTATAATAATTATTCTTACATCGTCATTTAAACTAGTAATAATTCTTCTAATATTAGCATCTCTAGCTTCATCTAAAGAAGAAAAATGAATATCATTAATTTTAGTAACACCCAAAACTAATTTAGCAACCTCGCTACCAAATTCATTTTCTATATCTTCTATAGTATATTTAGTATCTTCAACTACATCATGTAACATACCAGCAACAAGTGTTGCACCATCCGCATGAAATTTAGCCAAATTAATACAAACGTTTATTGGATGAATTATATAAGGTTCCCCACTTTGTCTAACTTGATTTTTATGTGCCTCACTAGCAAAAGAATACGCTTTTTTAATTCTTTCTATTTCTTCTTCATTATAAGATTTTATTACGTCTAATAATATTTCAAAATCATGCATAATACCACCTCAAATTATATAAATAAATTCTAACATAATATAAAGAAAATAGAAAGCAAAATTTTCACTTTCTATTCATAATTCCATAAGCCTAATTTTCCCTTAACAAATATAGGTTTATCATACTTTACAATATTTTCTAACTTCCAAGCATATAAATCAACATGATCACCAGCATACACCAAATTGTTCAATTTATGCAAATAACTATCAAATTCTTTGTCCACTTTTATAGAATCAACTATATAAGCCTCTCCTATAATAGCACCATAAATATAATCTAAATTATACATATTAAAATCATTTAAATTACTATACTTAGATAACCCAGCATGAATTAAAATTTTACCTCTATAATTAGTATTCCAACTTCTAAATTCATATTCTTTATAATTATTTACTATTAAAGATGCATAAGGTTGTTTTATAGTTAATGCTTTCACTTATTATCCTTTTTTAATGTTAATGATTTACCATAAGCAATTTTTCTTACAATATTATTCATATTAACATAATTCTTTTCCATATCTTTTACTAAAGCAATTTGATTTCTTACTCTATCTAAATTATGATTTTCATAATTACATTTAAAATATGTATCACCATTAATATAATCAGTTAAAAATCTAATAGCTAACTCTAAAGTCAATAAAATACAAGAAAAAGCTAAATAATCTATTTCAGTTTTAGTTAATATATCCTTAGTTTCACTTAAATAAGCTTCAGTAAAACTTTTAAAATAATCCAAATTAATACCTGCATTTTCTAAATTAGGATCATCCTCTATAGTTTTAGCAGCACCACTTCTAACAGCATCTCCAAAATCATATAGTGCACTTCCAGGCATTACAGTATCCAAATCTATCATACATATAGCTTCATTAGTATTTTTATCCATTAAAACATTATTAATTTTAGTATCATTATGAGTAACACGTAAAGGAATTTCTCCCTTATCAATCAAATCTACTATTTGACTAACTTGATCACTTCTCTTTAAAACAAATAATATCTCAGGCATAACCATTTTAGCTCGTCCTACCGGATCTTTTTTTATACTATTTATCAAATCATCATATCTAGATTTAGTATTATGGAAATTAGGTATAGTTTCATCTAATTCATCCATAGGATAGCCATCTAACATACGTACAAAATGTCCGCAAGCTTTTCCAACATTATAAAACATTTCTTCATTTTCAGCTTTATCATAAGATATAGCATTTTCAACAAAATCATACATTCTATAATACTCATTATCTTTAGTTCTATATAAATTTTTGTTATCTATTGTCCTAACTACACTTAATGTACCTCTTTTAATATCTTCACCATTTTGTTCTAAATAATTTCTACAATAATTAGTAACATTTTCTATATTATTCATTAATAAATAAGGTTCATTAAATACAGTAGTATTAATTTTTTGAACAATATACCTTTTATCTTTACCATCTTTATTAACAGTAACCATATAAGTTCTATTAATATTTCCAGTATTATTTGCCTCTATACTAACTATTTCTCCATCTATTTTAAAATTTTTTATAATATCCTTTATATTCATAAAACCCTCCAAATATTATTTAACTGTATTATCTTTTAATCTAAAAAACAATATTAAATTTACAATACAAATACTTAAATCAAACACTTACATTATAACATATAAAAATTAAAATGCAAATTACATGAATTATAAAAAAATAATAATTATTTACTAATATATATTCAGAAACAATACTACCACATTCCTCTATTTTTTCAGTTCTATATAACAAATTATAAAACTAAAAATTAACAAATTTCGATAACTATCTACGCACTTCATAAATTATTTAACATAAAAAGAAAAAATCTCCTAAGAGATTTAAAAGTTATTGCAATTACCTTGATATATATCACACTTTTCATTTTCCTCTGAACAAGTATATTCAGGAGTATAAGTATGAGTATAAATATGATGGTTAATTACTCTAGTATTTATTGGACAAACATGTGGTACATGATGATGTATTTCCCTATGACACACTCTTTCTATTGGACACTCATAAATTATAGGACATTCCATACCAGCCATAGACATATTGCCGTTATACATCATATTTCCATAATTAATTTCTTTTGGTTCTTTATCTACACATCTAAAATTATACATTTTGTACACTATCCTTTCTAAAATATTTTATGAAATATTATTAGATATGTACTAGTATATTTTAACTATTCTTTTTTAATAAAGATAATTGCATTTTTTTAGAATCTTCAATATTTTTATTATGCCTATAAATTAAACCATCTATTTCTTTAAAAATACTATAATTTATTTTTAATATAAAGTCTTTATTTCCAATATATATACCAGGAAATTCTCCAAATTTTAAAGTATCATAATACTTATACATATAAATAGATATACCTACATGGCGTTCATATATTTTTTGATCAGTTTTACTAAATAAATACTTAATATAATCTAATAAAAAATCTTTTTCAAATTTTGATAATACTTTATTATCATTAGATTTTAATTGAATATTTAATACATCTTCTACTTCATTTCTATATTTACTTACATAATAAGAACTTTCATCAATAAAATAACTAAAATCTATATTTTTAATATCTAAATTATATAAATATTCATATCTATCGCTAATATATTTTTCTTTAATTTCTTCTAATACTTCTTTATCTATAGAATTATCTTTAAGTTGTAAATATAAATTTCTAGTACCCTCTATAGCAATAAAATAACCATCATAATACTCCAACTTAGTTTTATCATTTATAGAATATATTTTATTATTTCTTAAATAATACCTTATTATTTCATTTATTTTATCTTTTTCACTTAAATATTTAATTGAATCAGAAAAAGAACTATTGTATATAGAATTTATATTATCTTTATTTTTAATATTAATTTTAGTTTCATTAGAATCAGTATTACGTATCATAATACTATCATACCAATTATTATTTAAATGTTTTAAACCATTTATTTTCATAATCCCCCACTACAATTAAATTATTTTATAGGCATAATTATAGCAGCTACTATATAAGCAAGTAATCCTGTACCCCAACCAAATACTAGTGCAATACAAATTAATCTAACGATTGTTGAATCAACATTCATGTATTCAGCAATTCCACCACACACACCTGCTATTTTTTTATCAGTTGTACTTTTATATAATCTTTTTTTCATAAACATCACCTAATAAAAGTATAAGATATTTAAATATTTTTGTCCATACAAAAACCAATAGCACTGATAATACTATTGGTCCGAGTTTAAGAAAAGTTGTGAGTAGATGTCCCATCTAACAACTAAATATTATCAGTATTTAGCACAACATCTTATCATTCAGAGTGTCTTTCTCTATTACAATTGCAATGCTTAGATTTGACAAGATTTTATTTATTATTCATATAAATAAATTTTCAATAAAAGCGGTTATCTTATAATCAATCATAACATTAATAATTGATACCAACCCTATGCTCGATTATAAAAACCTAATTGAATATAATTCCTACAAAAATGCAAACGACTTTCTAAGATTTAATAAAAAATAATTAAATCTTCCTGAACTATATTACTCTATCTAAGCTACCTATAGTATATAGTAAATTAAAGGTTATGTCAATACTATTTCTTTAATTATTTATAAATATATGATATCATTTAATTAAACAAAGGAGAATTAAATTATGGAAAATACGCTAAATATAGACAATATTGAAAAAAAAGATAAGCATTATGTTTTACCATTAAACTTTAAAACAAATGAAGAAAAACTATTTTTAGTTCGTAACATAAATAATAATTTCGCTAACTATATATTAATTAGTGAAAATGAATTATATGAATATGGAAAATCCATAATTAAAATAACATCAGATACAAAAAATGTACTACTTAGTGATTTAAAAAGAATAAGAAGATTAGCTGCTGCTTTTATAATTGAGGGAAAAGTAAAAAATAATAAACTATATATTAGTCAAAATTTTTTTGAAAAAATAGCGTTATTTTTAAAACAAAGCCAATACCAAATAGATAATAATAAAAACTGTAGATACAACTCTATCGATAATTATAAAATTATTTATATATCAGAACAACTAAAAGAAAAAAGTATTAAACTCTAATACTTTTTTAAAATGGCAATTTCATATTTCCATTACTTACTTGTTTCATCATAACTTTCATTTGTTCAAATTGTTTAAGTAATCTATTTATTTCTTCAACACTTCTCCCACTACCCTTACTAATTCTCAATTTCCTTGAATTTTTTAATACATCCGGATTTTTTCTTTCATAAGGAGTCATAGAAAGTATTATAGCTTCTATATGAGCAAAATCTTTAGGATTTATAGTAATATTATTTAACCCCATTTTTCTAGCACCTGGTAACATTTTTAAAATATTTTCTAAAGGTCCCAACTTTTTAATCTGTTTTAAATTAGTCAAGAAGTCCTCTAAATCATATTTTCCTCTTTGCATTTTTTTAGTAAGTTCTTCTGCTTCATCTTCATTTATAATTCCTTCAACTTTTTCTGCAATAGATAAAATATCTCCCATATCTAAAATACGTTCAGCCATTCTTTCTGGATAAAATTCACTTAATCCATCCATTTTTTCACTAGTACCTATAAACTTAATAGGTATGTTTGTTAAATGTCTAACTGATAAAGCAACCCCACCTTTAGTATTACCATCCATTTTAGTTAATATAGCTCCAGTAAGTGGCAGTTTTTCATTAAATCCTTTTATTACATTTATTGCATCTTGTCCCATCATAGCATCAATAACTAAAAGGATTTCATCAGGTTTCACTATCTCATTTATAGATACTAACTCTCCCATCAACTCTTCATCTATATGAAGCCTACCAGCTGTATCTATGATAATATAATCATGATTATTAAGTTTAGCATAATCTAAAGCTTCTTTTACAATATCTAAAGGCTTTTCTTTGCCACGTTCAAAAACAGTAATGTTAAGCTCTTTACCTATAGTTTTTAATTGTTCTATAGCAGCAGGTCTATAAATATCGCATGCAACTAATAAAGGATTCTTTTTATGTTTTCGTCTTAACATATTAGCAAGTTTCCCTACAGTAGTAGTCTTACCACTACCTTGTAACCCAGCCATCATAATTATAGTAGGATTTTTTTTAGTTTCTAATTCTACATAATCATTTCCTAATAGCGTAATTAATTCATCTTTAACTAATTTAATAAACACTTCATCAGGTTTTAAACTTTTACCAACTTCCATACCTAAAGCTTTTTCTTTAACATTACGAACAAATTCTTTAACTACTTCATAATTAACATCAGCTTCTAATAAAGCCATTCTTATCTCTCGCATTGCATCACTAATATTATCTTCAGTAATTTTACCCATACCTTTAATATTCTTTATAGCATTACTTATTCTATCTCCCATGTATTCAAACATTTTTATCACCTACATTTTATTATACAAAAAAAAGCATTTATTTTAAATACTTTTATTCTCTTTACTCATAATTTCTAATAACTTATCAAAATTATCATCTTCTGCTGATTTATTTTTCTTAATCATTCCACATTTATTACATTTATATACTATTTTTAAAGAATCTTTCTTACCCTTTTCTATATCAATAGGTTCAAGTATTCCTAGACAATCACTCTTTCTATCTCCAGGATTAACATCTAAATGTTTACTACATAAACAATGAGGACAATGATCTCTAGCAGTATATTCTAACTTTTCTACACTCTTATTACAAACCTCACAAATAAAGTTCTCATCAATCATTTTAAATCTTTTATTATCCATCATAACCTCCTACTTATTTTTTAATATTGCTATAAATTCACTATGTTCTTTAATTATTTCAAAACCATTATTTAAATAAAATTCTAAATTATTATCGTTATACCTCATATCTAAAACTATATAATCTATATCATCTAAATCCGTATGATAATATTCTTCATATAATTCTTTTCTTAAAGTTAAATGAGGTAAATAAAAAGTTGAACTACTAACAACAGCATCATTTGGAATACTATTTATTATTTTACTTACTATTTTATAATCATCTTTATAAATTAAATAATTTGAAACATTATTTTTAAAACAAGAAAATACAAAACAATAATAAAATAAGAAACATGTCATAATAGCAAAAGGAAAAATTCTTAAAGATAATCCTAACCTCATATCCTTTAAATTCAAAATCATTAAATAAAACACAAAAGCTAGTATACCATAACTATAATGAAAATTCACATCATATGCATAAATATAATTAGTTAATAAATTTATTAAACAAGGTAATAGTAATATATACCTAGAAACCTTTTTAGTAACAAATGGTATAAACATAACAGGTAAAAATAACTTAATTAAATAAATAATTTTATTAAAGTCATTATTAGGATTACTTAACAATTGAGTTAAAGTATATCCCGGATTAAAAATAATAGTCTTTATAGCACCTAACAATCCAGAATCACCATAAATTAAATTTTCATATCTATTAGACATAATCCCTAATCCATACTTATTCATAAAAAATGCAGTAATACAAAAATAAACAAGAGAAATAATCATCACGCTTAAACCTAATTTATATTTCTTTCTAGAAATAATTATATATAAAGCAAAAATAACCATATATATAAAAACATCTTCTTTCACTAATAAAGTTAGAAATATAAAAACATAAAATAAAAACTTATTATCTTTCTCAAAAAAATAAAAAACATATAACAATAATACAGGTAAAAAACAGTTTTCATGAAAGTCAAAAAAAGTACCACTACTCAATATAGGAAAAAATGAATATAAAAACACCATAATTAATTTCTTCTTTTTACTAAATTTATAAAAATCACACAATTTAATTAAAGGAATTAACCCTAAATATAATAATACAACCTGACAAATCTGTAAAACAACAGGATTAGAAAAAATATAATAAATAGGTAAAATAAAATATAAAATAGGAGAAAAATGTACAGCAAAATGAGATAATAAAAAATCCCTTTCACAAGTAGAATAAGGTATAAATGTTTCTTTCATATAATAAAAAATATGACTGAATATACCAAAATCAAAATTGGGAGTATTATATGTTATATAACGCAAAATACCAATATTTAATAATATTAAAAAAGGTACAATTATTATTAATATCAACATAGTTACATATATTTTTTTGTTAATTCTAATATTATTCACTAACCTTCTATTTTTATTAATAAAAAACATTAAAATAATATAAAAAAATATAAGTATTGCTAACAAATATAAAATATTATTATTCTGACTTAGCCATATCAAAGAGCAAATAAAATAATTAACTACTAAAAATAAAGAATCAACATTTATTTTTGTTATTTTTTTACTAAATATAGTTAATAGTATAAAGTTAACAATAAAAATCAAAATCCCTAAAAACATATGAATTATATTAATTTCATTTATAAATATAATTGAAACATTTTGTATTAAAATCATACTTAACCAAGATGCAAATAATCTAGGAATATATTTACATAAATCAAATTTCATATTACTACTCCTTTTACAATTATATTTTATCAAAACTAACGATATTTAATCAATAAATATATTAAAAAATATTTTTACCAAATTTGCATAATATACTTTCATATAAAAAAATAAAATGTTATACTATATATAGAAAAAAGGAATGATTATATGTATAAAAAATTTGTAAAATACGAAGACGAAAAAGGAAATCCATTTATTGAAAAAAATTTCACCAAACTAAGTCCAGAACTCTATAAATTAGTAAATAAAAATGGTAAATTCACTATTGAACCAATTTTATATATTTTAGGCCCAGCTAGAACTGTAAATAATCTATCAGAATTTGCTGAAACTTTACCTAAAAACGAAACTTTAATAATCGAAATAAGTGACGAAAATTTAGATAAAGTAAGACAAGAAAATATTTATACATATGAAGATTTAATAAAAAAAGAAAGTGAAAAAGAAATAGAAAATAAAATTTATTTAATAGGATATGAAACACCTATTTATCCATATATTAAAAGTAGAGAAGATTATAATAAATTTACTACTGTTGCACTTTTAAAATGTAATATGGCTGATGAAGATATTTATCTTATAAACAAAGTAGATATTATAGATTCTAGTATAAAAGAAAGACAAGAATTTTTACAAGAAAAATTTGGAGGTTATTCAGCCTTATATAATCAAATAAATGATTTAGAATTGATAGAACTATTAGAAGATGAAATTTACGAAGTAACAATAGAAAAAGACAGATTAGGAAAAATCACAAAACTTCCAAAAGTTTTAAGAGGTCATAGTAAAAAATAATTAATACAAAAATGTGAGTTATTTTGCACTCACATTTTTTCTTTATTTATTTCTTATATTAAACCTTAAATATTTGATAATTTATCTTTTATAAAGTTATCTAAATAATTAGAATCTTTTTTTACCCATTTATAATCACAATGTTCATCACTTAATTTAACATTGAATTTAGAACTATCAACGTTAATAATAAAATCAATTTCTAAATCATGAACTAATTCACCATTTTTTTCTTTTACTTCATCGTAATAATGAGTAATTATTGGTTCAAATTCATCTGTAAACCCAATTTCTTCTTTTAATTCTCTTTTTAACCCCTCTTTTAGATCTTCACCATCTTCTAAATGTCCACCCGGAAATTCCCATGCACTAGGAAACAAAGCATCATTTTCATTTCTTTTTACAACCAAAAATAAATCACTATCTTTTAAAATACCAGTAACAACAATTCTTGTTATCATTTTCATTTCTCCTAACATTGATAATTATAACATAAATCAAACCAAACGAAAATTAAATTCTTGATATATTAAGTATTATTCCAATACTAGCCATAGAAACTAACAAACTACTACCACCATACGAAATAAAAGGAAGTGTTACTCCCGTAACTGGCACTAATCCTATTACTACAGATAAATTTAATATAGTTTGAAATATAATCATAAAACTAAGACCAAAACATAAATATTTACCAAATAAATCTTTAGTATTTAAACATATTTTAATACATCTATAAAATATAAATAAAAATAATAAACTTAGTATTAATACACCTAAAAAGCCTAATTCTTCACTAATAATAGAAAATATAAAATCAGTTTGAGGTTCAGGCAGATAAAAATGTTTTTGTATACTATTACCAAAACCTAGTCCAAATAAACCTCCAGGACCTATTGCATATAAACTTTGAATGATTTGAAATCCACTACCTAAAGGATCACTCCATGGATTTAAAAAAGATACTATCCTTGCCATTCTATATGGCGCTATTATTATAAGTCCAATTATGCCAAGCAATCCAGCTAAACCTATTTTAACAAAGAAAGATAATTTTACTTTAGATATAAATATCATCGCAATTAAAGCCATCGTTATTACCATTCCAGTACCAAAATCCGGCTCTAACATAATTAAAAGAAAAAATGTAATAATAACGCTCATAATTGGAAAGACACCTTTTTTTATATCATACATAATAGAATAATTATTAGATAAGTATTTAGCAACAAAGATTACCAATCCAATCTTAGCAGCTTCACTAGGTTGTATCCCAAAGCCTCCTACCCCAAACCAACTACGACTTCCATTTCTAACAACACCTATACCAGGTATTAAAACTAATATTAATAATAAAAAACATATTAATATAATTAAATTAGACTTTTTTTTATAAAAATTATAATTTAATTTAGATAAAAAAAACATCAAAACAATACCAATTACTAAAAATAATGCTTGATTTTTCATATATTTAAATGCATCATCAAATTTATATTCCGCCCATATATAGCTTGAAGAATATATCATAATAGTACCAAATATAGCAAGGACTATGACACATATAAATAATTTATAGTCTATTTTTTTCAAATAATACCACCTATTTAATTTTATTAGAAAAAAAAAGAAGTATGATTATAACCATACTCCATAAATAATTCCTAACATTCCTAACATAAAACCTATTATCCAAAACATTTTAACTATATCAGTTTCACTCCAACCAAGTTGTTCAAAATGATGATGTAACGGTGCTCTTAAGAAAACTCTTTTTTTAAATTTTTTTATTGCTATTATTTGAATCATACTGGATAAAGTTTCAATAACAAATACTCCACCAATAATTGCTAAACTTAATTCATGTCTAGTTAAAATAGCAACAGTAGCTAAAGCCCCTCCTAAAGCAAGAGATCCAGTATCTCCCATAAAGACTTTAGCCGGATGAGTATTAAAAACTAAAAATCCAAGTATTGCACCAGTTAATATAAAACAGAATATTGCAATTTCTTGATAGCCTGTAATCCAATAAGAACCCCATGAAATTACACCATAAGCTAAAAATGCAACTGCAGATAATCCTCCACATAAACCATCTAAACCATCAGTTATATTAACAGCGTTAGTTGTACCTACAAGTAAAAATAATATAAATAATCCAAATAAATAACCCAATTGTATTTTCAACCCAAATAAACTTATCGTTAAATCAGTTAATCCTCCATTATATTTATATATTACATAAAAAGTAATAGCAATAATTAACTCCAAAATAAACTTAACTTTAATAGATAAACCACTATTATTTTTACGTCTAATTTTTAAATAATCATCTAAAAATCCTATTAAACCATAAGCAACAAATACTATTAAAGTAATAATTAAATTATGATTTAATTCTAAACTTCCTTTAAAGAATAAGACTAGTACACTTATAATAGTTGGAATAATAAATATTAAACCACCTATTGTTGGAGTACCTTGTTTTTTTACATGTCTTTCATTTATAGTATCAGTAGTAAATTGTCCTATATTATGTTTCTTTAAAAAAGGAATTAAAACTAATCCAACTATAATAGATAATATAAAACCTAACATTATTCCCAATACTGTCTTAGCTAAAATTAACATAATCCACCTCTTATTTAATTATACACTATATTTTTAAAATATAAAACATTTAAAAATATAATTCATTTAATTCTGACTATTTATTTACACTTATTCTATAACTTTAATATACTCTATAATTGGTTGATTTTCCTTTGGTATTAAACCATTATCATCACCCAAATCACTTACAGCATCAACAATTTTATCAACAACTTCAATACCATTTATAACTTTACCAAAAGCAGCATAATTTCCATCTAAAGAAGTATTATCTTTATGCATTATAAAGAATTGACTACTAGCACTATTAGGATCATTACTTCTAGCCATTGAAATAACTCCTCTTACATGACTCAAATTATTATTTACTCCATTACTAGAAAATTCTCCCTTTATTTTTTTGCTACTTCCACCAGTACCATCTGCATCCGGATCTCCACCTTGTATCATAAATCCATCAATAATTCTATGCATAGTTAAATTATTATAAAATTCACTATTAACTAAATTTAAAAAATTATCAACAGTAATAGGAGCAGCATTTCTATATAATTCTACTACCATCTTACCATAATCTTTAATACTTATTTCAACTCTTTTATTACTATTATCACTTACTAATATACCTACAACAAAAAACAATATAACTAAAACAATTACTATATACTTAACATACTTTCTCATTTTTTAAACTCCTTTTAAAATCTCTAATATATTTATTTATCTCTTTTTTATTTTTTAAATCTTTTATTATACTTTTATCTATACTATCTTTACCATATAATATACCGCCTATAGAACATATCAAACTAGAATATATATTAGTATTACCTTCTAAATTATTTATCATCATAAACATATCATTAAAATTATCACTATGTAATATGACATAAAATACTACACTTAATACATTGTATATATTACTATTAAATTTAATATCTTTATAAAATATATTACCCTTTAATAAATTCTTATATTTTTTAACTAATTCTTTATTAAAAGTATTAGGAATATTAAACTTTAATGCTTTATATTTATCCTTACCACTTATCAAATTCAACATATACTTATAAAATATATAACTCCCAAATAATACTTCTTCATTTATATTTGTTAAAGAAATAACTTTATTAACTATAATATAATCATCTTTATTTATACTATTATATATTATTATAGGTAATAATCTTGATAAAGCATATGAACTCTCATCTAATTCATTATAATTATAATTTAAATTATTCTTTTTACTATAATGTTTTAATATATTTAAAGTTTCATTATTTAAATCATATATTTTACCATCATTAGTAAATTTACCTAATATTAAACTAGTACACATTTTATTTAATATATCTGCTATATTTATATTCTTAAATGAAGTAACAGAATCCAACGTAGCTAACATAAATGTGGTCATACTAGAGTAAGATCCTTTTTCTATATTTAAATTATTATTATCTATTAACTTTATAGAGTTATTATTAACTTCATTATTTAATAACCCTAATCCATAAGAATCACCTATTATATATCCATATATTATATTATCTATATATTCCATTTTATCACCTATTTTAATACAAATAAAATATAGGATATTCCTATAAATTATTTTTTAAAAGATATTAAACACTTATTAGATTCGTTATATGTACATACTTCATCATTACTATATATTTTAAACTTATACTTAATAGTATCACTTACTTTAATAGTTAATATATTATTCTTTTCATCATAAGTATTAGTTCCTGTTTCTTTATCTCTATCTTTAAAAGATATTGTAGTACTATCTAACTTTATATTTAATTCACTATAATTTGTATTTTCATTATCTGTCTTCCATATCCCAACAACTCTATTTGGTACTTTTTCTATTATAGTTTCTGTTTTAAAACCAAAATATATAAGTACAATTATACCTATTAACTTAATAATACTAGGTATATACTTTAATAAGAAACTATAAACAATTGGTGTAAATAAAATAGAAGCTATAATAATATAATAATAATTACTGTTATCCATTCTAAGTATACCAAATATAAGTATTATTAATGATATAAAATATCTAAATATATTTAACTGTTTATCATCTTCATAAGTTGCATAATCACTTATTAAATCAATTACTACACCTATACCTAAAAATCCTAAAGTAAATAAATATAAAAAACCTAATATATATTTTCTCTCTATAAATTTATGTATACCAAAATATCCTAAAAACGCTATAAGTAAAAACTTACTCTTATTACTTATTGCTTTAACTTTTCTATATTCTTCTAACTTACTTTCTAATAATTTAATTTCTCTTTTAGTTGCAAATTTTTTATATAGCTCTACATAATTATTTAAAGCTAATTTAAAACTCTTATTATTCTCTTTATAAGTAAAATCTTTAGTTAAAGTATCTAATAATCTTTTATAAATCTTCTTATTTCCTTTATATTTACTAATTAATTCATAAAATTCTTGATAAGAATTTTCATAATCTTTACTTTTATATAACTTTTCTGCATTTTTATAATTTTTATCATTTAATATATTATTAGTTTTGGATGTACTACTATTTATTTTCTTATTAGATTTTGTATTCTTTTTTATATTTTTTTTCATAATAACACATCCCTCACTTATATATTATAACAATTTTTTTATTATTTAAAAGTATTTTATCTATTATTTAATTCATCTAAACTATTTACCATAATCCAATCTTCTAATGGAGTATAGTTAGGTATATCTAAACCTTCTATTTTTTCTAAATTATCAAACTCTATAACACAAATGCACTTATTCTTCCATTTATTTTCTTCTACTTCACATAAATTTAATCTATCTTTATATTTTGAAAATATATCTTCTATCTCTAAAGAAGTTAATTTAGAATAACTATCCGCATTTTTAACTATAGCATGATAAAAACTTTTATTACTTCCTTTATCAACAAAATACAACTCATCATTTATAAATATTCTAGAATGAGGTATACGTCTTTTAGCATTACCTCTTAAAAGAACAGTTCTTTCTTTATTAATAATTTTATCTAATTCTTTAGTTTTATTATCACATATAACAATATGTATCATCACTATCACCACACATATTATTCTATCATAATTTATTTATAAAACCATACTAATTTTTAAAAATTAACAAAAAAAAGAATAAAATTAATTATTCTAATTTAAATAATCGTCACTTACTTCTGTTTCTAATGCTTCGTTTATTTCATCTTCATCTAAAATCTCTTCATAATCTTCAAATTCATCTTCTACACTTACTCTTACTTTAGTATCTCCAACCACTTCTACACCTAATTCTTTATGAACAGTTAATTTAATTTCACTACCCTCTACATTTACATCAGTTACTGAAGGTTGATTTAATGCTCTTACAATTATTTCACTAGTATTATCAACTTCACTATTTTCTTTTATTTTTACATTCATGATATCTTGATAATTAAATCTTCTAACTAAAACATTAGTCTTAGTATTATTATCATAAGAATACCAAATATTAATATCATAACTTCCATTAACATTTACTTTACCATTATTATTTATTCCATCAAAAATATGATTTATTACCCAACACCCTAATACTGTATTAATATTATCTTCAGTTTGTACAATATGTTCTAAATTAGAAGTCTTTTTACCTTTACCTATTATAGCCTTTGTAACAATTTCTTTAAAATAAGCCATATATATCACTCCTCAAAGTATTTTATGCTTATAAAGTTAAAATTGTACTATTTAAATAAAATAAAAAAAATATTTATATAACTTATTTATTATATAAAAACATCTTTATTTTTTTCTTTTATATAAAACATGCTTATAATAAAGTTTATTATACTCATGTTCACTTAAAATTTCTTTATTCCATTCATTTAAATTAAATTTAGGAAAGAAAGTATCTGCATTATTAAAACTATCTTCTATTTCAGTTAAAATCATCCTATCAGAATAATCTATAAATTGTTTATATATACTTTCTCCTCCAATAACATACACTTGCTCATTATTATTTTTAACATAATTAAGAACACTTTCTTTATCATGAAATACCAATACTTCACTAGGAAGTTTAATATTTTTTCTAGTTAGTACAATATGTTTTCTACCACTTAATAATTTAGGTAAAGATAAAAAAGTATTATATCCCATAACTATAGTATGATTGATTGTATTATCTTTAAAAAACTTTAAATCTTCAGGAATATACCAAATTAATTTATTATTACAACCTAATTCATTATTTTTACCAATTGCACCAATTAATATTAAATTATTCATCTATTGTGCTACCGGCATCTTTATATAAGGTAAAGATGTATATTTAAGTATTTTTATATCATCATTATCTTTTTTATTATCAAGTTCATAAAATTCTTTATTAGGTGCAATATAAAGAATAGGAGCTTCTCTAATAATTAAATGTTCAAAACACATTATTTCTTCATTAACCTCTCTAATTATCTCCTCATAATCATCTTTTAAATAATCTGCTTTTTCTATTTTATCTAGTAAATATTCTCTTCTACTAATTAAATCATTATATTCCCTTTCTACTTCCATATCGTCATGTTCTTTAATATATTTTTCCCATTTTAATAGTCTAGTATATCTTTCTAATTGAAGTTTTATCGCTTTTAATTGATTAACATATATATGACAATCAGTAATATCAAAAGAAATTTCACCAACTTCTAAATTAGCATGATTACTAAATAAAGCAAGTAAAACTGCATATTGAGTAACATTAAACGGATTACCTATTGGCATATCATTACTTCTAATTTCTACATTACTATATAATTTACCTTTATACATTTTATAAGAATTAGCCCACACACAAGGTTCTAATACTCCAGTTTTCAAATAATTATCTTGTCTTAAAGAAATAACCATTCTTCTACTTCTAGGATCATTTTTTAAAGCATCTAAAACTTTATCTACTTGCCCAGTTCTTTTTAAAACATCACCATAAGCAGTTCCAATAGTTCCTGCAAACTCATGTCCGTAATAAATAACTTTATCTAAACTTCTATCTTCCTTTAAACTTTTTGCATAAAGTTTTTCACCAATTTTAGTTTGATCAAAACTAGTTCCATCTTGTGTTTTAACTTCAATAGATTTACCATCATTTTCTTTTAAAAATGGATTATATATTCTATAAATACCATCACTATCTATCATCCAATCATCCCAGATATGATTACCTCTTTCATGTAACCAAGAAACATCATTACTTTGAGCTTGATAAATCCACAAAAGTTCTGTAATACTATTTTGCATAGCAACTTTTTTAGTTTCCAAAATAGGAAATTCTTTACCTACATCTAAAGAAAAATTAACATTAGGAATAGATAAAGTTTCTATACCAGTTCTATTTGGTGATAACTCTCCTCTATTTAAAATATCTTTTAATATTTCACAATAAATCTTATCCCATTCAGTAACTTTAGCTAAAGATCTATCAATTTTATATTCTTTATCCTTTATAATCATAATACCACTCCCTTATCTTCAGTATAACATAATTAATTAAATAAAATAGATTATATTTAAAATTTTTTAAATATATGTTAAAATTTTATTGGTGATATAAATGAAAGAATGCATATTTTGTAAAATAATTAATGGAGACATTCCAACAAGAACAGTGTATGAAGATAATGATATTATAGTATTTATGGATAATGATCCAAGCCAAAACGGGCACATGTTAATAGTACCTAAAAAACATTATACTGATTTTACTGAATTAGATAATGACATAATATTAAAAATTAACGAAGTTACAAAAAAAATGAAAGATCTAATTTACGAAAGATTAAATGCTGACGGTATAAGATTAGTAAATAATTACGGATTATATCAAGTAGTAAAACATTATCATCTACATATTATTCCTGCATATAAAAATAAACAAGAAATAATTAATATTGATGAAGTTTATAGCAAATTAAAATAACATTAACTAAAATAATGTTATTTTTTTATATTTATCTTAATTTATTAATATTAGCTTGATAATCTTTACTTTCACAAATATATGAACCACTTATAACTAAATCAACATCTTTTACTTTATCAATTGTTTTATTATTTATTCCACCATCAATACTAATTATATAATTATAGTTATTTTCTTCTCTTAATTTCCTTAATACATCTATTTTATAAAGAACACTAGGATTAAATTTTTGTCCACCTTTACCAGGATCAACACTCATAATTAATACATTATCTATCTTAGATAATATATGTTCAATACCTTCTATACTAGTTTTAGGTTTTATACTTATTCCAGCCTTTATATTATAACTATGTATTAGATCTATTAAATCATCTAAATTCTTATCAATTTCACTATGTATTGTAATATATTCAGGCTTTAATTTTTTATAATCAAAAATATAATTAATAGGGTTTTCTACCATTAAATGAACATCTAATAATTTTTTATTATCTTTAGACCATTCTTTAAATTCATTAAAACTAAAATTTTTTCTTTCTACAAAGTTACCATCCATTACATCAACATGTAAAAAATCAGAATCCGTCTCATTTATTTTATCTATAGTTTCTTTATTATCAAATTTACTTTTTAAAAAAGATACTGCAACTTTCATTACTTTAACTCCTTTATAAACTTAATATAATTTTCATATCTACTTTTCATAATCTTTTTATTTTTAACTAATTTTTTTACATTACATTCACTCTCATTAGTATGACTACAATCTTTATAAGGACAACTAACTTTGTTAAATTCTTTAAAAGTAGATTTAATATCATCTTTACTTAAATTAGTTAAATCTAAAGAAGAAAAACCCGGAGTATCTGCTATAAAAGAAGATTTATAGTTAAATAATTCTACATGTCTAGTAGTATGCTTACCTCTTCCCAACGCTTCACTAATTTCATTTGTTTCTAAATTTAAATTTTTATCTAGTTTATTTAATAAACTACTTTTACCAGCACCAGTTTGCCCTGTTAACACTAAAGTTTTATTTTTTATTAATCTTTTTAATTTATACAAACTTCTATTGGTAGTAACTTTTATACCAATTTTAGTATAATACTTCATTATACTTTTTATTTTATTTAATTCACTTTTTGAAAGTAAATCTATTTTTGTAAAAACAATTATAGGTTCTATATTATTAGAAATACATAATACTAATTCTTTATCTAATAGATTTAAAGATAAGTCGGGTTTTTTTACACTAGTAACTATTAAAGCACTATCTATATTAGCAATAGTAGGTCTTTCTAAAGAATTAATTCTAGGTTTTATATCTAATATATAACAATTAATAGGATCAAATTCTACAATATCACCTACTAAAGGAGTAAGCTTATCATGTCTAAACTTACCCCTTGCTCGGCATTCAAAATCCTTATCATTTGAATTAACTCTATATAAATTACTTACTATTCTTGTGATTTTACCTTCCATAAAAATTATTCACCTAAATTTTCTTCATCTAAATATTCAGCTATAAATATTTTTAAAGTATGTCCTTCAGTTACTATATCTCCAGCATCACGACTTTGTTCAAATATTTCACCAACTTCATACTCATTAGTTTCTACATATTCAACTGTTAAATTTAAACTATATTTTTCTGCAAAATTTTCTATATCTTTTAAACTATATTCTCCACTCGTAAAATCAGGGTATAATACACTAGAATCAGGAATATATAATTTAATAGTATCTCCTTCTTTTAATAAAGTTCCAACCTCAGGTTCAGTCCTAATAATTATACCTTTTTCATATTTATTTAAATCTTCTATTTCTTCTTCTATAACTTCAACATATAAATTATACATTTTTTCTAAAATAGCTTTCTCTGATATATAGTTTTTACCAACAAGATCTTCTAATATATATCCGCCTTCTCCAATTGATATATATAAAGTGATTGTAGACCCTTCTTTGACAGTTCTTAATGCAGCAGGACTAGTTTTAACAACTTTTCCCACTTCTATTTTATCACTTGTAACATCTTTGGTTTCGGTTGCAACATTAAAGCCCGCTTCTTCTAATATATTTTCCGCTTCAATTACTGTAAGATTTGATACATCTGGAATTTTAATATCAGGAGATTCTGTAAGTTTAGGAAGTAAAAACACTATAGCAGTTACTATAACAATTAAACTCGTAAATACTATTGCTAATACTAAAAGTAATTTATTTTCATGACTTTTAACATCTTCTTGAGTTATTTGTTTGCTTATAATTTCTTCCTCCTCTACTTTTTTCTTAGGTACTACCTTTTCTTCTTGTACTTTATCTTCAATAATAGAAGTATTCTCTAAATCATTAATAGTTTTTTTAGATTTTTTATCATCTTCAACTTCAGGAAATTCAAAAACATATTCTTCTTCATCTAACCTTACATCACTTAAACAAGTTTTTAAATCTTCATTCATCTCTCTTGCATCTTGATATCTGTTTTTTACATTCTTAGCAGTACTTTTTTTAACTACATTTGCAACAGAACTTGGTATTTCATTATTTTCTAATTTTATATAAGGTACTGTATCTTTAATATGTTTTAATGCAATTTCAACAGCATTTTCTCCCTTATAAGGAACATTTCCTGTTAATAATTCATACATTAATATTCCCATTGAATATACATCACTTTGTATTGTAGCGCCCTTACCTATAGCTTGTTCGGGTGGTAAATAATGAACACTACCCATAACTGAGTTTGTTTGTGTAAGTTGTGTAGCATTCAAGGCCATCGCTATACCAAAGTCAGTTATTTTTATTAAACCATTTTCTAAAATCATTATATTTTGTGGTTTTATATCTCTATGAATTATATATGAATCATGAGCAGCACTCATTCCATCTGTAATTTGCAACATTATATCTACAACTTCTCTTACAGTTAAACTACCACGTTTTTTTAATAATTGTTTTAAATGTTTACCCTCAATATATTCCATAACTATATAATATAGTCCATTATCTTCTCCTACATCATATACTTCAACAATATTAGGATGACTTAAACTACTTGCAGATAACGCCTCTCTTTGAAAACGTCTAACAAATTTTTCATCATTAGCTAAGTCTCCACGTAAAACTTTAACAGCAACATTTCTATCTAAAATAGTATCATAAGCTAAATAAACATTAGCCATTCCGCCTTCGCCAATCGTTTTAATAATCTGATAACGATCATTAATTTTTTGCCCCTTCATTATCATTATTCTTCACCATCCTTAACTAGATAAGCAATAGATATATTATCTGTTCCTCCTCTAGCATTACACTTCTTTATTATTTTTATTAATTTTTCTTCTATTTCTAATTCTTCTTCATTCAATACTTTCTCTATTTGATCGACTGTTAACATATTAGTTAATCCATCACTACATAATAATATTGCATCAATATCCGTTTCAACATCAAATATATCAAGTACTTGTTTATCTTCTGTACCAAGTGCTCGCATCAATACATTCTTTTTAGGATGATTATAAGCTTCTTCAGGCTTTATTTCTCCTGCTTCTACAAGCAAATTAACTAATGTATGATCTTTAGTTATCTTGTGTAACTTGCCTTGTTTTAAAACAAAACCACTTGAATCACCAATATTACCAAATATAAGAAAATCTTTAGTCAATAATGCCAAAACTATAGTTGTTCCCATACCAGTTGACTCTGGATTTTCTTCAGTATATTTTAAAATATTAGTATTTATAGTATTTATATTTTCATTTAACCAGTTTACCGCATCAAATTTAGTTCCAATTGTAGAAAGATTAGAAAATCTAGAACCTAAATGAGTAACCACCATAGAACTAGCTATCTCGCCTGCTCTATGACCTCCCATACCATCAGCAACCATCATTAAATGTTCACTAGTTAAATTTTTTACAATTGTAACAGAATCTTCATTATGACTTCTAACTCTTCCTGAATCAGTTAAATAATAAGATTTCATTTAATCACCTCTTTAGCTCTAAGCTGTCCACAAGCTGCATCAATGTTACCACCAAATTCTTTTCTTATAGTAACATTAATACCTTGTTTCTTTAAAGCATCATAAAATTTCATAACAGTATCCTTAGAACTTTTTTTAAACTCTAAATTACTCGTTTCATTATAAGGTATTAAATTGACATATACATTCATACCTCTTAATAATTTAGCAAGTTCCATTGCATTATCTATACTATCATTTACATTATTAAGCATAACATATTCTATAGTAACTCGTCTATTAGTTTTTGATATATATTCCTTTAAAACCTCAATTAATTCTACTAAACTATACGCTTTGTTTACAGGCATAATACTATTTCTTATAAAATCATTAGGTGCATGTAAACTTATAGCTAAATTAACTTGAATATTTTCTAACATAAAATCTTTAATCTTAGGAATTAAACCACAAGTAGAAACAGTAATATGTCTAGCCCCTATATTAATTCCATATGGACTATTTATAATTCTAATAAAATTCATTACATTATTATAATTATCAAACGGCTCTCCAATTCCCATAATAACTACAGAATCTATTCTTTCCTTAATATCACTTTCAATTAATAAAATTTCTTGAACCATTTCATAAGTTTCTAAATTTCTTACCTTTTTAAGTCTACCACTTTCACAAAATTTACATCCCATATTACAACCAACCTGACTAGATACACATACACTTATCCCATAGTCATGTCTCATTAATACAGCCTCAATATAATTACCATCTAATAATTGAAACAAATACTTATTAGTTAAATCACTCTTTTGTATAGTCTTTATTTTAATAAATTCCATACTAAATTGACTTGATAATTTATCTTGTAATTCTTTTTTTATATTAGTCATATCATAAAAACTACGTACTCTTTTTACATATAACCAGTCATATATTTGTTTAGCCTTAAATTTCTTTTCACCAATACTTAAAAAATAATCTTCAAGATCCTCTATTTTATAATTATAAATATTATCCATATTTAACACCTATAAAAATTATAACACATAATTTTATCAAAATAAATATTTTAAAAAACAAAAAACTCAATTGTAATAATCAATCAAGTTTATTAGGATCGAACACTTTTATTAACTTTTTTACTTTATTATTTGTTTTTCGACAATTTTTATCATTACTTAAATTTATATTTTCAATATTATTTTTTCTATACTCACTATTTATTATTTCTTTTATATTATTAATTCTAATTGTATATCTTTCAATATTACGCTTCAATTTTTTAGATGAACCCAATTCTCTATTTAACAATAATTCTATTGAAGAAGTCATTAAAATAGGCAAAGATAATATAGCAAATAAGGGAGCATTAAAACATAATAAAGATATTATTGTTAAAATATCAAAAGAATATAAAAATATCCTACAATTCTTTATAAAATTATAACTATATATATTTTCTTGTAATTTATTTTCTAAAGAATAAAGTTCTTTATTTAAAGAGTTTATATCTTTTTCTTTCTTAACTGTTGACCCTTTATAATTTTCATTCTTTATTACCTTAAACTTCATTTAGATCACCAACAAAAGTATAACACAAAAAAAGAATTAAAACTATTTATTTTTAACAGTTATTAATCCTTTTTCTATTTCTTCTAAAGCACGACCTAGTTCTCTTTTATTAACATATTCATTTTCTTTCATTTGATAATGATCATATTCATGCATTTGTTTACTTCTTTTACTAATAATATGAACTAGTTTATACTTTGAATCAACAACATTTAACAATTTATCTATTGATGGATATATCATTAAGCCACCCTCCTATGATAATAATATACAATATATTTTTAAATTTACATACAATTTAAACATTTTTTTACATTTTATTTACATTTAAAAAGAAAGAATATTATTCTTCCTCAACACTAGATTCCAATTTTACTAATACTTCTCTAGGCTTAGAACCATTTTGTGGTCCAATAATACCTCTTTCTTCTAATAAATCAATTATTCTTGCTGCTCTATTATAACCTACTTTAAACCTTCTTTGAACTAAAGAAGCACTTATTTTACCAGTTTCTATAGCAAATTCGACAATTTCATTATAAAGAGGATCATCATATTCTTCTACCTCAAAATCACTTCCAGCAGCCATATGATCAGGTGCACTTTCTGTTAAACTATTATCATACTGAGCAACTTGTTCTTTGCATACATAATCTATAAGTCTTTGAGTTTCTTCATCACTAATAAAGTTTCCTTGAATACGTATAGGAACATTCTCACCCATCGGTAAATACAACATATCACCTTTACCTAATAATTTTTCTGCTCCACCCATATCAAGAATAGTTCTTGAATCAATTTGACTAGCAACAGCAAAAGATATACGACTTGGAATATTCGCTTTTACAACACCAGTAATAACATCAGTTGAAGGTCTTTGTGTTGCAACAATTAAATGTATACCAGCTGCACGAGCCATTTGAGTAATACGCATAATTGAATCTTCAACTTCTTTAGCTGCAACTAACATTAAATCTGCTAACTCATCTATAATAACAACTATATACGGCAATTTTTTTTCAATTTCTGCATTAGCACTTTTATTAGTTTTTTCAACCCATTCATTATATCCTGTTATATTTTTTACATTTTTTTCACTAAACATATCATATCTATGTTCCATCTCAGCAACTATCTTTTGTAATGCGATACTAGCCTTTTTAGGATCATTTACAACAGGACACATCAAATGTGGTACACCATTATAGTTAGATAATTCAACCTTTTTAGGGTCAACTAACACAAGTTTACATTCATCAGGCCTCATTCTAATCAAAATACTTGCTATAAAACTATTGATACAAACTGACTTACCACTACCAGTAGATCCTGCTACTAAAAGGTGTGGCATTTTTGCCATATCCGCACAACAATTTCTCCCCATAATATCTTTACCTAAAGAAAATAATATCTTAGCATTTTCCATATTACTTGGTACATTAGATAATACTTCACGAATAGGAACACTACTTGTTACACGATTCGGTATCTCAACTCCGATAGTACTTTTACCAGGAATTGGTGCTTGAATACGAACATCTTTTGCTGCAAGAGCTAAAGCAATTTCTTTATTAATACTTGTTATTCTACTAACTTTAGTTCCACTAGCAACCTCTACTTCAAATTGAGTAACTGTAGGTCCTTCATGAATTTCAACAACCTTACCATGTATTTGAAAATCATTTAAAACCTTTTCCAAAGCATCTTTGGTTTTAGTTAAAAATTCAGTTGTACTTGCTTTCTTGTTTTTCTTAATAGGATCGAGTAAATCTAACGAAGGTAATCTATAATTAGTTTTCTCTTGTACTATATCAGTTCTATTTACTTGTTCTACTTTTTCTACTTCAACATTCTTATTATAATTATGAGCATCCTCCATACTAGTTATAATAACTCTATTAGGCTCTTTAACTTCAACAACTTCTTCTACATCTTCATCTTCTTCATCATCAACATTAACTTTTACTTTAGATTTATCTCTTCTAAATAAATTACCAATTTTATCAACTACATCACCAATTGATAAATTAAATAATAATATAACACCAAAAAATAATAATACATAAAAAATTATATAAGCACCTTTATTATCAAACAATTTATCTAAACTCCAACTACAAACAGAACCAATAATACCTCCACCTGCATTAGATAAATTAGTAAATTCTGGCCCCTCTATACTCATAAGTCTCTCTATTGTTAACTCTAAAAAATCTTTAAATTTGCTACTATTTTCCACAAACTTCATATGAGATAAACCAAGTATAGATAAACTCAATATATATATTCCAATAAATCTTATAGAATAAAACTTAGGTGTATCTCTTTTTATAATGAAATATAAACCTAGTATAATTAAAGCCAAAACTAAAACATTACAATAAGTACCTACCAAAAATATTGCAAATTGTTTAATTATACTACCTACAGGCCCAAATACTCCAATACCAATTACACCAATTAATATTAATATTAATCCTATAAATTCTATACTTACTTTATTCTTTGTACCAGTACTTGTCTTACTTACTTTTTTCTTTGCCATATACTATCACCATAACTAAATTATATAATACATAATTTTTTTATACAAGAAAAAAGACATGTAAATGTAAATGTCTTATGTAAACTATTTCTCTAAAAATCGAACTATTTCATCTATAGTATTATTAAAATTATTAAAATCAACATTAAACCAATTTATATCCATTTGATTATTAAACCAAGTATATTGTCTTTTAGCATACTTTCTACTTCTAACTTTAATTAAATCTATAGCTTCTTCTAAACTTATATTACCATCAAAATAATCATACAATTCTTTATAACCTATGCCAGTATTTATAGCTTTACTTCTAATTCCTTCATTATATAAAGATTTAACCTCATCAATTAAACCATCTTGAATCATTATATCCACTCTTTTATTTATTCTATCATATAAAGTTTCTCTATCAGTAGTAAGACCTATAAATTTAACATCATATAATAAATTATCTTTATCTTTTAAACTATCACTTTTATTTAAAAACCTTACCATTCTTTTTCTATTATTTATATGTATATCACTATTATTATCTTTTTCCATTACTAATTTATATAACTCTTCATTACTTAATTCATCATAAGTTAAAGAATCCTCTTCTTCATTAAATACATAATTATATAAAGCTGCTTTAATATATAAACCTGTACCACCAACAATAATTATATTTTTATCCTTATTTTCTTCTAATATATTTCTTAAATCCTTTTGATAATCATATACAGTATACATATCATTAACATCAACTATATCAAACAGTAAATGAGGAATATCTTCTTTTTCTGAATCTGTAACTTTAGCAGTTCCAATATTTAAACGTTTATAGACTTGCATACTATCACCATTAACTACTATTGCGTTATAACGTTTAGCAAGTTCAATACTTAATTTAGTTTTACCTACCCCAGTTGGTCCAACAATACATAAAATCATATAAACACCTCGCAAAAGTATTATATAATATTAAAAAAGTAGAATCAATCAAATTCTACTTCAATATTACTTGCACATACATTGTTATCACTACAAACAACTATATTATTACTTTCTTCCAAACTAAAGTCAGGAATACTTATACTTTCTTCATACGAATTATTCAAAGGATAATAATATTCTACAGGATTATCTTTTAACCAGTCCTTAGCAGCATCAACATCAGTAATTGTATTAGGTAATGTAAAATCAATTCTAGTATATGTATCTGCAAGACTACCACAAATCTGATAACTATTACTCCATGAATCATTCACATTTCCTCCACCACATGCATAATTCACAAAAGTGTTTGACAATAAATCAACATTTGTATTTTTATGATTTTTTCTACTTATTAAATTATCATTTTGTAAATAGAAAGCAGAATAATTACTTACACCTCCAAATTTACCAAAACTACTCGTTTCGTCAATAATCCCTTTAGCAATTTTTCTAACAACTTTTCTATTTTCTAAATCTATATAATCTGCATAATTTCCTACTTTTCTTAAAGGTTCATTTAGATAAATGTAAGTTGTAATCACATTTCCTAATTCATCATTGACTTTAACTGATATTTTATATTTTCCAGTTTCTTCGTCAAATTCACCTAAACTTTCAATTTTAATAGGTGTTTCAATATTAGGTACATCATTTCCTTTTGTTAATTCTCCACTTCCTGTATTTGTATAGAACACATCATTTACTAAATCATACATACCTACCTCACCATCTGATTTACGATAACAAGGTATCATATCTCTTAAAAGAACATCATCTTTGTATGCCTTAATGTTGTATAAAATCACTCCACTACCACTATAACCTGCTAAATAGGTTGAAAAGTTAGTTTGTTCAGAACCTGTTGGTGAAACGCTTCTTGAAATTGTCTTTCCATCAACACTTAAATAAGCAACATCATTTTCTCTATAAAAAGTACAAACTCTTCTTTCTGTAGCAAGTAAATTCATAGTAAAAGCCGAGCCTAATTCATAATTATCACTTGCATTTTTTCCAAAATAAAACCCTACGTTTGGACTATACCCCATCAAACAACGCGTAGTGGAAGATTTAAACTTCATATCAAGTTCGAATTTTGTACCATTTTCCCATTTTGCAACTCCTGTATCAATATATTGAGTACCTGTACTTTCAATATATTCTACTTGTTGATACTCACTAGGTAATTTACTTTGTATACTATTTCCATATATTTTAAAAGTTTTAAAATTAACAATATCATCTTTAATATTAACTTTACAGCTTACTACTTTATTCATATCGTCGCTTTGATCAGTATTAGTTTCATTATAAGTAATAGTTAATTTATAATTATGAATTACCTCTTTATCAATTGAATTAGTAACAATTACAGCATCACCTTTAGGGAATACTCCACTACTACCATTACATTCTCCATTATCAGTTGTACACTCTAATACATAAGTTAAATCTTCATAATACTCTAGTTCATTAACTACATTTTCTAAATAAACATCATAATTTTCTACTAAACTAGTACCAGTATTCTCTACTGTAAAAGTTTTACTTTGAATAGTTTTTCCAGGAACTAAATTTTTTACAACGATAGTATTATTTCCATCCCCATATGTTAACTCTAATCTACCTGCAGTAATACCAATACTTTTATCATTGGTATTACCAACTATTTTAGACAAAAAGTATGCATAAGTAATTCCAACTAAAGTTAAAATAAGCATAACAATAGCACACATACTAATTATTATTCGCTTTTTCACATTATCCATTTTATCCATACTATTCCTACTCTCTATTAAATATTTTATAATAAATCAATAAATAATTCAATATAACAATAATTATTTTATAAAGTTTTACAAACACATTGACAAACAACAATTAATAATCTAAAATATCTTCTTATAAAGGAGAAAAGAATATGCAATTTATAATAGCTTGGATAAGTTCAATCATAGCTACTTATTTAATGAAAATAACTTTTATGGGTAATTTGCTAAAAGATTTAGCAGATAATGGATATATATTAAATATAGAAAGATTAAGCAACTTAAACATATTAAACGAAAAACAAATAACCACTACAAAATTTATAGACTTAATACCAATATATAATATGTTAAATACTATGAAATTAATGTATGAATATAAATACAATAATCAAAATATATTAGATACATTAGATATATATAATTTAGTAATAGAACTAAATGAAGAAGATAAAAACACTTATAAATTGAAACCTACTGGATTTATCGCACTTCTATTAACTATAAAAAATATGACAGAAAAAAACACTATAACTACAATAAATTTTAAAGAAGAAAAAAGTAAAATTGATTTTCTATATAATGAGGAAACAGATGAAATAAAAATAATAAAAATAAAAGGTCCTCTAAAACATAAAACAAATGAAGAATTAGAAGAAAAAATCAGAAAAAGCCTTATAAGTATGGTTCAAAGTGTAGAAGAGCAATATGGAAGTATCGAAAACTTTATAAATGAAAATAAAGAAAATTTAGATAATAATAGAAAAATAGAAATAGAAAAACATGATATCAAAAAAGATTTAGAAGAATTAAAGAAACTTAAAAAAGATTTAACAAATATTAAAAATAACAATTATAATAATGAACAAAATGATTATAATAATAATGAAGAAGTAATTAAAAAGACAAAAAAACTTAAATAATTACTTCTTTTTTAATAAATTTTACGACTTTAAATTGACAAATAATAAACAATATAGTAAAATTTATTTATCGGGCATGGAGTAGTACTCAAGAGGCTGAAGAGGCGTCCCTGCTAAGGATGTAGGTCGGGTAACTGGCGCGGAGGTTCAAATCCTCTCTACTCCGCCATTAAAAAAATTAAGTTCTTATGAACTTTTTTTATTTACAAAAAAACTGACAATTACTTCTTGTCAGCTTTTTTAATATATTTTATAGTTTCTTTATTATATAAATAATCATGCAAATTCATTTTATTATATATTCCATTTTCTAATACATAAACAGTAATAAATGGAAATAACTCTCTAATACAATCTGTATATAACAAACGTCTTAAATAATCTTCATCTAATAAATATCCAATCCTTGCTTCATCAGAATATTTACATAATTTAAAATCATAATAAGAATCATTATATTCTTTTTTTATAGGCATAGATTTTTCAATTAAACCATTTAAACTCAAGAATGTAGATATAGCAAGCTCATCTCTATCTCTCTGAGTAATTTTATCCATTATAAATAACTTATGCTTAGTTATTTTAACTTGATAATCCTCTTCAGTTTCAACTTCTATAATATCATCATTATAAAATGATTTTAAATCTTCATCTTTTGTATAAAAATATAAATCACACCCAACTCCAGATTTAACTATATCTTCTCTAACAGTTGAATATTTAATAATATTTTTATTTTCCACTTCCATAACACGCTTATTAGAATTATTATTCTTTAATAACGATTTAGCATCAGATTTTTTAGGTAAAATACTAACTATCAAACCTTTACTTAACTCTTTATCAGTCATTTTTATTATACCATTGTAATTTATTAATTCTATTTTTTGTGTTTTACTATCAACTTCTTCATATATATTTCCCTTTAAACTTTTATATTTTCTTATAAATAAAGGATCATATAATTCACTCTCTTCTTTTGTAAGTTCAACCATAAGAATACTATTACAATCTAAACCTCTAGAATATTGTATTAAATCCTTAGAATAATTATTAAAAACAGTTATATTTTGAAATACATTCTTGCCATTCTTTGTCTTTTTCTTAATTTTTAAATCATCACTATATATATCGAATTTTTTATTTAATATATTATTATTAATTATATCTTCAAACTTTATAAAATATCTTTCCATTTTAACCCTCCCAATTATTTAAAAAATCAATTGCTTCATCAAAATCACTTATAGAAACTAATTCTATATCAAATCCTTGTTCTTTTTTATATTGATAAGCTTCTTCATAATTACTACTAGGTACTAACATCAAATCTGCTTTATTTTTAACTGCACCACTTAATTTATATTTTACTCCTCCAATTTCTCCAACATTACCATACAAATCTATAGTACCAGTTCCAGCAATTTTTCTACCTTTTGTAATATCTTTTTCAGTTATTGAATTATATATTGCAAGCGCTGTCATAAAACCTCCACTAGAGCCTGATTCACTACTTTTAGATTTTATATCAACATTAATATGACTATCATATTCATTAATATTTACAGCACTAATTCCTATTTTAGCTATGCCATTAATATCAATTAATTCAGCATAACATTCAACAGCTTTATTATCTCTAATAACCTGAAAAATAACTTTATCACCAACATTTTTACTACTTATATAATCTTGCAAAGCAGCAAAAGTTGTATAATCTATATTATCATACTTTATTATTTTATCAAATAATTTTAAGTTACTCTTTACACTTTCATTTACATATGTAATATAATTTTCAGAATTAGTAATTTTATAATCAACACCAGCTTTATTATAGGCAACCATATATGCATTACTTATACTTTCTTCTAAATAATACTTATCTATCTTTATAGTTTCATCAATATCTCCATCATAAGTAATATCATCATTTTTAACTATATCCCAAGTAGGTATAACTTTAGCAAGTAAATAAGTAGGAATAGTCCCTTTAACTAAACTAACATAAGTAAGATTAATACTTCCATTAGAATCATAAAGTTTATCTTCACTAACAATTCTATCATTTAAATCAATCAAACCACCTGGAGTATATATGCTATAATTTAATCTATAATTACATATAACGAAAATACCTAAAAGTATTAATAATCCTTTATAATTTTCTTTAAAAAATAATTTTATATAATCAATAATCTTCTTCATAATAATCACTAATATATTATATCAAACTTTACATGAATTTATTAAGAAAATATTAAATATATTATATTATGAAAAACAAACTTACTAAAATAACAATATTATTATTTTTAATATTAATATTTATAAAAAAAGATATAATGTATTATACCATATATAACACTACACTTATTTGGTTCAAAAACATTGTACCCAACTTATTTCCTATGTTTATTATAAGTAGTTTAATTATAGAAAGCAAATTAATATATAATTTATGCAATATACTAGGTAAAACTTTTTCTAAAATATTTAAAACTAGCAAATATGGTATATTTGTATTTTTACTTAGTTTAATATCAGGATCTCCATCTAATGCAAAATATATTAAAGATTTAAAAGACAATAACTTAATAACTAAAGAAGAAGGTAATAAATTATTAATATTTACAACAAATTATAATCCATTACTCATAATAAGCCTATTAAACCTTTATCTAAATAAACAAACTTCATATAAAATACTATTAATAATAGTATTATCTAATATTATAGTAGGTATCATAAATAGAAATGAAAAAATAAAAATACTAAATAATAAAAATATAAATAAAAATATAGATATATCTAATATAATTAAAAATACTATGGATACATTGCTTATGATACTAGGAACTTTAATATTCTTTAATTTAATAATCAATATATTGCCTACATTTAACCCACTATTAAAAAATATAATAAATGGATTACTAGAAATAACAACTGCTTTATCTAGTTTAAAATATATCAATATTAATTATACTTTAAAAGTTTTACTATCTTTAGTTTACCTATCATTTGGAGGATTATCAATTCATATACAAATAAAAAGCATCTTTACAGATACTAATTATAAATTGTTTTTTAAAAGTAGATTACTAACTTTAATAATATCTATGTTTCTATTTTTACTGTTCCATAGTATGAAATTATTATAGAATAATCTTTCCCATCAGAACCAATTATTGGTATTGTTATTGTATAAAAACCATCTGTTACTTCACCATTATAAATGAATTCTTTTTTTAGACTATCAGCATCAACATTATATTTTTCAAACTCTGGAAGTTTTCTTGTTGATTTTACATTACCATGTATATATGAAATTACATAATCATTTTGATTTTCATAATAATATATAGCTAAGTAAGCAGGATTAACATCATCTTTATAAGTTATTTCTAAACAATCATTAGCAATATTTTCACCTCTATCAGATTCATAAGTTGTATAAAAATCTTTTATATTACAAGAAGACAATTGAATAGAATCAAATTTACTTAAATCACCTTGTATATTTTTTAATATCAATGACTTATTAACTAAATAAGTTGAATTAACTTCACTTTCTTTATTAATATCATTTACAGTAATTAGCAATGAAAATAAGAATACTAATACAATTGTAATTAAAGCAATAGAAATGATAATTTCAACTAATGTCATACCCTTATTATTTGATTTACCATTCCAAGCTTGCAATATACGTTTCATATAATATACCCCCTTCGCTACCATCCTTATATTCTTTTAATTCATTACCATCAGTTTTTAAAGCAGGTCTTTTATACTCAACAATTATTAACTCTTCATTATCCGTTACATCTAATTTTCTAATATAATCTATCATATAAGCATCAAATTTAGATAAATAAGTACTATTAGCAGCATTTAAATTAGTTAATATATATACATTTTTCACATTAAACTTATCCATAGAATTATTATAATAATTAGTAATATTACTATTAGTAATATCTTGAGCAACAATACTATTACTTAAACTTTTTTTTATATAATAAGTCATATATATATATTCACTAGTATCATACTTATTTTCAGTTTTTAATTTAGATAATATTTTATTATAAGAAGCAAAAACTGTAACCAAAGCAACAGATATAACAACAATTACTACTATAGTTTCCATTAAAACAAAACCTTTATTCTTCATTATTCCACCCCTATTAGAGTAATTGAACCATCTGGAGAAGTTTCACCCTTAATTAATTTATCAGTTCCTATATTAACTTCTTTTCTTAATCTACAACCATAATCATCTTCATAATATAAATTACACTCATATGTATCTAAGCATCCTGCTTCACTTATAATTTTGTTCAAATAATCAAGATTTAAAATAAAAGTATTTAAATCAAATGAATAAGAAGACATATGATTTTCAATTAAACCAAATTTGAATTGACTTGTATAAATGATTTTACTTAAATAAGTATCATTTAAATAACCACCATAACTTAAGTCGTTATAAACATCATTTAATGTTAATTTATCATTACTTTCATAACTATAACTAGCACCATAACTATATAAAACAATCTTATTTTCATTGGTATTAACTTTGGATACAATCCATATATCATCTTTTAAATCATCATATTTATGAGAAAAATTAATCGAACTATCACTATCTTCATCAAATACTAAGATATCGCCTACTTCAAAATCATTAATAGTCATTGTATTATTTAAAATATCTTTTATACCGTTTTCAATAGTATTTAACAAAACTTTATCTTGTAAATAATCAGCAATAATAGTCAAAAATAAAGTAATAAAAATTAAAAAGAATGAATAAATCAAACTAGTTGCAATAAAACCTTTATTATTCACTATATCACCTACTTTATATAAAAAGTATATAATATTTGTAAGTTTTTTACAATAAAAAAAGTAATATTAATAATTTATATTACTTATCTAAAAAATTACACTTCTTACATAATAATTCACACTTCTTATTATGTTTAAATCCATTTAACATACCTTGATATCTATCACTATTAATAACGTCAGTTAGATTATCTTTATAAATATTACCTAACTTAATTATACCTTTAGTATCTAAACAGCAAGGAACTATTGTTCCGTCTACCAATATACCAATATGATCTTTTAAAGCATAACAATTACCTATTTCACTATAATAATTATTATCCAAACTAGGCCAAATAAACTCTTCATTTATACTTATAAAAACATTTTTACTTAAAGTACTATTATTCTTAATATTATCTATAGTCAAATTAGTATTATATTTTTTATTCAATAATTTTAATATTTCTTCAGTATACTTATTCTTTAACCATATTCTATAAGATATATAAGTGTTCTGACTTAAAACATCCACTACATTAAAAATATTACTCATATATTCTTGTAAATCAATCTTATATATTTCATTATAACTATGCAAAGAAATATTTAACTGTCTAATATTCTTATTATCTATAATATTTTTTATTAAATAACCATTAGTAGTAATATTTACTTTAAATTTGTTTTCATTAGCTATATTAATAAATTCATTTATATTAGGATGTAATAAAGGTTCACCTAATATATGAAAATATAAATAATTAGTATAATCTTTTATTTTATCTAATATATTAATAAAATTATCTTTTGACAAAAACATATTAGGTCTAGAATTTTTAATACAAAATGAACAACTTAAATTACAATTATTTGTTATTTCTAAATATATCTTTTTATACATACAAAACCTCACTAAATATATAATACTTTATTTATAATATTTTTTCAAATAGCATTTACTAGACAAAATAAAATTTTTATATTATAATTAATACATCAAATAGCTTTGTTATTTTTTATTTTTTAAGGAGGAAATTTATGAAGAATAATGATACAACTGTAATAGTTGCAGCCTTAGGTGGTTTAGGCGAAATTGGTAAGAATATGTATATTATAGAAACAAATAACGAACTAATAATTATAGATGCTGGAGTAATGTTTCCAGAAGATGATTTGTTAGGGATAGATTATGTTATACAAGATATTACTTATTTAAAACAAAAAGAGAAAAAAATTAAAGGATTATTTATTACACATGGTCATGAAGATCATATTGGTGGTATTTCATTCTTATTACAAAGCATTGAAATACCAAAAATATATGCACCACAAATTGCATGTGATTTAATAGAAAAAAAATTACTTGATAAAAATATCAGATACGACAATTTAGAAGTTGTAAATAAAGATTCAAATATCAAATTTAAAAATATGAATATAGAATTTATTAATACAACTCACTCTATACCAGATTCATTTGCAATAGTAGTTCATACACCAATTGGTATAATAATGACTACTGGAGACTTTAAATTTGATTTAACACCTATTGGTCCAATGGCTGATATACATAAAATGGCTGATTTAGGTAAAAAAGGAGTAAAATTACTACTTTCAGATAGTACTAATGCTTTATCAGAAGGTTTTTCTAAAAGTGAGAGTTCAGTAGATGAAGCATTAGGAGATATTTTCCATAAAGTCAAATCAAGAATAATAATTGCTACATTCGCTTCAAATATTTATAGAATAAAGCATATAGTAGAAACATGCAGAAAAAACAATAGAAAAATTATTACTTTTGGAAGAAGTATGGAAACTGCAAAAGATATAGCATTAAAAAACAATCTAATAAAAGACAGCAATATATTTATTGATGCAAATGCAGCAAAAGATTTAAAGAAAAATGAAATATGTATACTTTGTACTGGTTCTCAAGGTGAACCGCTTGCTGCACTATCAAGAATTGCAAATGGAACACACAAACAAATACAACTTTTACCTGATGATGTTGTAATATTCTCATCAAGTCCTATTCCTGGAAATAGTGCTAGTATAAATAATATAATAAATAAATTATATTTAAAAGGAGTAAAAGTTTATACAAATACAGAACTTGCAGATATACATACATCAGGGCATGCTAAACAAGAAGAATTAAAATGGATGTTAAGAATAATTAAACCAGAATACTTTATGCCAGTACACGGTGAATATAGAATGTTAAAAAAACACATGGATTTAGCAGTATCTTGTGATATAAAGCCAGAAAATATATTCATTATGAGAAATGGTGATGTTTTAGAACTATCTAAAAATAATGCTGTTATAAATAAAAAGATTCCAGCTGGTGATGTTTACGTTGATGGTTCTCGTATTGGAGATATTGGTTCCGTTGTAATAAGAGATCGAAGATTAATGAGTAATGACGGTATATTAGTTACAATAATAAATGTTGATCCAATAAAAAAAGAATTATTAATTAAACCAAACATTACAACAAGAGGATTTATATTAGTAAATGAAAATGGAGAATTAATTCACGAAATAGAAAAAAAAGTTAGTGAAATAGTTAAAAGTTCATTAAATACAGGATATAATTACATAAATTTAAAAAATCAAATTATATTAGAACTTAATCCATTTATAATAAATTTAACTGGAAGAAGACCAATTATATTACCTGTTATTATGGAAGTAAGAAGATAAAAACATTTACTTGATATAAATCACATTTTGGAGAATTTATAAAAAGATAGTAATTAAAAAGAGAAAATTATTTTTCTCTTTTTCTATTTTTTATTTGTTTTAGAAATTTTTAATAAATTCTTGTTCTTATCAATTTAATTATTTTTACATCATTTTTGAACACTTTTAAGTTCCCAGTACTAATTCTGATTTTGATTATTTTTTTTTATTATAACATTTTTATAATCAATAGTTCCATTACCAAATTTTAAATTAGATAAATTTAATTCAATGTTATTATGGTAAATTAATAAGTTTTCTTCAGGTAAAGTATCATCAATTTGATCTAATTGTTCTTCTATTATTATTATACTTTTATAAGACTTACCATAAAACATATTTTTTTCTATATCCATTTGATATTTAATTTCGTTGTTTTTTACTTTTTTCAAATATACTTGTACTTCATCATCAATCGTTAAATCCATGGTTTCGTCATATACTAATAATTTATATTCTTCCCCTTTATATTCTAAATCAACTATACAATAATTATTAATTTCGGGCATTTGTGAATTATCAAACATCATATTTTGGTAAGTCACAATTGTATCTATTATTCTTCCAACAACTACATCTGAAGTATTTTTTATAATATATTTCTTTGTCCTTGGAATAAAAAAAACCAAGAAAGATAAATCTAGTACTATTGTAAAACATATAAATTCTGCTCCCTTTAAAAACATTAAAATTAAAATATTAATAAAGATTATTAATATCAAATAAGTTAATGGATTATTAATTTTTTTCATATTTTTACTCCTTTATTTATCTAAACCTTTAATTAAGTATATACTATTTTACTAAATATACAACATAACTTAAGAATATTATAACATAATTATTAAAAACTAGTAAATTCATAATAGCCCATACATAATAAAAAAACTTAACATTTAATATCGTAGGTGATTAAAATGTTTAGTTTTTTTTATGAATTAAATCCAGCATTACAAGCATTTATTGCATGTATGTTTACATTTTTGATAACTGCATTAGGTTCAGCAAGTGTATTTTTCTTTAAAAAATTTAATAAAACTTTACTTGATTCTTTTTTAAGTATAAGTGCAGGAGTTATGATTGCAGCTAGTTTCTTTTCATTAATAAATCCTGCAATAGAAATGTCAGAAAACTTGAATTTAATACCAAGCATTGTATTAACAATTGGCATATTAGGAGGAACTTTACTATTATTTATAGGAGATAAAATATTTGAAAAAAAAATAAAAGTCTCAAATAATAAAAAAAGAATTAGTTTGTTATTCTTTTCAATAATGTTACATAATATTCCTGAAGGAATGGCCATAGGTGTTGCATTTGGTTCAGTTATATATGGTTTAAATGGTGCTACAATCGGAGCAGCTATATCTCTTGCAATAGGTATAGGAATACAAAACTTTCCAGAAGGTAGTGCTATAAGTCTACCTTTAGTAAGTAGTGGTGTAAATAAAAAGAAAGCATTCTTAATAGGAGCAGTTTCCGCAATAGTCGAACCTATAGCAGGAATAATTGGAGCTTCATTAGTATTAAAAATGAGTATAGTTTTGCCTTATCTACTAGCATTTGCAGCAGGAGCAATGTTATATGTTGTAGTTGAAGAAATAATACCAGAAAGTCAAAATAGTGAAAAAAAAGACCTTATGGCCTTTATTACACTAATTGGGTTTAGTTTAATGATGATTTTAGATATAGCATTAGGTTAAAGTTACTCCAATGCTATTTTTTTCTATTTTTTTTAATACTCTATTTGCCTCTTCGCCATCAAGTATAGTTGGTCTATAATCATTAATATTATTTACACTTGATACTCTAGTAGGATAAACATTTACAATAGTATCTACTATTTTTTTATTTTGATATTTAAACTTAATATTAAATATCATAGTATCTTTATCACCAGGATTTTTATTACCACCAAAACTAAAATTTGCTAAACTATAAACTATATATTTATCATTATAAAGCTCTATCCCCTGCAATACATGTGGATGATGACCTAATACCAATTCCACTCCAGAATCAATTGCATAATGTGCCAAATAAGTTTGGATACTACTTTGTCTATAAGATTTTTCTATCCCCCAATGAAAAGATAAAATAATTGTATCAACATTTCTTTCTCTTAAATTTTCTATAGCTTTATCTATCTTAGTAGTACAGTTCCTATTTTCTATACAAAATATTCCAGCAAATCCAATATTTACATCATCTTTTTTAAATACATAATAATTATCATAACCAAAATAAGAAACATTAGATTCATTTAATGTATTAACAGTATCATTATAACCTATATCACCATAATCATAAGTATGATTATTAGCTAAATTTACTACCTCAATACTACCTTTAGTTAAAACTTTAACATAATCTTTAGGGCCTTTAAAATTAAAGGCTTTTTCTCGTTTTTGATTATAATCAGTAAATGTACCCTCTAAATTAGCAACAGTAATATCATCATATCCTATTACATTTTTTACATTACTAAAAAAATATTCATAACCATTTTTATTTAATACTTCATTAAAACTGTTTGTATAACCAAAGTTATCATCATAACCAATTGTACAGTCTCCTATTGCAGAAATATTTACCGTAGTATTATTTATTACTTCGGTAATAAATTTAGTAGTTGTCTTTTTAGAAATAATATTATTGCTTTTTAAAAACATACTACCAAAAGAAAAAGAAGTAATAACAACTAATATCAAATTAATTATAATTAAACTTAAAATAATATAAACTTTTTTCATACACTACCTCACAAAAGAAAAAAGTTCTAATATAGAATTTAGAACTTAAAACTCATTATCTAAATAAATTTCTATATATCCAGCAAAAGTCTTTCCTTGATCATAATTTTGTTTTCCACCTATACCTTGTAATTTAAAATCAATTTCAAATTCTTGAGTAGTATGAGGATTTATTAATATTTCTGTACTCATAGGACTAGTTAATTTTGGTGCTGTAATCCAATCTGTATTTAAAGTATTTAAACTACTTGTTACTTTATATTTAAAATTATCTGAAACATAATCATTTAAAGTTATAACCCATCTTAAATTATATTTTATATATAAATTAGATTTATTTGTTACTTTAAACTTCTTAGTTGGAATATCTTGAACATAATAAGGTTGATCATCAGGATAAATATCTGTAATATATACAGTATTATCTTCTTCATATTCAAGAACTAATTCACCTGATTGCACAAATACATCCTTATTTCCCACAGTATTACTTGTACCACTATTAATATGATCCATATTATCTAATTCTGGAGTTGTTAAACACCACTTATCACATACCTTATCTTCATTTGTATCGCAATGTAAATCACATTTCATATCACCATTTGTATCAAAATTCAAATCAGGTTTACCATCACCATCTATATCAACATGCATATTTGGTTTTTTATTCCCATCAAAATTTATATTAATATCAGGCCATCCATCATTATTTATATCACAATTAAGATCACATTTACCATCTTGATTCAAATCTTGATTCATTAAATTATGATCTGCTTTACCATCGTGATTTCTATCACGATTAAAAATAGGTTCTCTATTCATAGCATAATCTATATTTAAATCTGGCTTATCATCATTATTTATATCAATATTAATATCGCTTTTTCTATCACCAGTTAACTCTAAATTTATATCCGGAATTTTATCACCATCTATATCTTTATTAAAATTCTTAATAATATTATAATTAATTACAGAATAACTTGAACCTAATAACGCAAAGAAAAGTAATGTTAAAAATAATAAGAATAAAAATATATGTCTATTATTATAAAGTTTAATAATTATATCATTATCCTTTTTTTGTACTAATACACCATAAGGTAAATGTACTTTATTATCTTTAGGATCACATGTTAATTTAACACATCTTAAAGCATATTTTCTAATTGATTCTACTTCTTCTCCAGAGTATATTTTATCAAATATTTCTTCAAATTTTTCTAATTGTTTTTCAGCACTTAATTTTTCCAATTCTTCAACTGTTATAACAATTGTCTTAACTTTACTTTTTGATAATCTCTTCATTTTTTTATCTTTCTTTTCTACTTTCATAAAACATACTCTCCTTATTATTAATTATACAAAAAAGATAATAAAAAAACAATACTTCATATTAATTTTATAAAAAAAATAAAGTATATTTTTATACTTTATTAATTATTAAGAAATGAATAAATATCTTCTATAATAGATTTATTTTTACTTATAAATATATTATATATATCTTCTATCTTAATTTCCCTATTATGTTTTTCTACTAATGCATTATTATAATATTCAAATGCTTTGTTAGTTAATTTATTAATATCATTATCATTTTCATATATATAATCATTTATTAATTTTTTTAATTTATTATCTGTATCTTTATATTGTAATAAATTTTCTTTATTTTGTTTAATTGCATTAGAATTTATAAAATAAGATAATGTAAATTCATTTTTTATATCATCACTATTATTTGTAATACTTTCATAATTTACAACTTTAGGTTCTCTTAATTCATAATTATCTAAATATTCCCAAAGTATAAAAGCTTTTTGAAAATTAGGTTCTCTTAATATTAAATTGGTCTTTCTAATAGGATTACTTACTAAGCTACAGCCTATTAATTCTTTAATCATCTCCGTTGATTTAAAAGCATTAATTATTTCGTAACATGCAAGTATTCTAGTTTTATAATCTTCTCCTTCATCATCTGTAAATATAATATCATCATCTTCTAATTTCAATTCTATATTTATATTTCTATTATCTATTTTGGTTTGTGCATTATATACTACACTCTTCTTTATTTCACATTTACTTTCTAAATCTAAAGCATCTAATTGTCTATTTATAAAAGATTCCAATCTAGTTACCAAAGTATATATAAACCTATTTTCATATAAATCAGATGTATCTTCCTTATGTACATTTAATAACTTTTTAGGAACCACATCTCCATTTTCATCTAAACTTTGTATATTCTCACTATGTACTGCCAAATGTTTTATAGTTTCTAACGATACTCTTTTTATTTTTTCCACTATAACAACATCTTCTTCTTGAACAATAAATCGTCTAGGATTTCTAACAATTTTATCTAAACTAGATAAAGTGTCTTCTAAAACATTAATCCAAGAATAATCAACTTTTGTTTCTCTAATATCAGATTTCATAGAAAAATTAGCATCAGTATTTGACATAAATAGTTCTAATTCATTATTATTTACATTATTCATAATATCAGTAATATTTTTTATCATAATTCACCTATATAGATTTTTTTAATCTTAAAATAAAATCTTTACATCTATTCATATTCTTATTACCAAAATTAACATTTAAATAATTAATAAACTCATCTAATTCATTTTTTATAAATGCTAGATTTAATTGTTCGAATTTTCTTAATATTTTAGCACAAATCAAATAATCTATTGCATCTACCTCAGTACCTCCACATTCTACATATACAGGTACAAAATCTTCTATTTGTTTTAATATACGGTTACCAAAAGATATTCTAAAATGCTCAATAATATATTGATCTAATTCATCAAGTTTTTTTAGCATTTCTTCAGTAATAGGATTTTTCTTTTGTGCATCATCAAAAAGACTTTCTAAATAATCATCACTAATGTTTATACTCTCAGTTTTAGGAGCTTCAAATTTAGCACATTTTTCATTAATATCAATAGGCATTGCTCTATCGTATACTTTATCTGTTACCATAAATGTTGAATCATCATTATTTATAGTTCCTATATACCACATATTACCTGGTAACGTAAATATACCATTTACAATCTTCTTAGGATCATTTTCCCAAGGTGTTGCAACTAAACTAATATTCCATTCTTTTTTATCAGGCATTTCCATAATTGACAACATTTCTGCAAAATAATATTCTACACGAGCTATATTCATTTCGTCTAAAATAGTTATATATATCTTATCATTATAAGTTGCTTCATACATTTTACTTAATAATTCAGTTTCATTAAATCTTTTAGTAAATTCATTAAAATATCCAAATAATTCTGTACGATCTCTCCATGAAGGTTGTACTGGAGCTATAACTGAATCATTACCTAAAAAATGTCCAAAAGCATAAGCTAAAGATGTTTTACCTGTACCAGATATACCTTGTAATATAATTATTCTAGAAGATGAAAATGCAGAAATAAATAACCTAATTAATTCTGGAGTATAATATAAACCTAACTCACTAGCAGCATAATTTCTAAATGATTCACAAATATCTTTTAAAGATAAACTATTATTAAATGGAACTTCAGGAGTATAATTTTCCCATTTACTATCAATTTCAGTAAGTTTATAGAATCTACTTTCTCCATCTTTGATCTTAGTTATTGGATTACCATTTTCGTCTAAATCAGCACCCATATTTTCTGCCATAGTTGTAAGTTTATCATTTTCTTGTTTTAACTTAATCATATCATAATTTAATTTTTCTACTTCTTCCAATAAAGCATCTTGTTCATGACTCTTTCTAACAACTTTAATTGTTTTCTTAATTATATAATATATAACATAAGATAATAAACATATTAATAATAATAAACATAAAATAGAAATTATTATAAATACTATATTAACAGTATCTTTATATTCATTTACTGTATCAATATACTTAATTATATTAAACATTTCTACAATACCTGCAAATATTGATTTAAATATTGATATCAATCCTTCAAAAAAAGGAGTTAAAAATTCTACAAAAAAATTACCATAATTATCCATAAAAAACCTCTACTTTCTACTTAATAACCTTTTTTCATTTAATTTGTTAGACATATTCTTTACAATAAAATTTAATCCCATATCTTTCCAAATCTCTTTATATTTTTCATTCATATTTAAGAAATCTTCAGATATAATAATATTCTTCATATCCATAAACATATTATAATTATTAGTTTCAAAACTATTCACTACGTCTATATATAAATCAATATTATTGCTCTTAATCATATTAATAAAATCATAATCTTTTTCAATTTTATCATAATCTATAACGAACTTTATATTATTAGTAACTAAATCATTCTTACTACATATTTTTTTTATATTTTCTTCAGTAAAGAAATCTTTATCTACTTCAAATAAGAATATATAATTTAATCCATTACTTAAAGCTTTAAAAAGTGTAATATAACTTAAATCTAAAGATATATTAGATAAAACATTACCTAAATTAATCTTATTATTTACTATACTAATATCTTTATTATCAAAACTATTTAATTCATTTATATTATATTCATATAATACTTTATAAAAATTATCTTTATTATTTATTTTAACAAACATATTTTTACTATCTTTAGAATAAACATTATTTAATTTACTATTAAATTCATTATTCCACTCTACATACTCTCTTATATTATTAATTAAACTTTCTAAATTTCTATCTTTTCTAAAAGTTATTTTAGCAAAATAATCTATTATATTATTTATTACACTCTGTATCTTTTTAGGTGTATCTATGTTATTAAAATTAGTATTATATAACTTAATACCTAGATAAATTAATATAGTTAAATAAAGTATAGAACCTTCATTTATACTAAGTTTATTACTTTCACTAATTTCTTCATAATAATCTATAATTGCAAGTAATATGCACTTAAGTTTTCTATTTATATTTTTATTAAATTTTATATATTTATCTATTATTTTAAAATCATTTTTAGTATAAATATAATACTTATCATAATATATATCTATAATACGATTTGTTATTAATTCAAACTCACTATTATTACTCCAGATACTATTATCTAAATATATAATATTTTGTTCGAGACATTTGACTATTGATTTTAAATTAGTCTTAGATTTATTTAAATATATATCCACTAAATCATTCATTTCCAGCCTCTTTCCTATTCTAAAAAGATTATATCAAATAAAAAACAATATATCAATTATTAATTTAATTTTTTACAATATAAAAACAACAATAGCTAATCATTGTTGTCATTATATATTTCTAAAAACTTATTATATAAATTTTCACATGTGATTTTATCCATTTCTTTTATATTTTCACAATAATAAGGAATTCCTATTTTTATATATTTTTCACAGCCTAATTTATGATAAGGTAAAAACTCTATTTTTTCTATATTATTAATACGTTTTAGATATTCTTTTAAACCAATTAAATAATCACAATTATCCATTATACCAGGTACTATTACTTGTCTAATCCAAAATTTTTTATTTAATTTATTAGCAACAGATAAAAACTTATTAGCCTTATTAAAATTATTTGTTCTTGTTATCAATTTATATCCTTCTTCATTAATATGTTTAACATCAAATATAATCAAATCAACATACTTTAGTAATTCTTCATAATCAACTTCCGCAATACCCGCAGTATCTAATGCAATGTGAATATTTTCATTCTTTAATTTTTTACATAATTCTAACAAAAATTCAGAATGTAATAACGGTTCTCCCCCAGAAAAAGTTACCCCACCATTCTCTCCATAATATTCTTTATTCTTAATTATTCTCAAAAATAATTCTTCAACAGAATAATTTTTAATACCTTTATTCCACATTTCAGGATTATGACAATATATACATCGTAATTTACATTCATTAAAGAAAATTACTGTTCTTATTCCAGGACCATCTTGAGTACCAAATGTTTCAATACTTGCTACACTACCTATCATAATTTAGTATGGAAAGTCCTTGAAATAACTTCTTCCTGTTGCTTTCTAGTAAGTCTATTAAATCTTACACTATAACCAGAAACTCTTATTGTAAGTAATGGATATTTTTCTGGATTGTTCATAGCATCAATAAGCATTTCTCTATTTAAAACATTTACATTCAGATGATGTGCGCCTTTTTTAAAATATCCATCTAATAAAGAAACCAAATTATCTATTCTAGATTCATTGTCCTTTCCTAACGAATCAGGAATAATAGTAAATGTATTTGAAATACCATCTTTACAAGAATTGCAATAATCAAGTTTAGCTACTGAATTAAGTGATGAAATAGCTCCATTTTCATCTCTACCATGCATAGGATTAGCCCCCGGTGCAAAAGCAACACCTTTTTTTCTACCATCAGGAGTTGCACCAGTTTTAGCGCCATATACTACATTAGATGTTATAGTTAAAACCGACATAGTAGGTTCTGCACCTTTATAACATTTATGTTTTTTTAACTCATTAAAGAAATAATCAGTAAGTTCACGAGCAATATTATCTACTCTATCATCATCATTACCATATTTAGGATAATCGCCGTCTATTTTAAAATCAATACTAATTCCATTTTCATCTCTTATTGGATATACTTTAGCATATTTTATAGCAGATAAAGAATCAACTGCAACAGATAAACCAGCAACACCATAAGCCATATAACGATGAACATCAGTATCATGTAATGCCATCAATCCTGCTTCATAAGCATATTTATCATGCATATAATGAATAATATTCATAGCATTACTATAAATAAATGCAATCTTAGATAAAACTTTAAAATAACTTTCTTTTACATTTTCATAATTCAATACTTTATCCTTATTTAATTCTATACCATCTATTACTTTATCGCCTTTTATTTCATCAACTCCGCCATTTAATGAGTATAATAATGCCTTAGCTAAATTACATCTAGCGCCAAAAAATTGCATATCTTTACCTAGTCTCATTGCAGAAACACAACATGCTATAGCATAATCAGTACCATATATTTTACTCATCAAATCATCATTTTCATATTGAATAGCATCTGTACTTATACTTAACTTAGCACAATATTTTTTAAAACTTTCTGGTAATAGATTACTCCATAAAACAGTCATATTAGGTTCAGGAGCAGTATCTAAGTTTTCTAAAGTATGTAATACTCTATAAGTTGTTTTTGTAACTAAAGATTTATCTTTAGTTTTCATACCACCAATAGAACAAGTAACCCAAGTAGGATCTCCTGAAAACAACTCATCATATTCAGGAGTACGTAAATGTCTTACTAGTCTAAGTTTTATAACAAATTGATCTATCAACTCTTGAATTTCACTTTCAGTGATTAACCCATTTTTTAAATCTCTCTCAAAATATATATCAAAAAATGCATCTACTCTACCTAAAGACATTGCAGCACCATTATTTTCTTTAACACCTGCCAAATAAGCTAAATAAGTCCACTCAACTGCTTCAAAAGAATTGCTAGCAGGTTTAGAAATATCAAATCCATAAGATAAAGCCATCTTTTTCATCTCTTCCAATGCTCTATATTGCATTGATAATTCTTCACGTTGTCTTATAAGATTTTCATCCATACTACCCACAAAAACATTATTAAAATCATTCAATTTTTGTTCTTGTAATTTATCTATACCATATAAAGCAACTCGTCTAAAATCACCTATAATTCTTCCTCTACCATAAGCATCTGGCAATCCAGTAAGTAAACCAACATGTCTAGCTACTTTAATATCTTTACTGTAAGCATCAAATACTCCTTGATTATGAGTTTTTCTAAATTCATTAAAATATTTATCTACAGTAGGATTTAATTTATAACCATAAGCTTCTAATTCAGAGTAAACCATTCTAATCCCACCATACGGATTTACCATACGTTTTAATGGAGCATCAGTTTGTAATCCGAATATAACTTCATTTTTTTTATCAATATACCCTGGTTTAAAAGAATTTATACCAGACATATGATTTACATCTATATCTAATACTTTTTTTTCTAACTCATCACTTAATAAATCTAAACATTTATTCCAAACTTTACTAGTCTTTTCACTTATACCTTCTAAAAAAGACTCATCTCCCTTATATTCAATATAATTTTCACTAATAAAATTTTCTACATCTATTTCATTAACCCATTTACCTTCTTTAAAACTATTCCATTCTTTATTCATATTTACTCCTCCTAATTCTCTCGTACTATACAATTATAAATTAAATAAAGTAAGAATAAAGTTGCATTTGCAACAATTTACACTTACTTTAATATTTTCTATCATTACTATATACTTCTTCTCTAATACTACATAATTCACTAATTAATTTTTTTAATATATTATTTGCTTTATCAATTTTATTATTAGTATAAAGTGATTTAGCTAAATGTTCTTTATAATAAATGTGAGCCCCAACTTGTCCATATTTATTTATTACTTCATCATTATTCAAAACGGTCTCACTCATATCACCTGTTAAAAAACTTAATCCTTCACTAAGTAAAGTATATTTAATTTCTTCACTAACGTTCTCTTTTAATATATAATTATCATTTAATATATTAAAATAACTTTTATCTATACCATAAACATTTAACCTGCTCAAAAATATTTCTGGCATTATTAGTCTAAATTCTATATCATCTATAAAAAACATACTATCACCATATAAATAATATCAAAAAAACTATTATTAATCAATTTATATTTTTTTATATTAAATCTTAACGAATAATTTTTATAGGATTAATAAAATCTTTTTTATATCTATAAGTACTATTTTTTTCTATTATATTAATTAATTCTTCTAGTCTATTAATAAAACTATTTATCTTATTTTGTTTTTCTTCATCAGTTAAAAATTCATACTCACTACTATTAATAAAATTATTATATTCATTTATTATACCTTCAAATATATCTTTATTAATTAATTCTTTTATTTCTAATACTTTACCAACAAAATATAATTTAGACTTAAATAAACTTATTAAATCTACATTACTTATAGACAAATTTAAATACTTTAAATCATTTTCTAAAACTTTAATAACTATATTAGTATTTTCTTTAATATATTTTAAATTATTATATTCTTTTATTTTCTCTATTTCTTTAAATATAAGACTACTATCTATAATATATTTAGAAACTATATCATATAATTCATCTATATCATTTACTATAAACTGAACTAAATACTCTTGTAAATTATTATCCTTTAATATTTCATAATTTCCAATATATGATTTTATAAAACTATTATCAAAATCAATATTTATACTATCATTTACATTAACTATCCCAACAGTTTTTTCATTATCAGATATTTCATACTTAGTCATATTATCACCAATTTAATAATAAAAAAAAATATATATAAAATCAATCTTTATATATACCTTTTACATCAGTTTTTACAACATCATTTATAACTACATTATAAAATTTATTATTATCCAACCTTTTATCTATAATCACTTTAATATAATTATCTGTATGTCCTAAACTTATATTATCTTTTACTTCTTCTATTAAAACATTAACTTGTTTATTTAAATATTTATTATAATATCTATTTTCTAACAAATCTGATAATTCTAATATTTCGTTAACTCTGCTTTTCTTTATACTATCTTTAACTTGTTTCATTTTACTAGCCGGAGTATTATCTCTTATAGAATAAGGAAAAGTATGTATTTTACTAAAACCAATATCAATTAAATTAGATTTAGTTTCATTAAAATCATCATCTGTTTCATTAGGAAACCCCACAATTAAATCAGTAGTTATATTTATATTAGGTCTTACTAATCTAATTTTATTTATAATATTCTTAAATTCTTCTATATTATATTTTCTATTCATTAACTTTAATATATGATCACTACCTGCTTGTATAGGAATATGTAAATGATCACATATTTTATTATTTAGTTTTAATTCTTCTATAAATCTATCATTTAATTCAGTTATTTCTATACTTGATATTCTTATTCTTTTTAAGTTATCTAACTTACTTATTTTTCTAATTAAATCAACTAAATCATAATTCATGCCACTTCCATAACTACCTGTATGTATACCAGTTAAGACAATTTCTTGATATCCTCTATTAACTAAACACTCTATTTCTTTAAAAGCAACATCAATATCTTTACTTCTAATATTCCCCCTCATATAAGGAATAATACAATATGAACAATAATTATTGCATCCGTCTTGTATTTTAACAAAAGCTCTAGTTTTATTTAAAAAGTTATTTATTTTCATATCTTCAAATTTAAGATTGTTCATATCTACAAAAGTATTTATTTTTTTATGATCTATTTTATATTGCTCAACTAAATCAACTATTTTACTTTTATAATAATTACCAATTAATATATCTATATCAACATCAACTATTTTATCTTTATGATGTTCACTACTACAACCACATACAACTAATATTGTATTAGGTATAGTTTTCCTTACTTGTCTTATAATCTTTCTTGATTTCGCATCACTTTGATTAGTAACAGTACAAGTATTTACAATAACAACATCAGGTTTTTCCTCTACTGAAACAATATCATATCCCTTTAATCTAAAACTCTCACTAATATATTCACTTTCATAACTATTTACTTTACAACCTAAAGTGATAACACAACATTTCATAAAATCACCAAAAATATAATAGCAAAAAAAAAATAATTAAGCAATCTTAACTATTTTAATATCATAACTACCATTAGGACTTTCAACACTAATTACGTCTCCAACTTTTCTATCCATTATAGCTTTTCCTATAGGAGACTCATTAGATATTTTATTAAGAAATGGATCAGCTTCCATCGACCCTACTATTGAATATTCTTCCTCTTCATCGTCATCTACGTACATTACAGTAACAGTAGTACCAACACTTACCTTATCTCCGCTTACTTTTTCTATTATCTTAGCATGTTCTAATCTATATTCTAATTCTTGTATTCTTGATTCAATTTTGGCTTGTTCATCTCTTGCTGCATCATAATCTGCATTTTCAGATAAATCACCTTGTGCACGAGCTTCTTTTATAGCTTCTATTATTCTTGGCCTATCTTCATTTTTTAATGTATTAAGTTCAGTTTCTAATTCTAAAAAACCCTCACTTGTTAATAAAAATTCATCTTTTTTTTGTCTCATTTATATCACCTTTCACTAAAAAACTTCTTTTTCAACTAGTCATAAGAATACTACAAAACTTTTTAAAAGTCAAATACTTTTATACGCATCATATCATATTTATTTAACTTGTTATTTATTTTAATTTTAACAATCATTCTAGGATGTCTTGCAACATCAATAGATTCATTGTTTTCATCTATAATTTCCTCTATTTTATAATTAAATGTTTCTGTATCTGGCCCAAAAAACTGAACAATATCTCCTACTTTAAAATAATTTCTTTGTTCAATTGTAGCAACACCATCTTTATAATCTAATACTAATCCTAAAAAATCTTGATTGCTCACTTCTTGTCTACCTAAAAAATATTGTTCATCTTTACCAGGTAATTTATTATAAAACTGAGGAGTAGATTCTCTATTAGCACATCTATTTAATATATTTAGACAATAATTAGTATATGCATCAGTTAAAGAATTATTTACTATTTTATCAATTATTCTTCTATAAGTTAAAATAACAGTAGCAATATAGTAAATACTACGCATTCTACCTTCTATTTTAAATGAATTAACACCTATATTAATCATGTCCTCTATATTAGATACCATATTTAAATCTTTTGGTGTCATACTAAATGGTATTTCAGTTGTTTTATTACCATCTTTATCTATACGCTCAAATTCCCATCTACATATTTGAGCACAACCACCTCTATTAGAATCTCTATTAGTACAATAATTTGATAAAACACATCTACCACTTATACTAGTACACATAGCACCATGTATAAAACATTCTAAATCTAAATTAGTAATTTCCTTTATTTTTTTTATATCTTCTCTACTACATTCACGAGCTAAAACCACTCTCTTAGCTCCTAAATCTTTATAAAATAAAGCAGTTTCATAATTAGTAATACTAGCTTGTGTACTAATATGTAATTCTAATTTTAAATTTAATTCTTTGTGTAAATTCATTATAGTATAATCACTAACAATAATACCATCTACATCAATACTATCTAGATATAACAAATACTCCTTTAAACCATCTAATTCTTGATTATGCAAAACAATATTAACTGTAACATAAAGTTTCTTCCCTAAATTATGTACATATTCTACAGCAATCTTTATTTCTTCATTAGAAAAATTCTTAGCATTAGCTCGTAAACTATAATCTCTTCCACCAATATATATAGCATCAGCACCATATAAACAAGCAAACTCTAATTTTTCCATATCCCCAGCAGGACTTAATAGTTCTATCATTATTTCTCACCTAGCTTATATATAGTTTTTTTATTCATAAAACCATCATTGTATTTATTAACGTTATCTCCATTTATTACATTATTTATTACATCAATGCTTAATCCTTTAGGATATATTAAATAATATAATATATTATCATTATTAAAATATTTTAAATAATTAATAATATTAAAATAATCACTAAATAAAAGAGTTCCAAATTCAGATTCAAAAGTATCAAATTTATTATTAGTTATACTTTCATTCAATAAAACACTATTTACATTTTCTATTTTAAAATGTTCATTAAAATTAGTTAATAATTTTCTTCTAGAATACATTACTATATTTTTACCAAATACATTAACTATTACAGGTTTATTAACTCTTTCTAATATATCACTAACTTCCTCTTTAGTTATTTCATTACTTAAAACTACACTATATAGATTATTTAACCAATAATTAATACTAGAATAATTAGTAGCAAAATGAGTTTGATTCCAAATTAAATTAATACTACTATTTTTTAAAATATTATAAACAGCAATATCTTCAAATATAATTCCATCAAAAGATTTTAATTCTTCTTTTATATTCTTGAACTTTTCTACATCATCATTATTAAAAATTCTATTTATTAATAAATATTTTTTACAATCTAAATCTTTTAATTCATCTAACTTAAATGAATTATACCCTATACTAAAATAATCAACTGCAAAAAGAAAATTGTTTATACCAATTTTCTTATATTCTTCTATATCAAATAATTTTTCTATATTAATCAATATCTTTTCTTTTTTCATTTCTCTTAAAGCTTACAGATAAGCCATCCCCAATATCATAAAATTTAGTTATATAATCTTTATTAGTTTTTAAATATTCTATATATTTTTCTATTTTATTTACTATACCTTTAACATTTCTTGACTTAATTAAATCTTTATTTTTAACTAATCCATGAAATTTTAAATTATCTGTAACAATAATTCCACCCGGTTTTAAATAATGACAAAATTTATCAAAGTATTTTATATATTGACCTTTAGCAGCATCTATAAATATAAGATCATATTTACATCCAGCTAAATTAACGTCCATAGCATCATTATATACTACTTCTATTCTTTTATCTAAACCACTTTTATTTACATTTTTAACTGCTTCTTTATATCTTTTTTCATCTTTCTCTATAGTTGTTATTTCACAAATATCATTAGCATTGGCCATTAATATCGCAGAATATCCTATAGCAGTACCAATTTCTAAAATACTTTCAACTTTATTTAATTTAATATATTTCATTATAAATTTTATTGAATCTAATTCAATAATAGGCACATTATTAACACTTGCATAATGTTCCATTTCTAATATTAGCTCTTTCATTAATACCACCCTTTAATAAGTATACCATAAACCTTCATTTTTTAGTTTAGAAACTGTTTTTGTATGTTCAACTGAATCTTTACTAAAATAAGTTTTTTTATTTTTATCAGCAACAAAATAATAATAATTATGACTTTCTGGTTCAATACTTGCTGCAATACTAGATAAACTAACTCCACATATAGGTCCAACAGGCAGTCCATCTACACATGTTCCTCTAGTATTATAACCATTACAACTATTTAAATCATTACGAGTTAAATCACGAGAAAAATCTTTTTTAACAGCATAATACGTAGTTACATCACTACCCAAAGTCATACCACTATTTAACCTATTATAAAACACTCCAGCAACACCAGCTCTATCCAAACTATTTACACCTTCTAATTCAACAATACTAGCTAGCGTTAAAAACTCATGAATACTATAATTACTTAAATTAATTTCGTCTTTATAATCAGTTAATTTTCTATCCATATTAATTAACATTTTATCAATAACTTCTTCTAAAGTACTATTCTTTTTAAACTCATAAGTATCAGGATATAAATATCCTTCTAAAGGATAATATATCTCTTCGTTATAAATATCATCTGTAATAAACCAATATTTTTTAATTAAACTATTTAAATAATCTTTATCACTTAATTTATTAATAGTTTCTTCTTCATTAAATCCAAAAGTATCACAAATTTGTTTAATATAACTAACCAACCTTTTTCCTTCAACAAAAGTAATACTTATACTTTCATTTTCTATATTCTCTTGATTACTAATCTTATTTATTATTTCATTAGTACTTAAGTCTTTACTCAATTTATAAGTCCCAGCATATAATTCTTTATTAGAAAACTTTAATACTAATTTAGCAAAAAAATCATTACGAATTAATCCGGATTTCTCTAATTCACTAACTATTTTATTCTTTCCCCAACCAACCTCTACAGTAAATTTTACTATTTCTTCACTATTTTTATCAACTGGAGACATTTCGTGAATAAAAACTATGAAAAAACTTACTATCAAAATTAATATTAATAAAATAGGAATTAAAATAAATTTTTTCTTATTCATTTTTTTCACTACTTTCTTTACTATCATTTATACTAGCAAAAATAGATTCTATAGTAGCCCATTCTTCATCAGTTTCTATTTGACCTAAACTTCCACTTTCACTATAAGCATCATAAGTATTAGCATATACTTTGGTATTACCTAATTCATCTTTTGTATTATCAGTATAAACTATATAACTTTTATTAGTTTCAGTACTATCAAAAGTAAATAATACATCACATTCTATAGATTCTCCATTTTGATTTTTTATCAATATTTTATTATCCATATAACTATCCCTTCTTACTTTTTAAATATGTTTCTAATATAATTGATGCAGCATAAGCATCTATTACTTGTTTTCTTTTATCTCTTCTAGTATCAGAAAATATAAGTCTATTTTCTGCTTCCATAGTACTTAATCTTTCATCTACTAAGTGTATTGGTAAATCAATTTTATTTTCTAATAATTCTTTAAAATACAAACTACGTTCACTAGCAAAACCTAAACTATTATTCATATTCTTAGGTAAACCCAACACTAATTCATCTACCTTTTCTTCATGAATAATATCTATTAATTCATCTATTAATTTATTTACATCAAAATATCTTAACACTTTATATGGACTAGCTATAATACCTAATTTATCAGTCATTGCTAAACCTAATGTTTTAGTCCCTAAATCTAACCCTAAATATCTCATAAATTATTTTTCATATAATCTTTTAATACAATTTCTAAAACTTTTTCTCTATCTAAATTAGTCATTTTACTTCTAGCATTTTCATAGCTAGTTATAAAACCAGGATCTCCTGTAATTAAATATCCAATAATTTGACTTGTAGGATTATATCCTCTACTTTCTAAACTTCTATAAACTTCTATTAAAGTTTTACTAACTAAAGCATTCTCTATATCACTAACTTTAAATAAACTTGTATTATCCATATAATCACTCCTAGACATAAATATTTTATCATTTTTAATTATTTAATTCAATTATTTTATTAATCAAAAAATGACTATATTATATAGCCATTAATTCTTTTTCTTTTTCTGATAAAATTTCATCTATTTTTTTATTATATTTATTTATCATATCTTGAACATCTTTTAAATAACCCTCTTCTTCATCTTCAGGCATTTCACTATTCTTTATTTGAGTATTTACATCCTGTCTAATATTTCTTAATGAAATTTTAGCTTCTTCAGCAATTTGTTTAGCTTGTTTAACATAATCTCTTCTAGTTTCCTCAGTTAAAGTAGGAACAGTGAGAATTATCACTTCTCCATTATTTGTAGGATTAATACCTAAATTAGCTTCATTAATTGCTTTTTCAATCGATTTTAAATTGCCTCTATCAAAAGGTTTAATAAATAATTGTTTACCATCATGAACTGTGATATTAGCCATAGTGTTAATCGGACTCATAACGCCATAACACTCAGCATTAATACCATTTAACATAGCAGGATTTGCTCTACCAGCTCTTATAGTTAAAAGTCTATTTTCATAATTTTCAATAGCACTCATTATTTTTAATTCACAATTTTCTATAAAATCCATAATAATCTCCTTCTTTAATATATTATAATAATTATTATTTTATTTTACAAGTAAAATTAATGAAATAATAAAACTAATAACAAGTAAACTTTCTAATAGTACCGTAATTGATATAAACCCACGAGCATTATATTCATCAGGTAATTCTAATTTTTTTACATAAGGTTTTTCTAATTCATAATCCTTATATTCTTCACTACTCTTATCAACTCTATTTAAAATAGATATATGTCTTTCCATAATTTCTTGAAATCTTTCATAAAATAAAGTATTTGGTAAATCATCTTTAACTCTCAAATAATAATTATAATATTTATTAAATAACAATTGACTATTATATTTATTAATAGTATAGCTACTTTCATTCAAAACACAAAAATTCAAAAAATCTATAACTATACTTTCATTTACACTACCAACATCTCTTCCATTTTCTATATCAGTCAATAAATTATCTAAATAATTATTATTTTCTATATTCTCATAAAATATTTCTAAAGAATCATATCCCATTTCTACAGCTTTTGTATACTCATTAACGAAAGAATACTCATCTTTATTATTACCTACATCTTTATTTTCAAAATCATTAGTTTCTTCATTTTCCATACTTTTACTATCTTCTAATTTAACAAGTTTTCTTTCATTATCTCCAACAAACCTATAAGTTTCTTCTCCTATAGTATAAATTCTTTCACCATTAGAATTAACCCCATAATTAACACTTTCATCCATTTTATTACTATCTCTCATAAAATCTAATATTTTATTTCTTTCAATTAAAACTTCATGTTTGTTTTCTAATAATACTTTTTTTAAATAACTATCAGTTATTTCATTTATTTCATCTTCTAAAGTACTTAAATTAAATTCTTCTTTCTCATCTATATTACTAAAATTAATTTGTTTTATATTATCCTTTAATAAATATAAAATCTCTTGCTTAGTTGACTTATTATTAATACTATTTAATTTATTATTTAAAGAATCTATATTAGTAATTTCAAATAATTGTAATTGATTATTAATCTTAATTTGTAAATATGTCACACCTTTTCTTACTCCATTAATTTTATCATTAGTTTCTTTTTCAGTATCTATAATTTTAAAATCACTTAATATAGCATTTTTTTCTACTTTTTCTTTTACAACTTCGACTTTTTCCTCTATAGTATTAATACCCTTTATTTTATTAATTTGATTATTTACTTCTGCTACTATATCTTGTACATCTTGTATATTAGCTCTACTATCTTTAGAAATAACTAAATTAATTGTATATAAATAATATTCTAATAAATCTAATTTACTAACACCTTTAATAAAATTAATTACATCAACTTTATTAGTTATACTAGTATAACTATCATTTAAATCCATTGTTAATTCTTTTGGTATTCTAACAGATTTTGGTTCATTCATACTCTCACCTACTATAAAAATTATATTATATTAAATAAACTTAATCAAGAAAAAAAGCATTAACTTTTTAGATAATACTTATATTTTCAAAACCTCTATATTATTATTTGTTGGTGTTTTTATTTTATTATTTCTATTTTTCTTAACTATGATTAATACAATTAAAACTATTATTAAAAGCAATATTAATCCTATAGCAATAAAAATTAATAAATTATTAGCACTATCTTTTACTATATTAATTGTATAAACAGTATTAGTTTCATCATTAGTTACATTAATTTTTATACTACTACCATTTTCTAAATTTTCATTACCAATTACTTCAATTATATCTTCATTATTTTCTGCTATAGGAGTTAGTTCTAATTTGTTTATATCTTTATCTAAAGTTATAGTATAAATAAACTGATTTTTATCAAAGTTAATATTAAAACCACCAATTACAAGATTAGATAAATAATTTACATTAGTTATAGTTTCTCCTACATCTAATCTATTTACAACTAAAGTATATATAGTTTCATTATCATTACCATCAGATAATGTAATTATAATTTCATTTTCTCCTACAACTAAATCATTATTACCTTTAACATCAATATTTATATTATCATCACTTAAAGCATCTACTTTAATATTTTCTACTTCATTTAATACTTTAAACGAATAATCAAATTTCCTTATACTAAAAGTACCAAATTCAATTTCATTATCATTTGATTCATCATATAATTTCAACGATTTTAAATAAAGAGTATTATCATTTTTTTGAGTTGTAGTAGTACTTGTTGTTTTATTTTCATAACAAGCATAATAAGTTATATCCTTGTTAACCTTTATAGTACCACTTGCACCTTCTTTACAATTTTCACCAGTTCCCCATCCATTAAAATCCTCATTATCTAATATAGGTAAAGTAACAGAACATGTTTCATTTAAATCATCTACTTCACATTTTTTTGTTACTACATCACTTCCATCATTAGAATCTAAAGTTACTGTAAAAGTCACTTTATTTTTACTCGTTGTTGTAGTCGTAGTTGTAGGTTCTACATAAGCAGGATTTTTTATTCTAACATAAGCTTTATTATCTCCATCGACTATTTCAATAACACCTTCAGATAAAGCACTATCAAAACTTATAGTCTTATCAACAATATTAATGCGCTTTTTATTTTCACTCAAACTAAAATATTTAGAATAATCTTGCCCATTATGATAAAAATAAACTATATCACTATTAATATTAGAACAAGAAAAATTAGAATCATCTACTTCAATTATCCCATTATAACAACTTATTGCATCTACATTAACGACTTGTAAAAACATTAAACTAAATAAAATTAAAAATACTTTCTTCATTATACCAACCCTTTATTCTCAACTATATTAATATTAACATATATTTTAAAAAAAATAAACACAAAATTATTATTATCATAAAATATATTAGGTGATTAAATATGTGTAATAACAAAGGTTTCTTTCATGGATTCTTTTCAATAATAACAGTACTTATTTTATCATGCTTAATATTTTATCAAACAATTATAACTTTAATATTACCATTTAGATTTAATATATTTATACTACTTATTGAAGTATTCTTACTATTCTTTGTACTTTATAAAATAATTTGGCCATGTTAAAAATGATTAATAAAAATTAATCATTCATATTATAATATGACTTAATTAAATTCTCAGTCTTATATATATAATCTAAATAACTTCTAACTATAAATACATTATTAACTTCATTATTAGATAAAACAATCTCATCTGGTAAAACTAACATAATAAATAATAATTTTTTTTCTACTTCAGTTAAAGTAAATTTATCCATATATATTTTTAATGGTTCACTAAAATCCATTTTTAAATATATTTTTTTATATAATTTAACTATATCTAATATAGGAGTATCTATAGTATAATTATCCCAACTAATTAAATACTCTTTATCATTCCTTACATAATGTTCTAAAGACAAATTATTATGTAATAAACTAACTCTCATTTTATTACTATCTAAACTTAATTTATACCATTCTTCTATCTCTTTTTTTAAAAAAACTAAAGATTCAAATACTTTACTAGAATTAATTAATAATAAACTACAAGATGGACTAACAAAAACACTATCTTCTATTTCAAATATTAATTTATTCAAACTATCTTCTATAAAACTAACTCTACCTAGCAAATCTTCATATATAGTTTTAATCTTATCATTAGTTATTTCTTTATAATAACTAGTTTTATTATGCAATAAACTTATTATATCAATTAAATCAAATAACTTCTGTTCATCACTAATACTTGCATCTTCAATATATTCATAAACATTAACTTCATCTCTATTATCCTCTATGAGTTCTGGATAATAATTAAAATTTCTACTATTTAAATAATTATATAATTCCCTAATATCTTTATTACATTTTTTCTTTATTGCATAATTACCACTAGTACACTTAAATATAGTTGTATTACCTTTAACTATAACATTATAAGGTTTATATATCTTAGTTAAAACTTCTAAACTATTCATAAATAGGAATAATTAATTTATCATCTATTTGCATATTTGTTAAATCATTATATTGTTTTAAATCATCTATACTAGTTTTAAATTTAACAACAATACCTTCTAAAGTATCATTTTCTTTTATTTTATATACTTTATAAGTCACAAAATTATCTTCTACCTTTCCTACCTTATTAATAATTATATCAGTATTAACATTTTCTCTATCAGAATCATATTCCATATTTTTATCTATTTCTATATTTTCCTCAGTTTCTAATTCATTTATATTTTCATTTTCTATCTCTTCTTTTATTTCTTCAATTCTAGTATCAACAACTTCTACTTCTCTCTTACTTAAAAATTCATCTAAACTTTCTTCATCATCAAATATAAGTACATCTTTCCTATCCGCAATTAATTCATATTCTATATTTACTATAAGTTCATCTTTTTTATAATCATAAACAAAATTAGTTATTTCTAATTTCAAAGTATCCTTATCTATATCTCTTTGTAATTCTTCTTTAAAAGGTATCTTAAAATTAAATTTTTCTCTATTTACAGAAACTTCATGAATTTTGTATTCTCCACTAACTAAAAAATTACCACTAACAAAATTATCTTCAACTTTATATTCACTATCTAAAGAAATACTAATTATTTCCTTTATGTTATTTTTAAATAACAACTCTTTTTCAATCTTTTTATTATCTCTCATAATAACACACCTTTCATATAAATATATGAACATAAAATAATATAATTCTAAAAAATATTTATTACAAATAAAAAAAATCCTATACTTATATAAGATTTTTCTATTCACAAGGAGTTTTGTACTCAATTTTGACATCAACATTCGTTTGATAATTATACATTTTACCATCACAAGAATTATAATAACTTATTACTAGTTTTCCATCTATTGTAGGAAGCCCTTGTAATTCGTATACAACAAAAAGATCTTCACCAACACCATATTGATAAACTTGATAACTACCAATTGAAACAGATATATACCCTTTATGCTCTAATACACTAACTCCATTTAATGTATAATTACCTAGAATTTTATCTATATATGATGTCATTTGTTGTTTTCTATATTCACTTGACTCTAAAGAACTATCATCAAAAATACACCCTTCTGTAGTTAAACTATCTGAATTAGTTAAAGCTACATACATTGTGGTACTTAAATAATCACTTTCTTCACCAACATTTTCGAACACTGGTACAGAACAAGAATTTACTTTTTCTTCTTTTACATCATATATAAAACCATTTTCATAAGAATTAGAATTACTAGCTACTTTATCAGTAACAAAATACTCATAATACTTATAATTATCATCTTCATTAACTTTACCTTTATCTACAATTAATTCTTTATCCAAAGCATCTTTAATGGATTTTTTACCATGATAATTATCACAATAATATACGTTAGTTAAATCACTGGTCAAAAGAATATTAGGATAATCATTACCCAATTTATCATAAATCTTAGGTTTATATTCATCTATTAATGGAATTTCTTTAGAAACATAAGCTAAATTAGAAAAAGTTCCCGATACATCTGACCAAATATCACAACTATAATCATACTTATAATTTGTACTAACTGAAGTATTTAATGATAAATTCGAATAAAAAGATTGCCACTCCTTCATATTGGTTGAATTGGTCGGTCTCAAATAACAAAAATTTTTAACTCCCATAATTGTTCCATCTTGTATTTTGCTCGAATAATCAATATCATTTATACAAGTGTTAAAATCTATATCTGCTAACGTATATGTATCAGGAAATGTCGGATAACAAACTTCATAACCTTCAACACTTGTTTTTTCACATGTCATATTTAAATTTTCTACAACACCACCGCAATCACCATCAGAACAAGAATTATTATCTTTATTTACAGCTTCAACAATCACTTTTAACTTAACATTTTTTGCTTCTTCAGAAATATATTGATTATTTATCCATACTCTTAACATATAAGAAGAATAAGGATTAGTAGATATTTGATTAGGATCTTTGGCCTCTAACATATCTTTATATATTACACCATTTTCCTTATTACTTAAAGTATTAATAAAACAACTACCTTCACCTATGGTTTTACAAAATTGATAATTAATATAATTAGATTCTACCTCATTACCATCCATTGTAACTAATTTTATATTATAATACGCATTATAAGTTCCAGTATTATAAATATTAAAAGAATAAATATTATCAGACTTACTAACTGCATCAGAATCTTCTAATGGTAATAAATTAGTTAAACTAATTATATTACTACCATTTTCAAAACTTATAGCTAAATCTCCAACATTAACTAGTTGATAATCCGTATCAGTATCAACATCCATATATAAAGCATAACTAGTACCTATTATTCCTAAGGCTAATACAAAAACTATAACTACTGATATAAAAGCTTCACTTTTTAATATTTTTTTAGAAAAATTTTTAAATATCTTGTTATTCATATTATCAATCCTTTTTTACTTTTACCTATATTAATAATATAATAATTTATTATTTTTTTCAATATTAAATAAAATATTATTTAAAATTAATGTTTTATTTAGATTTTATTTGCATTTTATAAAGTTTTTTGATAGAATCTATATTGTATTTAAGGAAGGAGCGAAATTATGCCTAATATTAAAAGTTCTAAAAAGTCAGTAAAACAAGATAGTAAAACTACTGCAGCTAATAATGTTTATACTACAAGAGTAAAAAATTCAATCAAAAAAGTTGAAAAAGCAATAGTTAATAAAGATAAAGATTTAGCTAACACTGAACTTAAGAATGTTATATCAAATATTGATAAAGCTTGTTCAAAAGGATTAATTAAGAAAAACACTTGTGATAGACAAAAAGCAAGATTAAATAAAAAAGTAAAAGAAATGAATAATTAACATTTCTTTTTTATTAACTTTTTGATATTATAAAGATAAGGTGATATTAATGAAGAAAACTTTTTCTTTAATTATAACTTTAATTATTACTTTAGTAGTATTATTTAATATAGATCCTATCTCTACTTGTTTAGCAGATTTTATGAGTAATGAAAAAAAAGTATCATTAGCAAGTAGTAATGACTATACTAAAAAATATGATTATTTATATGTACAAAATAGTAATACATATATTCCATATAGTTATAAAGGATTAATAAATATAATATACTCTACTTTAAATAATGGTTGGGAAACATTTACATTTTATTGTCCAAACGAATACACTAACTGTATTAATGATATAGCTAAAATAAGTAAAGATTCTACTCTTTTATCTAATATTAATAATTATGTACACCCATTTAATAATTTTTCAAAAATTAATATTGCAAGTTCTACTACTGGAGAAATTACTATAAAAGTTACTAAATTATATAGTGATGAAGACATTAATAAAATTAATATTGGTGTAGATGAAATTATAACAGAACAAATAACAACTGATATGAGTACAGAAGATAAAATATTAAAAATACACGATTATATCATAAATAATACTAGATATGATGTAAATAAAGTTAATGATGATTCATATACTGCATTAGGGCCACTATTTAATGGTACATCAGTATGTAGTGGATATGCAGATTTAATGGCAATCTTTTTAACTAAGTTTGGACTTAATAATTATAAAGTAGCAAGTGATACACATGTATGGAATGCAGTATATATAAATGATGAATGGTTAAATATAGACTTAACTTGGGATGATCCGATAACAAAAAATTCTGATGTAGATACCCTACTTCATCAATTTTTCTTAGTTAATACAGAAACATTATTAAATTTTGATACAAATAACCATAACTTCGATACTACAATTTATCAAGAATTAAATTAAACCATTTAGGTTTATTTTTTTTATAATAATTAAATAAATTTCTTATTATTAGTAATATTGGCGTAGATATAATCATGCCAATTATACCAAAAAAATGACTAAATACAATCAAACCCATAAGTATTAATATAGGATTCAAATCAACACTTTTACTAACTATTAAAGGTTGTATGATATTATTTTCTATAGTTTGAACAATAATTATAGTAATTAATACAATCACACCTAATCTAATACTATTAGATAACCCTATTAATATAGCAGGTATACCTCCTATATAAGGACCTATGTAAGGAATAATATTTGTAATAGCACAAAATAAAGCAAAAATTAAAGGACTATCTAAACCAATAATACAAAAAACAATAGAAAGTATACTAAACATAAATAAAGTATCTAATAATATACTTTTTAAATAACCTCTTAAATCTTTATTTATATTACTTCTTAATTTACTAGGAACAAAACCAAAATAAGTTTTATTTCTTTTAGATATTAAAAAATAAAAGCCAAAAATAAAAGAATAAACTATATTCATAAATATACCAAATATATTATTTATACTATTATTCATATATTCTAAATTATCAGTAATTATATTTTTTATATTCAAATTAATATATATCTTATATAAAAATTCATTATGTAATATATAATATTTAATTATAGGAATTATTTTTTTTATTTCTTTAACCATTAAAGGAACTAAATTAAATAATATAATAAAAATTAAAAATAAAAATAATAAATATATAACTAAAGTTGTAATTGCCCTATTACATTTTATTTTATCTACTATAGGTTTTAATATCCAAGATAAAACATATCCAAAAAATAAAGGACTTAATATAGAGATAAATATATAACATATACCAGTTAGCTTTAACATTCTTATTATATATATACTGACTAAAAAAATAAGTAAAAGTATCAAAATATTTATATAATTTCTTTTCATATTACTATTATTAAAAAAAATTAAAAAAAAATACTATTAAAAAAAGGAAATGCAAATTTTTTCATAATATATATAAATGAGGGACTTAGAAAGGAGTATTATGTTTTTTATAATTAGATACTTTATATTAAACTTGTTATCTATATGATAAATTTATTTAGATACATATATATTAAATTAAGATTTTTTTTATTAACACTTTAGAAAGGAATATAAATTATGTTGAAAATAATAGTTAAAATAATTGTATATGCTATAAGTTTATTTTTATAGAATAATTATTTATTTCATTAATATAATATAATAGTTAAATATTTGGAGGGATTATATGATAAATAAACAAAGTTTATGGTTTTTAACTCTATTTAGTATTATTTTAGTACTTAGTGTATATTATATTGCTATGCCTAATAATACACTTGCTACACTTAGTGAACTTAATAATAATAGTGATATACTTATAACGCAAACCGATCCACTACTAGCATTAAGAGTAGAAAATGATGAAGAATTAGAAACAACAATGAATGAATTACAATCTATTCTTTTAAATGAAAATTCTTCTTTAGAAGAAAGAAATACAGCATATGAAACTATACAAAATTTAAATTCTAATAAAGGTAAAGAAAACAACATAGAAAAAATAATAAGTGATAAGTTTGGATATAAAAGTTTTGTAAAAATTAAAAATGACTCTATATCTATAACTATATCTAATAAAACACATGATACTAAATTAGCTAATGATATTATTAGAACTATACAAAATGAATATAATAATAAAATGTATATAACTGTTAAATTTCAATAACATCATATAACTTTTTCTCATAAAATATATTGAGTAATATTAGAAAGAGGATAGTATGAAAAATATAATAACTAAAAGAGAAAAAGAAATATTTCAATTATTAATTGAAAATAAAAGTACTAAAGAAATTAGCACAATATTAAATATAAGTGAAAAAACAGTAAGAAATCATATATCTAATGTAATGCAAAAATTAGATGTAATTAATAGATCTAATGCTATTATTGAATTAATAAAATTAAATGAAATAAATATTAAAAAATCGTAAAAACTAATTTACGATTTTTTTTTTAATTGTAATTTCAACCGCACCATTTAATATAAGTTTATCAAATATTATTTTTTAGTCAATTTTTTTATTTCGTTTGTTATAGTTTTTGAAATTTTATTCTGTTTTTTTGTCAATGACACTTGTGTTTATT
>JAFQQE010000011.1 GCA_017411405.1 Bacilli bacterium | reverse complement strand
ATATGAAATAGAAATGAACTATTGATTTTTTCGTTTGTTTAAAAATTATAATATATTCTATTTTTTTGTCAATGATAAAATAAACACAAGTGTCATTGACAAAAAAACAGAATAAAATTTCAAAAACTATAACAAACGAAAGAAAAAAATTGACTAAAAAATAATATTTGATAAACTTATATTAAATGGTGCGGTTGAAATTACAATTAAAAAAATTCTATTTCTAGAATTTTCTATATAAACCAATTGCTTTACCTAGTATAGTAACACTTGGCAATATAATTGGATCTAATGTATCATTTTCAGGTTGTAATCTTATATGATCTTTTTCTTTGTAAAATGTTTTTAAAGTTACTTCATTATCTTCTGTTAAAGCAACAACAATATCTCCATTTCTTGCAATATTTTGTTTTTGAACAATTACATAATCACCATCAAAGATTCCAACGTTTATCATTGAATCACCAGAACATTTTAAAGTAAATATAGTTTCTTTAGAAGGTATTAATGAAGCAGGTAAATCAAAGAATTCATTAGGTTGTTCTATTGCTTCTATAGGATTTCCACATGATATTTTACCAAGTAATGGAACCTTAATTAATTCTTCATCTTTTTTAGCAAATTCATTTTCTACAAGTAATTCTATAGTTCTAAATTTACCTGTTTCTTTTCTTATAATTCCTTTTTTTTCTAATTGATTTAAATGAGCATGTGCAGTAGCAGGACTACTTAAATTCATTCCTTTACATATTTCTCTTACAGATGGTGGAAAACCATGAGAAACCATAAATTTTTTAATAAAAGTTAAAGTTTCAGCTTGTTTATTAGTAATATTTTCCATTTCTTTCACCTCTAAATAAATATTAACATTTTTTGTGTAAAAAGTCAAACAATTGTTTATGTTTTTATTGACACGAACAAATATTCGTTATATTATTAATGTGTAAGGAGGAGTTATTATGAAAAAATACTTTGTAGAATATAAGGAGGTTATATTATTTTATTTAACTATAATATTAAGTTTTGTAGGATTATACTTTAGATTAAAATATTTAAACGCCTAGTAAGTATTAAAGAAATATGCTAAAATATATTTGTGATGATTATGAAAAAAAGAATTTTAATACCGTATGCAACTTATGGAAGTGGACATAAGTCAATTGCATTATATATAAAAAAATATTTTGAAGAAACAGGAGAATATGAATGTCTTACATTAGATTTAATAAGCTATTCAATTCCAATTATTGGTACACTAAGTAAAAAATCTAGTGAATTTATTATGACAAGATTTCCCTGGTTATGGTCTTTAATATATTTTAGTTTTAATAATAAATTATCAGCATATGTTAGTGGAAAAATATCTTTAAAGATATTTGATAATAAAGAATTAAAAGAAACAATTAGAAAATTTAATCCAGATATAACTATTGCAACTCATTTTTTTGGAAGTGATATAATTAATAAATATAATAAAAAAGGAATAACTAATTCTAAATTAGTTACAGTTGTTACAGACTATCATTCTCATGAATTCTGGTTAAATTCTCTAAAAAATATAGATGCTATTATTGTTGGAAGTATAGAAGAAAGAATATATTTATTAAAAAAAGGATTTAAAAACAAACAAATACATACAACAGGAATTCCATTATCTCCTGATATGATTAAAAATTTAAATATTGATGAATTAAAGAAAAAATTTAAAATAAAGAATAATAAAAAAACAGTATTATTTTTCGCAGGCGGAGGAAATGGTACAATTGTAAACTTAACTTATTTTAAAGAAATATTGAAACAAAACTATGATTGTAATGTACTATTTATAGCTGGAAAAGATAAAACTGCAGAACGTATAGCAAAAAATTATGTAAAAAAATATAAAAGAGAAAATGTACATGTATATGGTTTTGTAACAAATGTAAATGAATTTTATTATATAAGTGATTTTGTAATAACAAAACCAGGTGGAGCACAAGTTACTGAATGTTTATTATTTAATAAACCTATATTATTAGTAAAAGGTAATGGCGGACAAGAAGTAGAAAATAGAAGATACTTAGTACGTAAAGGATATGCAAAAAGAGTAAGGGGAAAAGATACTTTCAATAGATATTTTAAAGAAATGCTATATAATGAAAAAGCTTTAAATAAAATGACAAATAAAATAAGTAAAATTGATCAAAGTAAATCTATGGAAAATTTATATAAAATAGTAGAGAAACTAAAATAACTTTGATATAATATACGAATTGGAAGTGATATTATGAATTTACCTAATATGTTAGAAGCTAAAAAAAGATCAAAAAATAAAGTTAATTATGAATATTTTAATTTAGATTATAGTGATAAATTTAAAGATAAAAAATACTACATAAGAACTTATGGATGTCAAATGAATGTACATGATAGTGAAGAGATAAAAGCTTTATTAGAAAGAATAGGATTTTCTGAAACTAATACAATGGAAGAATCAGATCTTGTAATATTAAATACTTGTGCAGTAAGAGAAAATGCACATGATAAAGTTTTTGGATTTTTAGGAAGATGTAAACATTTAAAAAAAGAAAAAAAAGACTTGATTATATGTCTTTGTGGATGTATGGCACAAGAAGAAAGTGTAGTAAATGAAGTATTAAATAAACATAAATATATAGATATAGTATTTGGAACACATAATATAAATGAATTACCTAATATGTTATTAGAAAAAATAGATAAATTAAATATTAATGTTAAAAGTATTGAAGGCGACGTAATTGAAGTAGGTAATCTATATAAAAGAGATAGTAAAACTTCTGCTTGGGTAAATATAATGTATGGTTGCGATAAATTCTGTACATATTGTATAGTACCCTATACTAGAGGTAAACAAAGAAGTAGAAAAAGTATTGATATAATAAATGAAGTTAAATATTTAAAAGAAAATGGATATAAAGAAATAACTCTTCTTGGTCAAAATGTAAATGCTTATGGAAAAGATATAGAAAATGAAATTAACTTTAGTGAATTATTAGAAAGTGTAGCTAAAATAGGAATAGAAAGAATTCGTTTTGTAACAAGCCATCCTTGGGATTTTACTGATGAAATGATAGATATAATTGCAAAATATGATAATACAATGCCTTATATACATTTACCTCTTCAAAGTGGTAGTGATAGAATATTAAAACTTATGGGTAGACGATATACTACTGAAGAATATATAAAACTATATAATAAAATAAAAGAAAAAATAAATAATGTAGCAGTAACTACAGATATAATAGTTGGTTTTCCAAATGAAACAGAAGAAGATTTTGAAAGTACTTTGAATGTAGTAAATACTTGTAAATATGATGGGGCTTTTACATTTATTTATTCTCCTAGAATAGGAACTCCCGCTGCAAGTATGGAAGACAAAATTAGTTTAAAAGAAAAAGAAGAAAGATTGCAAAGGCTAAATGAAATTGTAAACAAGTACTCACTTGAGAATAATCAAAAATTAATAGGAAGTATTCAAAAAGTTTTACTAACTGATATAAGTGAAAAAGATAGCAAAAAATTATGTGGTTATACAGAAAATATGAAGTTAGTTAATGTAGAATGTGATAAAAATTTAATTGGAACAATACAAAATGTAGAAATAATTGATGCAAAATCATTTAGTTTAGATGGAATAATTGAATAATTATTCTTTTTTTGTTATAATATACCTGAAGAATTGAGAGGGTAAATATGAATAATAATGAACCAGTTGTTATTGGAAAAGTAAAAAAGAATAAAACAGGTAAACCATTAGTAGTACTTATATTATTTTTATTTATAGGTTCAATAGTTTTGTTTTTACCAACTATAACAGATTATTTTAAAGATTATAATATAATAGACTTAGTAAAAGAAGGTAAAATAATAGATTTCTTTATAAATCATGAAAACTATATAGAAAAAGAAAATACTACTACAACTGTTAAAATATCAGAAACTAATAACTTATTAATTAATTCTAAAACCATATTAAAGTATAATAATTTTACTTTAACTAATTTTAATATAACAAAAGAAAAAATAGATTTTAAAATTAATACTTCAACAAATATAAATTTTGATAAATCTAAATATTATTTGGTATTAAAACAAAATAATAAAGAAATAGCAACTATAAAATTAATAGGTGAAGTTAAAGGTAGTATAGACTACACATTTAATTTTGCAGATAAATTAAATAATATAGTAGAAGTATATGGTGAAATAAAAATAATACAAGAAACAGACTATCCGAAATTTACTTTATCAAGTGATGAAACTGGAATATCATCTTTAATATGTACAAAAAAAGATGATACTTATGAATATATATTTAATGATAATTTACTTAGTAAAATTAAACAAAATTACATTTTTAATGATATTGGAAATACAAATGATTATTATCAACAATATCGAAACTATACTTTAATAATGGATAAAATTAATTCTAATGGAGGTACTGCTTCTATTGTAGAAACTTATACTGGATTTACTTTTACTACAGATATAGATTTAAATATTTATCAAGAACAAATTAATTATAATTATTATTCATTAAATACAAAATCTAATATAATAAATTTTGAAATGATAGCAAAAGGATATGATTGTAAATGATATATAATTTCAGTATAAATGATTTTGAAGGTCCTTTGGATCTTTTATTACATCTTATAAAAATAAATAAAATGGAAATTGAAAATGTTAATGTAGAAAGTATTACTAATCAATATATGAGTTTTATTAATGAAATGAAAGAAAAAAGTATAGATATAGCAAGTGAATACTTAGTTATGGCTAGTGAACTTATACATTTAAAAAGTAAGATGTTAATAAATATAAAAGAAGAAAATGACGATGAATATGAAATAAATTCAGAAGAAGATTTAAAAGAAAAACTATTAGAATATGAAAAAATAAAAGAAATTACAAATACATTTAAAGATTTAGAAAATTCAAGAAGTGAAGTCTATACGAAAATACCAAGTGATTTAAGTGATTATAGAACAGAAGTACCGCTAGATTCTAATATAACATTAAATGATTTGATAGAAGCATTTGAGAATTTTCTAAATAGAGAAAAATTAAAAAAGCCAATAAATACAAGGATAACAAAAAAAGAATTAAGTGTAGGAGATAGAGTTAAATCTATAAGAAAAATATTTGAAACAAAAAAGAAAATAAATTTTACTGAATTATTTGAAGAATTAAATAGACCTTATATTATTGTTACATTTTTATCTATATTAGAAATGTCAAAAAATAATGAAATAGGCATAAAACAAGAAAATAATTTTAGTGAAATAATATTAGAAAAGAAGTGAAGTAATGGATAAATTATTAGGAGTACTAGAAGGAATATTGTTTGTTGTAGGAGATGAAGGAATTAATTTAACTACACTTTGTGAAATAATGAATATAAGTGAAACAGAAGCAAAAGATTTACTTTTAAACTTAAAGAAGAGTTACGAAGAAAATAATAGAGGTTTAAGAATATCTTATTTAGGAGATGCTTTTAAATTAACAACAAAAACTGAACATAAAGAATATTATGAAAAACTAGTTGTTAATCCAGAAACAAATACATTAAGCCAAGCAGCATTAGAAGTGCTAGCAATAGTAGCCTACAATCAACCAATCACTAGAGTAGAGATAGATGAATTAAGAGGAGTAGGCTGTGCACATATAATAAGAAAATTACTAGCTAAAGGCTTATTAAAAGAATCAGGAAAATCAGATATGCCAGGTAGACCAAATCTATATAAAACAACTAGCGAATTTCTAGATTATTTTGGATTAGCAACAATAAATGATTTACCAGATATTAAAATAGAAAAAGATAAAGAAGACGATACAGACTTATTTACTTCAATTTATAAAGAAGAAAATGAATAAAATGGTTTTACAAATATCATTTTTATGATATAATCTTCTTGTAATTGCCTTTGTGGCGGAATTGGTAGACGCGCTGGACTCAAAATCCAGTGGTAGCAATATCGTGTCGGTTCGAGTCCGACCAGAGGCACCAGATTGATAGTAAACTCGAACTTTTGTAAATTCGAGAGTAATAAATTACTAACAGAAATGTTAGTTTTTTTGTTATTTAATAAAGGATAAGTGATGAGTTATGACAATAGAAACTAAAGAACAAGTAATACAATCAGTATTACACCTAGATGAAAAAACACCACACATTCATTGTGTTGTAGTAGTAGTACCTCTTGTTAAAAAGTTTGATAAAAGAGTTAATAAAGAAAGATATTCTATATCTAAAAGAGATTATATTAAAGACCAAAATTATTTAAGTATATTACAAGATAAATATTGTTTTAGATTAAATAATCTAGGTTTCAAATTAGAACGCGATGAAAAAGGAACTAAAATTAAAAATCTTTCTTTAGGATAATTAAAAGGTATAACTAGACAATATGAAAGACTTGCAAATAAAAGTATAAAGAATATTGAAAGCGAACATTTAAAAATTATTAATATGTTAAAATTTTCAAAAAAGAAAGCCTTTTCTGATTCAATTATTCTTGATAGTGAAACATATCACATCTTACTAAAATATCTAGATTTATATACTAAAGAAATTCAAAATCAAGTAATATATCAAAACTTTTTTAATGATTTAGATGATTATATTTTTAATTACAAAGAGTTAGAAAAAGAATATAACCATTCACAAAAAGTAATAGATAATTTAGAAGAAGAATGTGAAAAGTTAGAACAAAATAATAATAACTTAATTGACTTTATCAAGTATATATTAGAAATGTTAAAAGACTTTTATAAAAGAATACTACTTTCTAAAGATGAAGTTAATAAAAATAAAACTATAAATATTTTAAAAGAATGTTATGAAAAAGATTTATATAATTCTTATGATTTAATAGATATTTCTAAAGATACTGATAAAGAAATAGAAGTTAATGATTTTATAAAAAGAGAAACATTAGAAAAAGAATACGACTACTTCGATTAGTTGTATTCTTTGTTTATACTAAATTTTTGATAATTTAGAAACATACTTGCACATTGACAAAAATCAATGAGCGTGTGAAACAAATTTATAATTGATATTTTTTTACTTTGTTCGTTGCAATACTTTTTGTATTTGCTCAGTTTCATAATTAACTTCGAAATTATTTCTTAATTGTTGAAGTAATTGTTTTTTTTGAGAAGAAAGTTTTGAACTATCTCTTCTTACAAATTTTAATCCACATAAGTATTGAACTAAATCTGGGTCATATAATGTATCATTCAAAGTTTCTAAAATCCCAATTTTTAACATTCCTAATTTCGAACTTAAAAGTTTGTATCTTTCTTCATCACTACAATTTTGTAAAAACTCATGGCAAGTCCCTACATCTCCATCTAATTGATACATAGCTTCATTATGACAAAGTAATTCTATTGGATCATCTTTTAATATTTCTTGTTTAGATAGATTAAATGATTTATTTCTTTCTTCTAATATTTGTTTAATTGATAATAAAACTTCTTTTTGTGATTCACTTGTTGAATTTTGTAATCTTCTATTTAAATTTCTTATTTCTCTAGTACAAACTTTAGTAAAAAAAGTGTCCCCAAAATCTACATCGTTGCATAAATGTTTTTCACTAAATAGTAAATAGTTTGATTCATAATTTGTTTGCCAGTCATACATAAAATAAGTTTCCATAAGTTGTTGCATATTTATATTTGGAGAGATTAAATAATTATTAACATCTAATCCTCTTTTTTGTATCACTTTATCATCAAAATGTAGCAAATCATCAAATTCCCAACCTACATTTTTTATTCTTTTTTTTAATTCAATTTCAGCACATTTTCTTAATATGTCATTATTTTTATCATTTAAGATAATTAAAATTAAATTTGATATACTAATTTTCTTTAAGTTTTTAATTTCCATAGTTAAACCTCCTAGTAAAATTATATCATAATAATTTAAAAATTTTTCATATTTCTCTAGATTGTGTTATACTTATATTAGTTAATAGTTATTACTAACTAGTTCTTTTGCTCTAGAAGTTGTTCTACTTCTTCCCTTAGGGCACCAGGTTGATATCAAATTCGAACTTTTAATAGTTTGAACTTAAAATATATAAATCTCACCTTAAAGAAAGGGTTGGGATTTTTTAATGTTAAAATTTAATAAAAGAAGAAATAGAAATGGAAGTTAGTTTAAAGAAACGAATAGAATTTATTTGTGATTTTGCAAAAGTAAAACCTAAATTTATTATGGCAATGTAATTAATATAGAACATACTAATTTAAATTATGTAGAACCACATAGAGTAATAATTAAAAATAAAACATTTTTAGCATTTAATTATACTAATGAAATTTACATTGATAATTTAAATAATAAGATTAAGTTAACTGAATTAGAAAATTATTTAAAAACTATGACTATTGACAAATCAAATAAGATAGTTTAAGATAAGAAACCAATAAAGGAATTTACTTTATTTAAACGATATTTTTGATAAAAGTGATATAGAAGTAATAGAAAATAAGAAATCTAGAGAAAAATCGGATGATTTTGATAGATAATTGTAAAATTTTTAAAAAAAGTATGTTAAAATATTAAATACGAAGGAGGTTTTATGAAATTAGATAAAGTGTTTGTTGCTTTTTTAAAAAGTGATGATAAAGAACATTTATTATATAGAAAAGAAGCGGATTTATATTTTGATTTAAATACAAAAGAAAAATATACCAGTAAAGATATTGATTTAAATACATTAATATATTTAAAGGATACTATTTCTATCTTCTGTGATAATATGCTAAAATTTAATATTAAGAAATTATATAATAACGATAGAAAGAAATTAATCGATACATCTGATTTAATTATAGCTGATATAAATAAGGTATCCGATTTAGAAATTATAACTCTTGATAATAATTATAAACAATATAAATGGAATGCTAAGTTTTTAAATAAAGCATTATTGCAAATGTATACTTCTCATTCTTATGAAGATATAAGAAATAAAAGGGTATACATAGGTGAATTAGCAAATATGTTTATTAATGGTTGTGTATACGTAAGTGATGGTAAAAACACTAATATTAAATATTTGCGATATGAAAATTTAAATTTAAGTAAAATTGAAAAGGGAAAAGCGTTAGAATTATCATATAAGTTAAGTAAAGGTGAAAAAATTTAATATAAAGAGAATATAAGTAAATAATAAGAAAAACAATTAAAAATTATTGATTAATTACAATATAATGTGATATATTATTTAACGAGATGTGCCTAGGAAACTTTAGAAGCCCTAGGTCTTTTTCATATTGTAAAAAGTAATAGTTTAAATTATAATAGATATAGAAGTTGAGATAATTCTCACTACTTTAATGAATAGTTGTAAATATGCGTATTTATGGCACCAGGTTGATATCAAACTCGAACTTTTCGAGTTTAAATATAAAACGACTTGAAAATAAGTCGTTTTTATGTTATTATGTATATAGATGAAGGAAACTTCATATAATAAAAAAGGAACACTTAATATTTGCTTGTTGAGTGTTGCCATATATTTTTGGTATCACCTAATTCAAAGCTGAGTTAGGTGATTTTCTTTTCATATCAATACTACAAATAGTAATAATACTAGTAGGAAGATAAGTATGATTAATGAAAAGATTAGTAAATCTTTTTTAAACATATTATCGCCTCCTTCCTTTATTAAGAATTCGGCAATCACCCAACTATTAAATGTTCCTATAAAAATTATATCAAATCTTTTAATGCTATACAATTATAATTAATATAAAATTATTTATATATTATATTAACTAAAATTGTCATTTTAATAACACACTACGCTATTGGCAGAGCCAATAACGATATTGTGCCAAAGGAGACCTTTGGAATCCTTTATTTAACATAATTAAGCAAGTCCATAGAGACAAGCAAAATTATATTTTTTTAATTGCCATAAATAGTAATTATTTTTTTATTAGTTTTTTTTGATTATTTTCTTCTATTAATTCATTTATAGTTATATTACCTAACATGAATTTTTTGAATATTTCTTTATCTAATGAAACAAATTTAGAATCTCTATCATTTTCAACGTTACGTAATCCAGGACAAGCAATGAATAAATCAGACATTTCTACTATTTTTTTATTATTTGATACAATTTACTAAAAATATAGTATAATTAAATTAACAGATAAATTATTAAATACAAATGGAGGTTTTGAATGGATTTAGAAACACATAGAAAAATTTATAAAATAAAACAAGATAGTTATAAAAGTTATGTGAAAGAAAAAATAAAAGATTTAGACGTTTTAACTGAAAATGATATAAACAATATTTTAAACATAATAAATGAAGATTATAACAAAGAAAAAAATAATATAATAGAAAAAACTATAGAATTATTTTATAATCATAAAAAATATAAAAAGTTTATAAATAAAGATAATTATAAAAATAAAATAAAAAACCATCTATATATAATAGATAATATTAAAAATTATGTAAAAAGAACTTATAATATAAATAATAATTATTCTTTATATTATTGCAAATATCAAGCAAGTGAATTAATTGATATTTATGAAAACAAAAAAGAAATATATAAGATATTAAAATATTTAATTCTTAAATTATCTATATTAGAACAAAAATATAGTGATATATTAAAAGTGTTATATAGAGAAATAGAAAATTATGAAGAATTAAAAAATATTAGAACTTATGAATCTTTTTATAGAAAATCTCAATTTGAACAACAAGACCAAATCATGAATATTACTAATGCTATGAGTAAAAATATAAAAACATTAAAATATAATTGTGATAAAATTATTGATAATGGATTTTTTGGTTTATAATTTTTGATATTAATTTATGTTATTTATTGAAAATATACATTAAATAAAAAGAACAAGTTTTAATTTTGAAAGTGAACATTGTCTCTAATTATAATTAGTTTAGACACTCGGCAGAAAAAGAGTGTCATTTTTTTATTGCCATTACCAAATATAAGAGAGATTATTTAAATTATTACTAAATTAGTTTTATTTTTATAAAAAATGTTACTAATAATAATATTGATATATACTTTTCTTAATGATAGAATAAATCTGTGATGAATTATGATAAAAGATGAATTAATTAATATTATTAAATTATCGTGGTCTAAAGAAACATGTTATCCAAATTTACAAAGTATGTGGACAAATTCTAATAAAGCAATAGGACAATGCGCAATTACTGCATTAATTGTAAATATGTTTTTAGGTGGCAAAATAATGAGATGCGAATCAGTTACAGGAAGTCATTATTATAATTTAATTAATGATGAAATAATAGATTTGACTAAAGAACAATTTGAAATTCCACCATTTTATAAAACAAGTGAAGAAAGGGATGTAGAATATATTTTATCTAATTGTGATACAAAAAATAGATATTTAATTCTACTTAATAATGTAAAGAAAAATTTTATTAAATACGGAACTAAAGAATACAAATTATTAGATTCTAATGGAAATATATATCTATCCAAAATCCCAGGAACAATAGCAGGTAATAAAAAATTAAAAATATATGGTAAATTAGATTGTGCTAATGCTATAAGTTGGATAAATAAAGGATATTATGTAAATAATAGAGTTTTCTTTGAAAATGAAGAAATTGCTAAAAAAAATAATTATAGACCATGTGCTAAATGTATGAAAAAAGAATATATAATATGGAAAAATAAAGAAAGAGATAAATAATATGAAAAAAGTAATGATTGATATGGATAATGTTTTAACAGATACAGATTTTTTTGAAATAATAGAAGAGTATGTAGGAGAAAAAATTGATTTTGATAACGTTGGTTTTTATCTACAAGATGTATTAGGTGATAAAAAAGAAGATTTTTTTAATAAATTTAAATATATGAATCTTTATAAAAAATCTACACTTTTACCTGATTGTTATGAAGTATTAAAAAAATTAAATGAACATTATGAAATATATATATGTACAGATTACGTTTGGAAAGAAATAAAAGAATTTGCAGGAGATAATTTAAAGAATAAATATGAGTTCTTATATCGTGAATTAGATTTTATAAATCCTAAAAATTTTATATTTGCATGTAATAAATCTTTAATTAATTGTGATATAAAAATTGATGACAAAATAGAGAATATATTAGATGCTAAAACAAAGATATTATTTACAGCATATCATAATAAAAAAATAAGTGATAAAGAATTAAAAGATAAAGAAATAATAAGAGTTAATAATTGGAATGAATTAGGGAATTTATTATTAGAAGAATATGTAAATAATAGAAAAAAGATATTGTTAAAAAAAATATAAAATGATATACTTTATTTAAGATAGGAAGTGTAAATATGATAACAACAACAAATAATAAATTAATTTATACTTCCATTAATTATATAAGAGAGTGTAATATATAGGTTCACCCTCTTTTTTTTGGAGGTAAAATGGAAACAGAAGAAATAATAACAAAACTAAAAAGTTTAACAGAAAAAGAAATATCGTTATCAACTTTATGTAAAGAATTAGAAATACCTGAATATGAAGTTTTAGGGTTAGTTAGGGAATTGAGAAATGATGGAACTAATATATTAATAAAAAAACACGATGATGATATGTATTTATATAACTTGGGAGAAAAAGAAAATATAAAAAATGAAACAACATTTAAAACTGATGAAAATAATGAATTTAAATTTGTTGCAATATCTGATACTAGAATAGGTTCTAAATCTCAACAATTATCAATACTAAATGACATATACCAAAAAGCGAGTGAATTAGGATATAATACAGTTATACATTGTGGAAATATAACAGAAGGATTATATCCTAGTAATAACGAATATTCTGAAACAACATTTTTAGATGATTCTCAAATACAAGTTGACTATATAACAAAAAACTATCCAAAATATGATAAAATAAAAACTTATTTTATAACAGGAGCAAAAGATCAAAAACATTTAACTTTTAATAATGTAAATATAGGTAGAAGAATAACTAATAATCGACAAGACTTAATATATTTAGGACAAACATCAAGTAATGTTTTTATAGATAACGTTAAAATGCAAGTATTTAATCCTAAATTAGCTAAAACATATACAGTATCATATAGACCACAACAACAAATTGATTCATACAGAAGTGAAGATAAACCAGATATACTATTATATGGTGGATTATTACAAATGGAAAAATTCAATCATAGGGGAGTTGCATGTATTTCTGTACCAAGCGTATGTGCTACTACAGAGGAAATGAATGAAAAAAGATATGCAAATACAATAGGTGCATGGTATGTAACTGTTAAAACTGATGAAAAAGGAAATTTAAAAAGTATTAAAGCAATAGATTCTGTTTACTATAACACTGATAAAAATGATTATAAAAATAAAAAATATACAACTAATGTAAAAACAACAACTAAAGTTAAAGAAGAAATAAAAGATACAACAATTGAATATATATCTAAAATATATAAATATATGAAAAATGATATGCCTATAGAAGAATTTATGGAAAAATTTCATTGTAATAGAAAAGAATTGATGGGTATATTAGAACTATGTAGAATATATGATAAAGAAATTAATATAGTAATTAAAGATGGCAAAGAAGTATTTGAAAAGTTACCTTCAAAATTAATTTCAAAAACTAGTAAAGTACCATTAGATGAATTAGTACATACAGAATTATGTGTAGTTTCTGATACACATTTAGGTAATATACATCAACAATTACATTTTTTGAATGAATTATATGAAGAAGCACATAAAAGAGGAATTACGACAGTTTTGCATTGTGGAGATTTAGTAGATGGCAATTATACTAATAGAGCAGAACAACCTAGACAACAATTCTTACATGGATTTGATGAACAAATTGGTTATGTTGTCGATATGTATCCGAAAGTAAATGGTATAACTACAAAATTTATACTAGGAAGCCATGATGAAACACACTATAAAAATGACCAAGCAACAGCAGGATTTTGGATACCAAAATGTAGAAAGGATATGGAATACTTAGGACAAGATTTTGCCAACATAAATATTAATAAAATTAAAATTATGTTAGATCATCCAGGTGGTGGGAGTAGTAAAGCGTATTCTTATCAAATGCAAAAAAGAATTGAATTGTTAGAGTCGGGTAATAAACCAAAAATTTTATTAACAGGACATTATCATAAAAGTTATGCATTTGTTTATAGAAATGTTAGAGCAATAGCAGTAGGAAGTTGTTGTGATACAACACAATTTCAACATAAACAAATTTTATCAAATGCAATGAGTGGATATTTCTTGGATATCTATTCAGATAAATTTGGTAATATACAATACTTTGAACCTGAAGAAATTGTATGTACTAACGTGTTAGATGAAGCAGGAAAAGATAAAAATAAAGTAAAGAAATTAGTTATTAAATAAGATAGTTCTAAAAGAACTATTTTGTTTTACAAAATAAAATAATTATGTTATTATAAATTAACTTATTCTAATAAATCTATAATTGAATAAATATAGATTATAATATATAATTAATAGTGAAAGTTTGGTGGATTATGAAAGAAATTTATAATGAAATTAAAATTAATGAAACTGGTAGAAATATTCTTATTGGAGGAGCTTGGCCTTATGCTAATAGTAGTTTACATTTAGGACATATATCAAGTCTTTTACCAGGTGATATTTTAGCACGTTACCATAGATTAAAAAATGATAATGTTATTTATGTATCAGGAACAGATTGCCATGGAACACCTATTACAGAAAGAGCTAAAAAAGAAGGTGTTACTGCAGCAAGTATAGCAGAAAGATATCATGAAGAATTTGTAGAATCTTTTAACAAAATGAATTTTTCTTATAATTTATATTCTAAAACAGAAAGTGAATTTCATAAAAATACTGTAGAAGATTTATTTAAAAAAATGTATGATAACGGTTATATTTTTGAAAAAGTTGAAGAAGATAATTATTGTGAAACTTGTAATAAATTTGTTGCAGATAGAGAATTAAAACTAATTTGTCCAGAATGTTCATTAGAATCTAAAGGTGATCAATGCGATTGTGGACATGTATTTACTAAACAAGAATTAGTTGGTGCAACTTGTATTGATTGTGGAAATAAAACAACTACTAAAGATAATAAGAATTTATATATAGCACTTTCTAAATTACAAAAAGATATAGAACAATATGCTAAAGAAAATACTACAAAATGGAGAAAAAATGCACAAAACGAAACTAGCAAGTATTTATTAGAAGGATTACCTGATAGAGCTGTTACAAGAGACTTAAGTTGGGGAGTAAATATTCCATTACCAAATTATGAAGATAAAAAAATGTATGTTTGGATAGAAGCAGTATTAGGATACTTAACAACAACAATGGATTTTTGTAATAGAAATAATTTAAATTATGAAAATTGGTGGAAAAAAGATAAAAATGACATCATGTATATGGCACATGGAAAAGATAATATTACATTTCATAGTATAATATTCCCTGGTTTATTATTAGCATTAGAAGATAATTATAAATTACCAGATATGATAGTATCAAGTGAATACTTGAATTTTAATGACCAAAAATTCTCAAAAAGTAAAGGTATAGGATTAACAGTATTAGAAGCAGTAGAAGAATTAAATGTAGATACATTAAGATTCTATTTAATAAAAAATGGTCCAGAAAAAAAAGATACAAACTTTACTTTAGATGATTATAAATTAATACATAATGAAGTAAATAATAAATTAGGAAACTTCATAAATAGAACATTAAAATTTAAAGGTATAAGCGAAATACCTGAAGGTAATATGGATGAAACTATAAAAGAAATATTAGAACGTGCTTATAAAGATATAACATTCTATATGGAAAAAATGGAATTTAAAGAAGTTACTAATGTTATATTAGAAGTATTAGATAAAGTTAATAAGTATTATGACGATAAAATGCCTTGGGTATTATTTAAAGAAGACATAAATAAATTCAATGATTGTATGTATACTTGTTCAGTAGTATGTGCTAATCTTTCTAACTATATAGAACCAATAATGCCAACTACAGCTCAAACTATAAGAAAATATTTAAATATAAATGAACCATGTTGGAATTATATAGAAGTGAACTCTAAACAAAAATTAGATAATATTGAACCTTTATTTAATAGACTATAAAATATACTTTATGTATATTTTTTTTCTATATAAAAATAATATTAATGTGATAATATGAAAATAAGATTAGGATATGCATGTATAAGTAATATAATAGAAACTACATCATCTAAAACAACAACTCTAACATATTATAAAAAGTTAGATACAAAAACTAAAGAAGAAAAACTAAATATAATAATAAATACTAACTTAGATAATTTAAAAAATATAATAGAATATAACATAACAAATAATTTACACTTTTTTAGAATAACTGCCAAACTTATACCACTTATTGATTTAGTTGATATTGATTTAAATAAATATAAAGAAAAGTTTATTATTATTGGTAAATTAATAAATAAAAATAATATGAGAGTAGATGTACATGTTGATGAATATTGTGTACTTAATAGTATTAATGAGACAGTAGTTTTAAATAGTATAAAGATATTAAATAATTTAAAAATAGTAATGGATATGTTTAATATAGAATATAAAATAATAATGCATATAGGTTCTAAAACTAATGGCATAAAAGAAAGTATAAAGAGATTTAAAAACAATTATAATTTATTAGATAATGAATTAAAAAATAAAATAATATTAGAAAATGATGATAAAGTATATAATGTATATCAAACTTTAAAACTATGTGAAGATTTAAAAATACCAATGTGTTTAGATTATCATCATCATTTATGTAATAAATGTAGTAAAGATATTAAATATTATATACCAAGAATTTATAATACATATAAAGATATTTTACCAAAAATGCATTATTCATCACCTAAAAGTAAAAAAGAAAAAAGAACTCATAATGAATATATAAATTCAATAGAATTTATTAACTTTATAGAAATATTAAAAACATATAATAAAGATACTGATATAATGTTAGAAGCAAAAGGTAAAGATTTAGCTCTAATAAAATTAGTTTATGAATTAAAATTTAGAAAAAATTATAAATACATAGACGAATCAAGTTTTATTATTTAATTAAAAAAAATATAATATATTAGAAATATTTAGACAAGTTATTAAAAGTATGTTATAATTTGTTAGGCTGAGGTGAAATATGAAAAGCACAAATAAAATAAGTTTTGATAATATTGCTAAAAATATAATAAATAAAGATAAATTTAATAAATTAAAATATGAAAGTCATCACGGATTAACAAGATATAATCATGTATTAAGAGTATCAAAGTTTACATATAAAATTACAAAGTTTTTAAAAATGGATTATGTATCAGCAACAAGGGCAGCACTTTTACATGATTATTATACACAAAGTGATCTAGAAAATATTAGTGAAATAAAAAAATTGAATATGCATCCTTATGTAGCAAGTAAAAATGCATTAAAAGATTTTAATTTAAATAAAAAAGAATTAAATGCTATAGAATCTCACATGTTTCCATTAGGAAAAACATTACCAAAATATGCCGAAAGTTGGGTATTAACTACAGTAGATAAAAGTGTAGCAACATATGAACAATATAAATTCAAATGGAAAAATGCATTAACGGTTTATACTATATTTATTATAAATATGATATTGTTTGGACAAAAATAAAAGTTCAAACTTTTTTTATTTAAAAATATATGTTATATTATTTATATAAATGTCCTCGTAGCTCAGTTAGGATAGAGCACGATCCTCCTAAGATCGGTTTTGCGGTGGTTCGAGTCCACTCGGGGACGCCATTTTTATTATGAAAATATTTGAAAACAATGGTTTATTCAAAACTTTTTTAATATATGTTTTATTCATCATAAAAGATATTTTATTAAACTTAAATGCAATAGGAGACAATAATGGATGTTAAAATTGAAAAAATAAAAAAAGAAGATAAAATAATTTTGGAGAGAATGTTACAATTATATTTACATGATATAAGCTCTTATTTTTATATAGATTTTGATTCAAAAACAGGTTTATATAAATATGATGAACTAGATAAATATTTTGACGAAAGCGAAAATTTTGCTTATTTTATAAAAAATAACGATGCTATATTAGGATTTTCATTAGTAGATATATTTCAAAATGAAAATGTAATACAAGAAATATTTATATTAAATAATTATAAAGGACAAAGCGTTGGAACTATGGCTGCAGAATTAATCTTCGAAGAAAATAAAGGAAATTGGGTTGTAAGAGCGTTGCCAAAATCAGAAAAAGCAGAAAAATTTTGGTACAAAAGTATTAATCAATATACTAATAATTCTTTTAAGATAGAACATGTTGGAAAATATAATCGTGCAATTTTTACTTTTAATAATGAAAATAAATAAGGAGTACAACATGAAAAAGATGAATATAATAATAGTATTTGATAAAGAATTTAAAAATACTTTAATGTGTAAAAGAACTAAAGATCCTTATAAAGGTAAATATAACTTTGTAGGTGGAAAAATAGAAAAAGAAAATGATGGTCTAAATGAAGCATATAGAGAACTTTTTGAAGAAACTAATATTACAAAAAATGATATAGACATCATCCATTTTATGACATTTTTATATGTTAAATGGAATATAGAATTAGAAGTATATTATGGTATATTGAAAAACGATGTAGAATTAATAGAAGAAGTTAATAAATTAGAATGGATTAGTTTAGAAGATAATTTCTTTGATTTAGATAAATATGCTGGTGAAGGAAATATAGGACATATAATGGAAGAAATTAAAATAGATTTAAGAGACAACTTATAAAAAGTTGTTTTTATTTTCGAATAATATTTGATATGTAATATATATTATGTTATAATACTATAAATTTATCTAGTGGTGGTAAGTTATATTTATAAGTAAAAAATTAAAAAGATAAATGTAATTAGTTTTATATTGCTCTTTTTAAAAGTTGAAAGAAGTGATTTTAATGTATGTAAGAGTTTTATCTGTTAGAAACCACAAAACAGTATCATTTATTAGTGGTTATTCAAAAGATTTTGGTAATACACAATTTATGATTGATAATAAATTATTTAAAAATATAAAATGTGGTGATTTAATAAATGTTGAATATTTGGATACTTTTAATCAGAGAAATATGCCTATTAAAAAAATTATAACAATTAATGAAATAATATCTGGTAAAGAATTTTCATCATTAAAAGGAATTAATAATGAACAATTAGATGTAAAGACAAAAAATTTAATTGAAGCTAGAAATGGTGGAAAACCATTAAATTTTTTAGAATTTAAAAAAGATGTTCTTTATAAAATAAAAGAAATATTAAATAATTTAAACTATTTTGATGCTACGGGATTAACTAATACTATAGAAATGAATAGTAATGGTAGTGGAATAAAAGAAGCAGAAATAAAAAATAGAGAAGATAATGAACCTAAATATTTGAGAATAACATTAGAAAACCAATTAAAGCAAATGTCAGCATTAACATTAAAGTCAATTTACGCAATAGAAAAAGTATTTAGAAATATGGGAGAAGACAAAAACCATATAAATGAATTTTTAATGTTAGAAATGGTTTCTTTGTTAGAAAGTATGTCAGATGTAACAAAAATTATTACTAGTATGGATAATATTGTAAAAGAATTGGCTGAAAAAAATAAAATATTAGTTTCAGATAATAAATTGCAAATCATAGACTATTCAGAAATAGACAAATCTTCTATAGATTATGAAATATTAAGAAAAAGTTTTTTGAATACATTAGTAATAAATTATCCTTGTGAATCTCCTTTTATAAAAAAAGATGAAAAAGATGGATTAAGAAAAGAAGTTAGATGGTATGTAAATGGGCATTGGATTTCTCATTTTTATAAAGATGAAAATAATTATGATAATATAAAGGAAGTATTAGAAAAACAAAAAGATATATATAGTGATAAAAAAATTAATATGCTTGATTATTATGAGTGGGGATTACCACAAAGTATAAGTTTAGGATTAAGTATTGATAGATGGCTTCAAATGTTATGTAATTTAGAAAATATTAATAGTATAGCAAATCCTTTAAGTTTAGATTATGTAAAAAGGAGAAAATTATGAAAGCAGTGTTAATTAGTGGATCATTTAAAGGCCTTAGTATTCCAAAAGAAGTTGTTGAATTTATAAACAAGCATGTAAAATTCAAAAAATGTATAACTTTTATTGCATCAGATTTTGAAGATTATGAAGGAAATAAAAAATTTACAAATAAATTAGTTAATTTGTTTGAAGAACAATCTATAATATTTGAAAAAGTGAATATTATTGATTGTTTAAAAACTAAAGAAGAAATGCATTCAAATTTAATAGAAAGCAACTTAGTTTTTCTTTTAGGTGGAGACACTTTAAAACAAATAGAATTTATTAATAAATTTTCTTTAAAAGAATTGCTAAAAAAAGAAGATAAAATAATTTTAGGTATTTCTGCTGGAGCAATCAATTTAGCTAAAAATGTTGTTTTAGCTAAAGATGAATCAGATAATATTCCAGAACTTTCAATGTATGAAGGTATAGGGATTACTGACATTAATATAGAACCACACTGTGACTTTAGAAATCAAAAACATTTTAAAGAATTAGAAGAAGCATCACTATATTCATCAATTTTATTAATGAATGATGATTGCTTTATAATTATAGAAGATGATAAATATAACTATTATGGCTCATATATCATTCTGAATAAAAAAAACATTTATTTTAACAATAAAAAATGCACATTAGAAGATTTTTTAGTGGAGATTAATTATGATTAAAAAAGGAAGTCATTTAGATGGAGTAGAACCAATAAATGAAAAAAATATTGAAAAAGATATTGTATTAGAAATATTATATAAAAAAATAGGAAAATACAAAGAAGCATATCAATATCTTGTAAATATTATCGAAGATAAATTAATTTATGATAAATCTGGATATTCAGGTAATTCAGTACTTATATTAAAAAGTCAAAATGGAAAAGAAGATTTAGTAATAAAAATCTCAAAAAATAATGAATTATATCATGAATATATTTCATATGAATTTTTTTATAAAATGAATTATACTACTAAGCCATTAGCATATTTTGAATGTGGTAAATATGAAGTTATGATAACAGAAAAAATTAATTTACCGACAGCCGGATATTATTTTAATTCATATAAGGAAATTGCAGATTTTTTTGGAAAAAAATTAAGAATTTTCCATGAACAAAATTTAATAAATAAAATTAACAATAAAGAAGAAGAAAATGTTTTTTCTCATAAATATGAAAATAATTATAAAAAAGCTATATCAAATAATATTGTTTTAAAATATTTAGCTATTTATTTAAATAATAATAATGTTTTAGAAATGAAAAAATATATTATTGAAAATAAGGAAATAATAAATAAAAATTTAGTACTTGTACATGGAGATTTTAATCCTAATAATGTTTTTGTTGATAAAGATCAAAATATAAAATTAATTGATTTTTGTGATACTGGATATTGTAATAAACATTATGATATTTTTTGGACATTATTTATGATAATAATTTTTTCTGGAATTTTGAAAGAACCTGAAAAAATCAAAGAATGTGAAGAAATATTTTATAATTCATATGGATTACATTCTATAAATTTTGAAGAAATCAAATTTTTTAAATATTTTACCAGTTTATATTGGAAAGAACATGATGAAATTACAAGGATTGATATATTATGATTTGTAACACAAATTTTTATAATAATGAATGTATTGTATCATTTGATTCTGATAAAGTATGGATTGAAAAAAATAACAATGTAGATGTTTTTTGTAAAAAAACTAATAATGCGGAAATTAAAAACTTAAATAAAATTACTAAATTATTAAATAATAAAGAAATAAAAATTAATAATAAAATATATACAATTAAAATACCTGAAATTATCAAATGGGATTCTAAAAGTAAAATTTTATATTCAAAATATTGTAATGGAGATAATTTAGAATTTTACTTAAGAAATGAAAAAACACATGCAAAAGGAGTAATTATTTTAAATGCTTTATTAAAATATTTTATTTCGAATAAAATTTTTTGGACAGATTTTGCTCCTAGAAATATTATAATTAAAAATAATATTATTTATATTGTAGATTTTGAAAAAGGTATAAAAAGAAAAATAAATTATAAAGAATATTTAAGATTTAATGTTTTAGAAGAATATAGTTTATTTTTGTTAAATAACGAGAGAATATTTAAAATAGATGATGTTTTATTAGAAAAACAAGAGATCAATCTTAAATACAAACTTAAAAACATAAAAGATAAAAGATATTTATATATAGCAAAAGAAATGGGAATTAAAAATAAAATATATAAATCAGATTATTTATATATACTAAATAAAATATTAAAGATAGAAGAACCTAGTTTAGTAAATAAAAAATTTGTTTTTCCAGGTGTTGACTTAGATAAGATATTTGTAAATAATAAAAAAGAAGAAGCTTTAAAAATATATTCAAAAAAAATAGTTGAGTTAATTGAAAAAGACAATGAAAGTAATAGTTAACTATTATTTTTTTAGTATTTTTATTAAAAATATACATACCGTCTGTAAAGGTGATTAAATGAAAAAGGTAAAATCAAAAGGATGAGGATTTAGATAAATATGCTGGTGTAGGTAACATAGGTCATATAATGAAAGAAATAATAATTGATTTAAATACTAAGTAGTCTTACTACTTTTTTTAATAGTATTAATTTTTACTAAAACATAATTAATTTTGTAATATATAAGTATAATAATAAAGAAAAATAATAAAAAAATATTATTTTATGTTATTATATATATAAGATAAAGGAGATATAATATGTTTTATAACAAGGATATAGAAGAAATAAAAAAAGATTTATATATTACTGGTGAAGGTTTGAGTAGTAACGAAGCTAAAGAAAGATTAGAAAAATTTGGAAAAAATACATTACCTCATAAGAAGAAAGATAGTGTTATAAAAATATTTTTTAGCGAATTTAAAGATCCTATTATAATATTGTTGTTAGTTGCAATATTTGCATCTTTAATAGCAGGAGAAGTTATAGATGCTATTGCAATAATGTTAATAGTATTAATAGATATATTAATGGGAACTTATCAAGAAAATAAAGCTAATAATAATGCTGAAGCATTATCAAACTTAGTTAAAGTAAAAACTAAAGTAATTAGAAATGGAGAAATAACATCAATAGATTCAGAAAACTTAACTATAGGTGACTATGTTTTATTAGAGTCTGGAGATAAAATAAGTGCAGATTTAAGAATAATAGAGGCACATAATTTAACAATAAATGAATCGATTTTAACTGGAGAAAGTTTAAATATAGTTAAAGATGCTAATATAATTGAAAAAGAAAATTTATCTATCTCTGAACAAAAAAATATGGCATTTTCAGGTACGACAGTTATAACTGGTCGTGCAAAGGCGATAGTAGTTAATGTTGGATTAAATACAGAATTAGGTAAAATAGCAGATAGTATGAATAATACAATTGAAGAAAAATCACCATTAACTATAAGAGTAGAAAAACTATCAAAACAAATTAGTATGTTAGTTTTAATTGTAGCTTTTATAATTACTATACTACTTATATTAAAAAATGTACCTTATAATGAAATCTTCTTATCAGTTATAGCTTTAGCTGTTTCTGCTATGCCAGAAGGATTGCCACTTGCTCTAACAATGGCACTAACAATAGCATCAAATAAAATGGCTAAAAAAAATGTAATAGTTAGAAAATTAAATTCTGCTGAATCTTTGGGAAGCTGTACTGTTATAGCTAGTGATAAAACAGGGACTCTTACTGTTAATGAGCAAACAGCCAAAAAAATATTATTGCCAAATGGAATGGAGTACAATATAAGTGGTACTGGATATAAAAAAGAAGGAAAAATAACAGGTAAAAATTTAGAACTTGCTAAGGAAATTGCATTCTTAGGTGTTATAAACAATGAAGCAAATATTGATGAAACTCCTATAGGAGATTCAATAGATATAGCATTTTTAGTTCTTGGAGAAAAAATTAATATTAATAAGAATGATATAAAAATATTAGATATGATTCCTTATGAATCTGAAAATAAATATTCAGCTGTATTTTATGAATATAATAAAGAAATATATTGTACAGTAAAAGGTTCATTAGAAGTTGTTAAAAAGTTTTCTAAAAATATAAACTTAACAAAAGATAAAATAAATTCAAATATTTTAGAAACTCAAAACGAACAACTAGCAAGTGAAGGATATAGAGTTATTGCGCTAGCTAATGGAAAAATAGATAAAAAAGATAATTACATAGATACAGATATTAAAAATTTAACATTTATGGGAATGGTTGGTTTTATCGATCCAATTCGCGAAGAAGCAATTGATTCTATAAATGATTGTAGAAATGCTGGAATAAAAGTTTTGATGATTACAGGAGATCATCCATTAACTGCGTATTCTATATCAAAAGAACTAAAACTCACTAGTAGTTTTGACGAAGTTGCAACTGGTGATGAAATAGAAATAGAATTAAATAAAGGCGAAGCATCTTTTGATAATTTTATAAAAACTAAAATAGTATATGCTAGAGTTACACCAATACAAAAATTAAAAATAATTGAATCCTTAAAAAGACAAGGTGAGTTTGTTGCAGTTACTGGAGATGGAGTAAATGATGCACCAGCATTAAAATCAGCTAATATTGGAGTTTCTATGGGAAGTGGAACTGATATAGCAAGAGAAACAGCAGACATGATTATTGTTGATGATAACTTTAAATCAATAGTATCAGGTATTAAAGAAGGAAGAGTAGCATATGCAAACATAAGAAAAATAATTTATTTCTTAATATCATGTGGGCTTGCTGAAGTAACGTTCTTTATTCTTTCTATATTAACCAACTTACCAATGCCTTTACTTGCAATTCAATTATTGTGGATAAATGTTGTAACAGATGGAATTCAAGATTTTGCATTATCGTTTGAAAAAGCAGAAAAAGGAATTTTAAAAGAAAAACCTCGTAATCCAAAAGAATCAATATTTAATAAGAGTTTATTCCAAGAAATTATTGTTTCTGGATTAATTATAGGTATAGTTGTATTTATAGTTTGGTACTTTCTTTTAAATAAATTAAATATGGATATAAATATAGCAAGAGGATATATTATGGCTCTAATGGTATTTATACAAAATATACATGTATTTAATTGTAGGAGTGAAAAAGAATCAGCATTTAGTATTCCACTTAAAAATAATTACTTAATAGTAGGCGGAGTAGTAGTATCTATATTACTACAAATAATTGTTATGGAAGTAGAAATTTTTGCGAAATTCTTACATACTACTAGTGTTCCATTCTTAGATTTAATACTATTATTCTTAATAGCGTCATGTATATTAATACTTATGGAAATATATAAAAAAATAAGTAATATCATAAGACAAAAATAACTTTACTTAATAAGTAAGTTTTTTTGATATAATAAAATAGAAAGGAAGATTTAGATGAAGTATATTAAAGAAATAATTATATTATTAATACAATTATTTATGTTCTATATATTTCCAATATTTGCTGGACCTACTGATGCAATGGGAATGGTATTTTTAATTATTATAACAACATTTATCTTATCTTTAATTTTAACTATAATAACAAAATACAAAATAAAATATCTATATCCTATAATTATTTCTATTCTATTTATACCAACTATTTTCATATATTATAACGAATCAGCTTTAATTCATGCATTATGGTATTTAGTTATATCATATATTGGAATAATAATAGGATTAATATTTAAAAGTATTTCATTATATTTAAAGAAAGGAAAAAAATATGAATAAATTTAGAAATTTTATGTATGGAAGATACGGAATAGATAATCTTTATAATTTTTTATTTTTATTATATATAGTATTAAATTTATTTATAGATAATAAAATAATAAATATATTAGAATTAATATTAATAATATATATGTTTTATAGAGTACTATCAAAAAAAATATATAAAAGAAATAAAGAAAATCAAATATATTTAAATATAAAGAAAAAAATATTAAAACCATTTAATAATATAAAAAGAAATATAAAAGATAAAGATCATATTTATAAAAGATGTAATAAATGTAAAACAACTTTAAAATTACCATTACCAAATAAAATAGGATTTCATAAAGCAAAATGTCCTAAATGTAAAAAAATAGTAACTTTATTTACACTAAAAAAAGAAAAGATAGAAATTATAAGTAAAAAGTAATTTCTATTTTTTATTGACTTTATAAAAAATATGATGTATCATTGTATTAGAGGAGTAATACAATGGGAGAGATATTTTTTGATAATAATATACCAATATATATTCAGTTAGTTGATTATTTTAAAATATATATAATATCAGGTAAAATGAAACCAGGAGAAAGAATATCTTCAGTTAGAGAACTTGCAATATATTTTAAAGTTAATCCTAATACAATGCAAAAAGCATTAACTGAATTAGAAAATTTAAAGTTAATTTATACAGAAAGAACTAATGGTAAATTTGTAACTAAAGATGAAAAATTAATTAAAAAACTAAAAGATGATTATGCAAAAACTTTAATTGAAAAATTTTATAATGAAATGACTGCTTTAAGTTTAAATAAGAAAGAGATTATAAATTATATAAATGAAATAGGAGATGACGAATAATGGAATTATTAAAATGTATAAATATAGATAAAAGTTATGACGATAAAAAAATATTAAAAAATATTAATTTAACAATACCTAGAGGGAAAATAATTGGTATACTAGGAAAAAATGGTAGTGGTAAAACAACACTTATAAAATTAATGAATGACTTATTAACTCCAACTAATGGAGAAATATTAGTCAATGGTAAAAAAGTAGGCGTTGAAAGTAAAAAAGTGATTTCATATTTACCAGAAAGAAGCTACTTAAATAAAAATTTAACTGTATTAGAAACAATAAAATATTTTGAAGATTTTTATGAAAATTTTGATACTAAAAAAGCAAATAAATTATTAAAAGATTTGAAATTAGATATAAATCAAAAAATATCAAAAATGAGTAAAGGAATGCAAGAAAAAGTAGCACTAGTATTAGTAATGTCTAGAAAAGCAGAACTATATATATTAGACGAACCATTAGGTGGAGTAGATCCAGCTACTAGAGATTATATACTTGATACAATATTAACTAATTTCGATAAAGATGCAAGTGTAATAATCACTACTCATATTATTCAAGATGTAGAAAGAATATTAGATGAAGTTATATTTATAAATGAAGGAAAAATTATATTAACTAGTGATTCAGATGAATTAAGAAATAAAGAAAAAGGATCTATAGATGAAATCTTTAGGAGGATGTTTAAATGTTAAAAAAACTTATAAAATATGATATAAAAAGCATATTAAAATTCTTATCAATTTTTTATATACTAGTATTAACTTTTAGTATATTATCAAGAATATTTTTAAATATAGAAAATTCATTATTATTTAATATAATTGGACAAATATTTAATGGTGCTTCTATAGCTATGATGATAAATATAATTATTAATAATTTAATGAGATTATGGGTACTATTTAAACAAAATTTTTATGGTGATGAATCTTATTTAACTCATACTTTACCTATAGAAAAGAAAACACTATATTTATCAAAAATAATTACATCCGTATTAACTAACTTTCTAAGTATAATAGTTATAGCAATCTCTTTATTAATACTTTACTATTCTTCAGATTTATTAAATATAATAAAGACTACAATTTTGCCATTGTTAGAAGTAAATAATTTATCACTAACAGGAATAATAATATTTTTAATAGTATTAATATTCTTAGAACTTGCTAACATTTTACAAGTTGGATATACAGGAATTATTCTAGGACATAGAAAGAATCAAAATAAAGTATTATATTCTATTATTTTTAGTTTCGTTATATATACTATAATGCAATTGATTTTATTGCTTATAATGTTTATATTTGCATTAATTAACAAAGACTTTATGAATATATTTATAACTAATGAAATAGTAAATATAGATATTTTTAAAACTTTAGTAATTTTAAGTATTTCATTCTATTCAATTGTATTAATATGTATAGGATGTATTAATATTAAATTATTTAATAAAGGAGTAAATGTAGAATAAAAAAACATTTACTTTTTTAAATATCTAATTATATAATATATTTATAAGATTAATTTAATAGAAGTGGTATGAATATATGAAAAAAATAATAAGAAATATAAAAAGATTAATATTTGTTTTTATAATTATGATTATATTTTCTATATATAATATTTTTACTTTAATAAACAAAGCATTTTATAAAGATAATATAAATTATAATCCAATTATTAATGTAAATAAAGAAGAAATATATTTAGCATTAAATGAACAATTCATATTAGAAACAAATATAGAGGATATAGAATATGAAATATTAAATAAAGAAATAATAACAATTAATAACAATATTATTACTGGAATAAAAAGTGGTAATACGATTATAAAATTAAAAAAATATAATACAGTAAAAGAAATAAAAGTTAATGTTAGTGATTTATACACTTTACCTATAATTAATAATAACAAAAACTACTTATCTTGCAATCAATATACAGAAAGTGAAAATAATTATTTGGACAAAGTATTAGAATACAAAATAAATAATGCTGGATATAAAACTCGAGCAGGAGTTGTAGAAGCATCTAGGTTTTTAACATTATCATTTAAATATAGAATACATTATTTTTATGAAAATGGTAGATTACTCACAAATGGAACTAGAAGTTATGTAGATGGAGAAGGAAGATATTATCATAAAGGATTATATTTAAGTGAATCTAAATATGATACATTATATGCGAAACAATATGGGCCTTCAATCTGGGGATGCCCTTTATATACAAAAATTCAAAATATTACTACACCAAATGGATTAGATTGTAGTGGGTTTATTTCATGGGCATTATTAAATGCTGGTTTTGATGTCGGAGATAGAGGAGCAGGAATAAGTGAAATAAAGACAAATGACTTAGATGATTTAGGAGAAAAAATAGAAATTAATTATGATACTTTAAATAATAACTTATATAAGGTAGGAGATTTAATAAGTAGAGATGGGCATATTGGAATACTTATAGGGATAGGAAATGATAGATTCTATGTGGCTGAATCTTTAGATTATGATTTACATGTTAATATATATAATACTGAAGAACTTATTAATAGTGATTGGACTTATTTTATAAATATGGACAACTTATATTTAAGTGATGGAAATTTAACTAATATGTGGTGATCATATTAGTTTTTTTTACATTTCATTGTCAAATTTTAGTAATTTAAAAATAAATATTTGTAACTAAAAATGAATATGATATAATGATATTGAAAAGATGGTGTGTCTTTTTAATAAAATAGGAGAGGAGAGAAACATGAAAAATAAAAATTTATGGATAGGTATAACATTAGCTTTAGTTTTAATAGCTGCCGTAATATTATTTTTTATCTTAAGAAAACCTACTTATACAGTAACATTTAGTACTGATGGTACTGCTATTTTAGAAACACAAAATGTTAAAGAAAACGATTTTGCAGTAGAACCAACAGTTCCAACTAAAGAAGGTTATGTATTTGCAGGATGGTATTTAAATGGAGAAAGATTCGATTTTAATGCTGAAGTAACTGAAGATATAGTATTAGTTGCTCGTTGGACTAAAGAAAGTGCAATACTTTATACAATTAAATTTGATACAAATGGTGGTAACAAAATAGACAATATCGAAGTTGAAAAGAATAGTGTAATAGGTAAATTACCTACACCAACTAAAAAAGGATACGAATTTAAGGGTTGGTTTATTGGTGAAAAAGAAATTACAAAAACAACTATAGCAACTAAAGATATGAATTTAATTGCTAAATGGGAAAAAGAATCAACAACAACTAAAAAGACTACAACAAAGAAAAAGACAATCACAACAAAAACCACAACAACTAAACCAACGACAACTGCAAGTAGTACAACAACAAAAACTACAACAACTAAACCAATGACAACTACAAGTAGTACAACAACAAAAATTACAACAACTAAAGCAATAACAACTACAAGCAGTACAACAACTACAACACAAGTAGCACCAAATGATGAGTTGGGTTATAAAACAACAAAATATAAAGATTCTAATGAACAAATAGTTATTTATTTAACTAAAAATAAAAAAGTTGTTTCTGGAACTTGCGACATACTAACAACTGATGGTCAAAAGGTAACTAAGCATATTGGAATTGATGGATACATCACTGATAATAGGCTAATTTCTGATATAATAAATATAAAAGTAGATTAAGGAGGAAAGATATGAATAAAATAAGAAGATTATTATTTATTATAATATTTGTATTTTTAAGTACGTTTATCATAAGGGCTGATGCTGCTTCGTTAAAAGAAAATATGACTGATATTGAAAATTCTGGTAGCGATGTTTATTTAATAGGCGGAACTAAGTTTCATAATAATTATGTTATAAATGCTGGAGAATCGGCTGAAGCTGGAGCAAATTATGTGTATATTCAATTATCTGTTTATAACAAAGATTATGATGAATTAGATAGAAAACCTAAAGTAATATATTATAGCGATTTAACAGGGGATTGGTATATAAAAAGTAATGGTGAACTTAATCCAATTGATACAGAAGAGGAAGAAAATTTATTAGAGGAAAGTTTAGTATTATTTTTTGAAAACAATGAAGAAAAAATTATAGAATTTGATCCTGGTATAGAGGTAACAGGTACACAACACGAACAATTTGATGTAATTTATGAAAATGGTAAATTTAAAATACCTGCAACAACAACTTATTTTCAATTTTTTAGCGAAGAAAGAGGATATGTTGGTGTAGATACTAATTATGATGCTGATGAAAACGAAATGATATATGGCGATTTTTATATTCCATATCAAATACCTGTATATAATTATGCAGATAAAGATGATTTAGAAAATGCGGAAATTCGTAGTTGGTATCAAACAACGAAAGAAGGCAGATTATATCTAATTGATGAGTCTGAATTATTTCAATCTTGGGATGAATATGCAGTTGAAGGATATGTAGATGAAGATGGAAATCCAATAGATGTTTTATCAATGACATTCACTGAGGGAGATGTTCTTTATCAAAAACTAGAAAAAGCGGTTATCAGAACTGGAAATATTAATTACTCAATTAATAATGTTGATAAAGCTATTGAAGCTTCTAATGAGTCATGGCATGCAAGTATTATACCTAATGCAAGCACTAAATTAGTAGTTTCAAAACTTATAACATTAGATAAAGAAAATGAAGAAATGTATTTAGATTTAAATGGTCAAACTTTATCTCGAGATAACGGAAAGTTCGTATTATATATCACTGGTAAGAATAGTTCGTTAAATATTTATAGTAGCATACATGATGTTGAAAACTATAAGAGAGGTACAATTGAAAATGAAAGTGGCACAGCAATTACTGTTGGTCAACCTTCGATTGAAAATCAAAATATAACTTTAAATGTTGATAGTTCTGTTGAAATAAATACTAAGGGAATTGGTATATCTGTAATAGGTAATGGTGCGAATCTTAATTTTAGTGGAACTATTAACTTATTAGCAGAAGGAGCTAGTGGTATTTCAGGACGTGGAAATAAAGAAGATGCTGGGGCTAATATAAATTTAAAATATGCAAATATATTGTCTACAGAAGAATATACTTACGGTTTATATTTACCTCATGAAGGAAATACAGAAATAAATGATTCTTATATAAAAACAGCTACTGCAATTGGAATTAAAGCTGGTAAATTAAATATTAATAGAAGTGGTATTTATTCAATTGGAACTAAAAAAGAGCCTGAATTATTTAATAATGGTATATATAGTACAGGAGATGCTATATATGTTGAAATGAATCCTGTATACTTAGATAATATTAGAATAAATATTGATCAAAATTCATCATTAAATAGTGTAAATGGAAAACCTATATTAATATACAATCCTAATAATATGACGAAACCTATAATAACTAGTGATCATTACAATACATTAGAATTTGATGGCGATAAAACGTATTATTTATCAAATGATTTAGCTGTTATAAGTGTAAATGGAAAAAATTATACAGAAAAACATATTGCTAAAGCAATAGAAGAATCTAGTAAAGATAATAAAGCTGTTTTAGTAAATGGTTTATATAATTTAACAATTAGTGAAGATATAATAATTAATAATATCGGAGATGATGCTAATAATCCGGATGAATTATATTTAGATTTAAATGGAAATACTTTATTTATAGAAGAAGACTGTTATGGTGGTATTTGGTTAAAAGGTAAAAACACAACTTTAACAATATCAAATGGATATTTAGAAGCAAAAGGCTCTGCATCAGCAATTATATCTGGACAAAAAACAAAAGAAGCACAAAATGTTAGATTAGTTATCGAGGAAGATGTATTTATTTCAGCACCTAACTACGGAGTAAATGTATTTGGAGAAAATGCTGCGTTAGATTTCAAAGGTAATATTTCTATTTCTGAAGACGGATATGGTATAAGCGGTACTAATCCATGGGGAAAAACAGAAATAAATATTTATGATAAATCATCTATAAGTGCTACTGCAAAAGATGGTTTTGCCTTATACTTGCCAGAAAACGGCGTAACTAACATTTATGGAGGTCAATTAACAGGAGCATCTGTAATAGGTATTAAATTAGGAGAACTAAATATTTATGGTGGAACTTTAAATGCTGTAGGTGAAAAACTTTTACCTGTATATCCAACAAATAATGGAACTGAAAGCACAGGAGATGTAATTTTCGTAGAAATAAATGATAATTATTATAAAAATATGACTGATCCAAAAATAGTTATCAATATAAATGACAATGCAGAATTAAATAGTGATAATGGAGAACCTATATTCGTATATAATTCTAATAGTGAAGTAACTCCAATTATTGATTCAACAAAATATACTATTATTAATGAAGAAATAGATCCAAATGTTCCGACACAAGACATCAATGGTAAAACTTATACTATTTATAGAAAAGTACAATAAATTTTAAAAGGACTCAAAAGAGTTCTTTTTTTCTATGCAAAAAAACAAAAACATTATATAATTAACTTAAGGTGGTAAAATATGTTGTTTGATTTTTTTAAAACAAAAAAGAAGATTCCTAGTCCATGGAAAAAATTCTATACTGATAACGAAATTAATATAGATATTCCTAATATATCTTTGTATGATCAAATAAATAGTTCTAGTAAATTATATAAAGATAAACTAGCTTATGTTTATTTAGGAAAAAAAGTAAAATATAATAAATTTATTAGAAAGATTGACAATTCTGCAATAGCATTTAGAAATTTAGGTATAAAAAAAGGTGATGTAGTAACTATTTGTCTACCTAATGTACCTGAAGCATTAATCAGTTTATATGCATTAAATAAAATTGGTGCTATATGCAATATGTTACATCCATTATCTGCAGAACAAGAAATTAAAGACAGTTTAATTAAAACAAATAGTAATTACTTAATAATGATAGATATGTTTTATGATAAAATTAAAAATACAATTGATTCTACTATGGTAAAAAAAGTTATATTTGTGTCAGTATCTAATAGTATGAAAATATTAATGAAATTACCTTATACATTAGTAAAAATAATAAAATATGAACACTATCCAAGAACCAAGAAATTTATAAGTTGGAATGTGTTTAAATTATATTCATTTTATAATCGATTAAAAGAATTTCCAACAAATGGAAAAAACACCCCAGCTGTAATATTAAATAGTGGTGGAACAAGTGGAAAACCTAAACATGTTGTTTTACAAAATAGAGCATTTATATTAAGTGCTATGCAAGAAAAAATGGTTTTGAAAAATTTAAATGTAGGAGATTCTTGTCTAGGTATAATGCCAAACTTTCATGGTTTTGGTCTTAGTGTTACAATGCATACTCCATTATCCATAGGATGTTATACTATACTAGTTCCACAATTTGATCCTAAAAAGTTTGATACTCTAATAAAACACACTAAACCAACAATAATATTAGGTGTACCAACTCTATACGAGGCTTTAATTAACTCAACAAATGAAAAAGATTTAAACTTAGCTAAAGTAAAATATATAATTTGTGGAGGAGATAAATTAAGTAAAAACTTAGAAGAAAGAGTTAATAAATATTTATTAGAACATAACTGTAAATCTAGAATAGTACAAGGATATGGTTTATCAGAAGCACTTGCAGCAGTATCTTTAGCACATGATGAGATAAATAAAGAAGGAAGTATAGGAATTCCTCTACCTGGTAATTATATAAAAATAATTAATCCTTCAACTAGAGAACGTATGCCATTTGACGAAGTAGGAGAAATATGTATACATACAAAAGCATTGATGATGGGATATTTAAATAATGAAAATGAAACCAATCAAGCTCTGCAAATTCATGATGATGGACATATATGGCTACATACAGGAGATTTAGGTAAAATGGATAAAGATGGTTTTATATTTTATGAGGGTAGAATAAAAAGAATGATTATTTCTAGTGGATATAACGTATATCCAGCCTATGTAGAAGAAGTTATAGAAACACATCCAGCAGTATTACAGTGCTCTGTAGTAGCAATGCCTCATAATTACAAAAAAGAAGTACCAAAAGCTTACATAGTCTTAAAAGAAGGTTTTCATGGATTATTTATAAAAGAAGAATTAAAAGAATACTGTAAAAAGAATTTAGAACATCACATGATACCATATAAATTCGTTATAAGAAAAGGTTTACCAAAAACAAAATTAGGTAAAGTAGACTTTAAAAAATTACAAAATGATAATGATATAGATGAAATATAATATAAAATAATATATAATAAAATTAAGGAGTGAAGAAGTATGAAAAAATTTATTAAAGAATTTAAAGAATTTATAAGTAAAGGAAATGTATTAGATTTAGCAGTAGGTGTTATTATAGGTGGAGCTTTCCAAAAAATAGTAACTAGTTTAGTAAATGATATATTAATGCCATTTTTAGGACTGTTAACTGGAGGACATGATTTTTCTAGTTTAACTATAACATTTAAAGATGCAACAATTAATTATGGATTATTCTTACAAAATATATTAGATTTTTTACTAATGGCGTTTTGTATATTTATAATTATTAAAATATTTAATAAGATAAAAAAAGGTCTAGAACCTAAAAAAGAAGAAGAAGTTAAAGAAGAAATAAAAGAACCAGTAAAATCAAATGAAGAAAAATTATTAGAAGAAATAAGAGATTTACTAAAGACAAAAACAAAATAAGTATCAAGTAATTGATGCTTTTTTAGTATATTAAAAAAAGGAAATACAAAAAAATACTTAATATATATATTTGAAGGGAGAAGATAATTTGTTAAGTTATGATATAAAAATGGATTCTTTATTTGTTAGTGAAGTAGGAAAAAATTATTTATGTAGTATACTAAGTGAATTATTAAATATAGAATTTGAAGACTTAAGAAACAATATTAAAATATTAAATACAGAATATCCTAGAAGTACTATTAATAATAAATCAAGTTTTTAAGGATATAGTATATGAATATAAAAACAAACTATTTATAATAGAAATGAATAAATATTTTACTAAAAAGATATTATATAAAAATCACTTTTATTTATTTTATAAACATGTATTTGATGCTACTAATAAAAATAATTATAATGAATATAAAGAGACGTATTTAATAGATATAGATAACTTTGATATTATAGACAAATTAAGATTAAATAATATAGAGAAAAAGTTTATTTATAAATCAGAATTAGAACTAGTAGGAAAAAAAGTGGCATTATATAATAATATAAAAACGTATAGAATAAATCTTGACTATTTAAGGAAAAAGAAATATAATCAGGATAAGTTAACAAATATAGAAAGAAATTGTTTGATATTTATAGAACAAAATAAAGAAGTACTGACTAAATATATAAATAATAAGTATTTAAGGAGAGTGATTGAGTTGTTTGATATGTTAATACAAAATGGAGAAATTATACCAGTATACGATAAAGAAGAATTAGAAGAATCTATTAGAGAGGAAATGTTTGAACAAGGAATCGAGCAAGGTTTAGAAAAAGAAAAAGTTTCTATTGCAAAGATTTTAAAAATAAAAAAACATCCTGTTAAAGAAATATCGGAAATAACTGGTTTAAGTATTGAAGAAATTAATAAATTATAAAAATAATTCTAAAAAAATAAGCATTTTCCTTTTGCTTATTTTTATGTTATAATACTAAAACGGAAGTGATATTATGTATTGTTTGTTTATAAGTACATTTGATAAATTAATAACAATTGGATTATTAAAAAATGGTGAATTAATTGAAGAACTAACTCAAGAATCTAATCAAAATCATAGTTGTTTTGTTATGCCTATGATAGATAAAATAATAAAAAATAATAATATTCTACCAAGTTATTTAAATGAAATAATAGTAGTTAATGGACCAGGTTCATTTACTGGAGTAAGAATAGGAGTAATAATAGCAAAAACGCTTGCTTATACACTTAATATATCTATTAAAACTATTACAAGTTTAGAAATCTTTGCAGTAAGTAATAATAGTACTAAAAATAAATTAGTTAGTATATCTGATTTAAAAGGAAAATACATAGGTTATTTTAATAAAGATAATGAATTAATTAATGATTATATTTATTTAAAAAATAGTGAATATAGTGAATTTATAAAAGATAAAGAAGATTATTTAATAGATAATACTAAGTTTGATTTAAATAGTATCTATAATTATTTAAAAACAAAAGATAATATAAATCCACATTTAGTTAATCCTATATATATTAAAGGAATTGATGCTTTAAATGGTTAATATTTGTAATGTAAATGATAAAAAACGAATAATAGAATTAGGTACTTTAATAAATCAAAATTTTAGTAAAGTAAATAATATAGAAGAACTAATTAAAGAAAATAATATTATAGGATATTATGATGAAGATTATTTAGTAGGATTTATTATATTTAATAAATTATATGAAGTAATAGATTTACTATATATAGTAGTAGATCCAATATATAGAAGAAAAAATATAGGTTCTATTTTATTAGAATATTTAATAAATAATTTTATATTTGAAAAAATAATTTTAGAAGTAAGATGTGATAATGTAAATGCTATAAAATTATATAAAAAATATAACTTTAAAATAATAAACATAAGAAAAAAATATTATGAGAATAAAGATGCTTATGTAATGGAGTTGATTAAATGAAAGACGTTTATATATTAGGTATAGAAAGTAGTTGTGATGAAACGAGTATCTCTATAGTAAAAAATGGTTGCGAAGAAATTGCTACTACAGTATTTACTCAAATGGATACTCATGCTGAATTTGGTGGAGTAGTTCCGGAAATAGCAAGTCGTATGCATACTGAAAGTTTTACTCTTGTATTAGAAGATTTATTAAAAAAATCAAATATGAATGTATCAGATGTAGATGCAATTGCAGTAACTTATGCACCAGGACTTTTAGGTAGTTTATTAGTTGGTATAGAGTTTGCTAAGACCTTATCATTAGTTTATAATAAACCATTAATTGCCGTTCATCATATAGCAGGGCATATATTTGCAAACAACTTAGTTAAAAAAATAGAATATCCTACACTTGCATTAGTAGTTAGTGGAGGACATACTGAACTTGTTAAAATGACTAGTGATTACGATTTTGAAGTAATAGGAACGACATTAGATGATGCTATAGGAGAATGTTTTGATAAAGTTGCAAGAGTATTAGATTTAAAATATCCAGGTGGACCAAATATTGAAAAATATGCTGAATTAGGAAAAAATAATTATAAATTACCAATACCAATGGATAATAATGAATTAAATTTTTCTTATAGCGGATTAAAAAGTGCAGTAATAAATTTAGTACATAATGAAAGACAAAGAGGAAATGAAATAAATAAAGAAGACTTAGCAAGCTCGTTTCAAACTATAGCAGTTGATGAAATAATTAGAAAAACTGAACTTGCTATAAAAGAAACAGGAATAAAAAGATTAATAGTAGCAGGTGGAGTAAGCGCTAATAAATATTTGAGAAAAGAATTAGAAACACTTTCTAATAAATTAAACTTAGATTTATCAATACCACCACTTAAATATTGTACAGATAATGCAACAATGATCGCATGTGCTGCTTATCCGCAATATTTAAAACAAGATTTTACTAATTTCGAATTAAATGGTAAAAGTCAAGAATATTTCTTTCAAAAAAAAGATTAATTGATTATTAATCTTTTTTTTGTTATTATTATAATGGTGGTAACAATGGATAATAAAGGATTTACACTAGTAGAAATATTATCAGTAATAGTTTTACTTAGTATAGTAATAACTTTAACTGTAACAATATCAAATGATGTTGGTAAAAATGCTAAAATTAAATTATTGAATTCCAAAATAGAAAATATAGAAAAAGCAGCTGTTCTTTATGGTCAAGAAAATGATGATTTTACTACGCCTTGTGATATCGAAACTAAACCTTGTTATAATAAAGTGAATTGTTATTGTTATAACAACTCAGTAACAGTACAAACTTTAGTAGATAACAAATTAATACAATATGATGCTGGTAATAATGTAGTTAATCCAGTAAATGAATCAAAAAATATTAATGAATGCAATATACAATTATATAAAAAGTATGGGAAAATTTATGCAATATATGATAAAGCAAATGTAGGTAATAGTCAGTGTGGTGAAAATTAATTATGAATAAAAAAGGATTTACTTTAGTTGAAATATTATCTGTTATAGTTCTAATTTCATTATTATTAGGTTTAGGAATTCCAGGTGTAATGAAAATAAGTGAAAATATGAAAAAGAAATCTTTAAATACTAAAATTAAACTTATAGAAGAAGCAGGAGTATTTTGGGGACAAGATAATAAAACATTATTACAATCAATTACTGATTGTGAAATAGATGATAGTGGAGCAGAATCCAATTGTTATAAAATATCAATTAGTTCATTAATAAGTGAAGATTACTTAGATAAAGAAAATAATTCTAACTCATATATGAATCCTGTCAATAATAAAGACTTAGCAATTGATGAAAATTGTAAAGTACATGTATATAAAAAGAATAATAGAGTATATGCTTATTTCGGAAAAAAGTCATGTGCTAATAGTATAGATTAAAAAAAGACTTGTAATTATATCTTTTTTTTATTATAATAACATCAAGCAGATGAAAAAAGAGTAGTAATGAAATATTATTTTTTTAAGAGAGTTAGTGATTGGTGTAAACTAATAAAATAAATTCATGAACTTGCTTTTGGATGTTATAGGGTAATTCCTTTATAGATTAAAGAGTATAAATTAAGGTGGTACCACGATAATTCTCGTCCTTTTGGATAGAGAATTTTTTTAATAGGAGGAATATTTATGGATAGTTTAATTTTATTTAGTATAAGTTATGTAATTTTGTTTATACTTTATATATTTTTATTTTATATAATGGGCTTAAAAATGAAAAAAATATTAAATAGTAATCAAGTAAGATTTTTAAAAGTTAGATTTGGATTAAAAGATAAAGATCTAAATCCCAAAACTATAGGATTTATAATTTGTTTAATAGATCCATTGATAATAAGCTTAACAGGTACTATTGTTAGTTTACCTAAATGGAATTATGTTTTGGAACTGCTATTAGGTTTTGTTATTTTGATAGCATTAATTTATAGTTTTTATGAAATATTAGGAAGAATTATTAAAAGAAAGGTTGATAGAAATGAACACAAAAGAAATAGAAAGTAAATGGATTAAGTATTGGGAAGAGAATAAAACTTTTAAAACTGATATAAATGATTTTAGTAAACCTAAATACTATGCTTTAGATATGTTTCCATATCCATCAGGTGTAGGTTTACATGCAGGACATCCAGAAGGATATACAGCAACTGATATAGTTTGTAGAATGAAAAGAATGCAAGGATATAATGTTTTGCATCCAATGGGATTTGATTCATTTGGACTACCTGCAGAACAATATGCTATAAAAACAGGTAATCATCCAGAAGGATTCACTAAAGAAAATATTGAAACATTTAGAAATCAATTAAAAATGTTAGGTTTTTCATATGATTGGGATAGAGAAATATCTACATGTGATCCCGCTTATTACAAATGGACTCAATGGATATTTAAACAATTATATAAAGATGGTTTAGCTAAAAATGTAGATATGCCAGTTAATTGGTGTCCAGAATTAGGAACTGTTTTAGCTAATGACGAAGTTATCGATGGAAAAAGTGAACGTGGTGGATATCCTGTTATTAGAAAAAATATGAAACAATGGGTAATTGATATTCCTAAGTATGCAGATAAATTATTAAGTGGATTAGATGAAATAGATTGGCCAACATCGACTAAAGAAATACAAAAAAATTGGATTGGTAAATCTAAAGGTGTTGAAGTTGATGTAGAAATCGTTGGTGGAGGTAAATTTAGTATATTTACAACATGCATAGAAACTATTTATGGAATAACTTTCTTTGTAATTGCACCAGATGGAAAATTAATAAAAGAATTAATGCCAAGAGTAGAAAATAAAGAAGAAGTAGAAAAATACATTAAAGAAACTGAAAAGAAATCCACAATGGATAGAACTGAACTAAATAAAGGTAAATCAGGTTGTGTAGTTAAAGGAATAAAAGCTATAAATCCAGTAAATGGTAAAGAGGTTCCTGTATTCTTAGGAGATTTCGTATTAGGAGATTACGGTACTGGTGCTGTAATGGCAGTTCCAAGTCATGATGAGAGAGATTTTGAGTACGCAATTGAACATAATATCGAAATGATTCAAGTTATCGATGGCAGAGAAACAGAAACTTGTGCCTTTGAAAAACAAGATTATTTAGGTAAAGGTTGTAAATTAATTAATTCAGAAGAATTTACAGGATTAACTGTAGAAGAAGCTAAAATAAAAATAACAGAAAAATTAGTTGATATGGGCATAGCAAAAGAAGTTAACAATTACAAAATGAGAGAATGGATTTTTGCTCGTCAAAGATATTGGGGAGAACCTATTCCAATTATCCATTACGAAGATGGAACAACTGATGTATTAGATGATAAAGATTTACCGCTTGTTTTACCTGAATTAGAAGATTATTCTCCATCTAAAACTGGAGCAAGCCCATTAGAAAAAGCAGATTCTTGGGTAAATGTTACATATAATGGTAAAAAAGGTAAAATGGAAACATCAACAATGCCAGGCTCAGCAGGCTCTAGTTGGTATTATTTAAGATATATCGATCCTAAAAATAATGAGTGTTTTGCTGATAAAGAATTGTTAAAACATTGGATGCCTGTAGATTTATATGTTGGAGGACCAGAACACGCTGTTGGACATTTATTATACTCTAGAATGTGGAATAATTATTTGTACGATAAAGGATTAGTACCAACTGCTGAACCATTTAAAAAATTAGTGCATCAAGGAATGATCTTAGGTTCAAATGGAATTAAAATGGGAAAACGTTATCCAGAATACTCAGTTAATCCAAATGATATAGTTAGAGATTATGGAGCTGACACATTAAGATTTTATGAAATGTTTATGGGACCATTAGAAGCTGATAAACCTTGGAATAATCAAGCTGTAGAAGGAAGTAGGAAATTCTTAGATAGAGTTTGGAGATTATATACAGAAGAAAATAAAATAAGTGATAATGAAAATAAAAACTTAGAAAGAATATATCATCAAACTGTAAAAAAAGTTACAACAGATTATGAATCATTAAACTTCAATACTGCTATAAGTGCTATGATGGTATTTATAAATGCTGTATATAAAGAAGATAACTATCCAAAAGAGTATGCTGAAGGATTTATCAAACTTTTAAATCCTATTGCTCCTTTCATGACAGAAGAGATTTGGCAAAAATTAAATCATAATGATACTATAGCGTATGAACCATGGCCAACATATATTGAAGAAAAAACTATCGAAGATGAAATTGAAATAGGAGTTCAAGTAAACGGTAAATTAAGGGGATCTATAATGGTTTCTAATGAAACAACTGAAGAAGATATGATTAAATTAGCATTAGAACAAGAAAATGTAATTAGACATACTGAAGGAAAAGAAATAATTAAAACTATAGTTATAAAAAGACGTATAGTAAATATAGTAGTAAAATAGATAAAAGATTATTTACATAATTTTGTGAATAATCTTTTTTATTGCATATAATTAAATGGTGAATAATAGTGATAGAAATATTTAAAAGTTATCTAAAAAAAGAAGACTATTATATTATTATATATTCTAACTACATATATATTTATAAATATTTAGATATATTAAAATTCAGTGATAAATTAATAAAATTAAAATTACCCAATCTAATAGTTGTTATAAGTGGTAATGATTTATTAATAACAAAATTACAAGAAAACGAACTTTTAATTAAAGGAAATATAAACAAAGTGGAGAAAATATATGAATGATTATATATTAATTAATGTAAAAAATAATATAAAAAGATTTATAGATAAATGTATAAAAAGAAATATAGAATTATATGATATAAAATATATAAATAAAAAAGAAATAATAGTTAAAATAAATAAAAAAGATCTTAAAAATATAAAAATATATAATTATTATTCAGAAATAAATGAATATAGTAAATTAGGAAAAGAAAAGATATTAGAAAAAATATATAAACAAAAATATTTTATAGTATTTTTTATACTATGTTTAATAATTATGTACTTAATATCAAATATTATATTAAAAGTAAATGTAATACATAGTAATAAAAATATAAGAGAATTAGTTTATAATGAATTAGAAAATAATGGAATAAAAAAATATAGTTTAAAGAAGGATTTTAATGAATTAGAAACTATAAAAGATAATATATTAAATAATAATAAAGATAAACTAGAATGGATAAGTATAACTAATATAGGTATGACTTACATAGTAAGAATAGAAGAAAGAATAATAGATGAAATAAAAGATAGTGATGAATATTGTAATATAATTTCTAATAAAGATGCATTAATAACAAATATATATAGTACTAAAGGAGAAATAAAAGTAGGCATTAATGATTATGTTAGAAAAGAAGATGTATTAATAAGTGGTGATATACTTCTTAATGAAGAAATAAAAGGTAATGTATGTGCAAATGGTATTGTTATGGGAAAAGTCTGGTATAATACTAGTATTACTGTAGAAAGAAAATATACAAAAAAAGAATATACTGATAAAAAAAGATATAATTTAATAATTAATAATAAAATATTAAGAAAAAATAAATATAATAAGTATGATAAAGAATATATATTTAAAAATAGATTTATTTCTTTATATAAAGAATTAGAATATAAAGAAGTAGAATATTTATATAACGAAGAAGAATTATTAAATAAAGCATTGAAAGAAATAGATAATAAATTTAAAGATAAATTAAATAATATTGGAAAAATTATAGATAAAAAGATTTTAAATAAATCTATTAATAATGATAAAATTACTTTAGATGTATTTGTAATAACAGAAGAAAATATAGGTATTTCACAAATATTAAATAAAAATACTAGTGAAAATCAATAAGTACATTGAATATGTCAATAAAACTTGCATAAAAGAATATGCATCTGAAATCAACGATTGTTAATTTTAGATGCTTTTGTTTTTTATGGGTTATTTATGGATAGTAATGTAATAATAAATTGAGAAATTCCTTTATTTTTCATTAATATAACCACCTTTCATAAACGAATTAAAAAAATATAAATTATTATTATATATTAATATAAAAAAGTTTTGAAAAAAGCATCATTTAATAGTACAATATATATGAAGTTATATTTATTAAAAGGAGTGATATTATGATACCTAACGAAGTTAATGTAGTAATTAAAAATGTTTGGCCTATGTTAATATTATTTATCATTGTATTAGTTTCTGTAAGAATAGTAGATATAATAATTAATAAAAAAGAATTTATATTTTATAAAGAATTAAGTATGTTAATATTTTTAATATATATGTTTTTATTATTTGAACTAGTAACGACAACTGACTTTGAAAGTTTCTCAAATAACTTTATACCATTTAAAGAAATTATGAGATATCCATATAATAGTAGTTTGTTTTATAAAAATGTACTAGGTAATGTTTTATTATTTGTTCCATTTGGTTATTTTGTAAATAATAAACTAAAAAATAAAAGTATTATAATAAATATATTTATGACATTAGTAACATCTTTAAGTATAGAAATAATACAAATGAATATAGGTAGAAGTTTTGATATAGATGATATTATATTAAATTTACTAGGTGGAATAATTGGATATATAATTTATAGAATATTTAGTTTTATAAAAAATAAACTACCAAAAGTATTAAATAAGAATTGGTTCTTTAATATACTATGGATAATACTTATGATATTAGGAACTTTATTTTTATTAAATTATTATGGATTGTTGGAGGTATTATGAATATAGATTATGAAATAATAGATGAATATGGTTATGATGAATACGATTATTTAAATGAAGTAATAGAGTATACTATGAAAAAATTAAAAATAAAAGATAGTTTATTTGATATTATATTTATTGATGATGAAAAAATGCATGAAATGAATAAACAATATAGAGGAATAGATAGAACAACAGATGTATTATCTTTTGCACTAAATGATAATAAACATATAGATGCAATTATGAATAGTTTGGGAGATATATTTATATCGATACCAAAAATGAAAAGCCAAGCTTTAGAATATGGTCATAGTGAAAAAAGAGAATTAAGTTTTCTCGTATTACATGGAATACTTCATTTACTAGGTTATGATCACATGAATGAAGAAGATGAAAAAATCATGTTTGGATTACAAAAAGAAATATTAGAAGAATTAGGGATTAGGTAGTGATATTATGTTTGAAGAATTAAAAAAAATTATAAAAAATAGTTATTCAAATATAAGCAATTATAAAGTTGCTTGTATTGTTAAAATGAAAGATGGAAAAACTTTTCATGGTGTAAATGTAGAAAATCCTTCTTTTAAAGATGGAATGTGTGCTGAACAAGTTGCAATAGGCACAGCCATATCAGAAGGTTATACAAAAGGAGATTTTTTAGAATTATATCTACTTGGAGATGATGATTATTCTATAACACCTTGTTTTTTATGTAGACAATATCTAGTAGAATTTTTTGAATTAGATAAAAAAGTAATTAGTTATAATAGTGAAGGAGAAGAGACAATTTATAAAATTAGTGATTTATGTCCTTACACTTTTTCAGAAAGGGAGCTAGTTAATGATAAGTGAATTAAAAAGATTATTATCAAACTCATATTCTCCATACGATACAAAATGTTTTGCTAGCATAGTAGTTATGAAAGATGGTAGTAAATTTAGTGGAGTAACTGTAAAAAATGCAATATTTAGAGATGGAATTTATGCCGAACAAATTGCAATAGGAAGAGCAGTCGCTAATGGATATAAATATGGGGATTTTGATAAAATTTATATTATGGTTGGAACAAAAAATATTAGTGATTTAAAATATTTAAATGAAAGGGTAATAACAGAATTCTTTGAACCTGTAAAAAGTGTAATACTTTATACAATAGATGAAGATACAAGAGTTTTAAAAGTAGGTAATTTATACAATAACATTTATTAGGGAGGAATTGGAATGAATACAGAAAGAGTATTTACAGCATTTAATAAAGAAGGAAAAGAAATACTTTTATATAGAAAGGATAGAGATACTTATATAGATTTAAATAGTGAAAATAATTCAGTATATCCTAAAGAAGATATAGACTTAGAAACTATAATTCATGCATCAAAAAGTTTAAATCTTTTTAAACATATGTTAAAATCTAGCATAACAAGAAAATATAAAAAAGATAGAGAAAAATTAATAGAAACAAAAAATGTTTTATTTGGTTTAAGACAAAATATAATAAATTTGAAAACAACAAAAATAGATTCAGGTTGGCGTTTTTATAATATACCACTTTATAACACCCATTATAAGTGGGATACTAGTGGAAAAGTAATGGGGTTATATATATATTCAAAATCAATAACTTTTGATAAAGATTATAATTTTAAATTATATAAAAATTTATATGATCACAATACTTATTTTGGTTTTTTTAATGAACCCAAAGATATTTCATCTAATCCAAATTTTGGTGAGAATATGAAGTATGTAATGCTATCAGAAAATACTTTAGAATCAAAGATTAAAGAGACTTATTTAGAAAAAAAATTAGTTTATGAATATGCAAACCAAACAAGAAAAGAAGTATTAGAAAATAACGATAAGTAAACTTATTAATAGAGAACTTGTTAGTATTAAAAAAATATAGATACAAGAGTTTTAAAAGTGGGTAATTTATACAATAACATTTATTAGGGAGGAATTGGAATGAATACAGAAAGAGTATTTACAGCATTTAATAAAGAAGGAAAAGAAATACTATTATATGTAAAAGATAAAGATACATATATTGATTTATTGAGTAATAATAATGAAATATATAATAAAGATAATATTGATTTAACTTCTTTAAAACCAATATCTAATTCTCTAGATTTAAGAAAATATATGTTACGATATAGTATAAAAAATAAATATAAAAAAGATAGAGAAAAATTAATAGAAACAAATAATTATTTATTAGGTTTAAAAGTAATAGTAAGTGATTACCAAAAGTGGTATACAGGAGATAATATTTTTGAAATGGAAAAACATCATAGATGGCAAGAAAATCCTAAAGAATATGATTTATATAGATTTATAAAAAAAGAAGAAATTAGTTTTGATACCACTTTAAATATTTATAAAAATTTAAGTAAAGAAGATTTTTTTGGTTATGAAGAAAACAATGAACCTGAAAAACTTTATCATATGGATAATTTTGGTAATGGAAAAGAATACATAATAACTAAATCAAATTATGATTTATCTAAAATGACTAAAAAAGCTTATTTAGATAAAAAAACAATTAATGAAATAGGTTATAAATTAAGAAAAAAAATAATTTAATAGGAGGTACAAAATGAAAAGTGGATTTGTTAGTATAATAGGAAGACCTAATACAGGAAAAAGTACATTATTAAATACAATTATAAATAATAAAGTTGCAATAACAAGTGATGTAGCAGGAACAACTAGAAATTCTATTCATGGAGTATATAATGATGAGGATACTCAAATAGTATTTGTAGATACACCAGGTATACATAAACCACAAGATAAATTAGGAAGAGAATTAAATAAAGAAGCCTATAGTGCAATTGAAAGTATAGATGCGATCCTTTTTACAGTTGATGCAAGTGGTGGAATAGGTAAAGGAGATAAGTTTATTATAAATGCATTAAAAAACAATGATGTTCCTGTTATATTAGTTTTAAATAAAATTGATAGATTAGATAATGCTGGAATAATGAATGCTATAAATGCTTATAAAGATTTATATGACTTTGCTGAAATAATTCCTATATCTGCACTAAAAAATGATAATGTAGATAGATTATTAAAAGTTATAAAGAAATATCTAAACGATAACGTAAAATACTATGATGATGGTGTAATAACTAATGCTAGCAAATACTTTTTAGCAAGTGAATTCGTAAGAGAAAAAATATTAGAATTAACTAAAGAAGAAGTTCCTCATGCAGTTACTTGTTTAACTACTAAATATCAAGAAAAAAGTAGCATAGTAAATATTAGTGTAGATATAATAGTAAGTAGAGATTCATTAAAAAGAATAATAATAGGACGCGGTGGTAATATGTTAAAAGAAATAGGATCACGTGCTAGAGTAGATTTAGAAAACGAATTAAGAAAACAAGTTTATTTAGAATTATATGTAAAAACAATACCAAATTGGCGAGATAAAGAAAAATATTTAAAAGAATTTGGTTATGTTGAAGACTAAAGAAGAAAACTATTTAAAATTTTACATAGATTCTAATGGTAGTATTGATTCCATTAATAAATTTATTAAACAAGAAAAAATAACTTTAAATGAATTTAATGATATAGTTACTGGTTATTTAAAAGAATTAAAAATAGAGTCAGATAAAAATAATAGTGTTAATAAACTTTATTTAGAATATACATTAAAGTATGGAAAAAAAGAATTTAACAATAAAAAAACAAGTAAAAGAAAAGATACAGAAAGAATAATAAACATCATTAATAATTATATAAAAGAAGATAAACATAATATAAAATTATATGTAGAAAATAATGAGTTAGATTATGATTATTTTATAAAATTTATAAATAATTATAAAAATAATTATTTAAAAGATCATGAAAAAGAAATATTAAAAAGATTTCTAAAAAGAGAAAATGATTTTAATAAAAATAATTTGGAAAAAGTAAAAAATATTGTAGATAAAATAAGTGATGATTTGGTTAATGATAAACCTTTTGATATATTAGATTATTATAAAGAATTAGGTTGGGAAGCTAATTTATTAATATATTATTTAAATAATAATAAAGAATTATTCTCTAACTTTTTAATAGATAATGTTAAAATATATTTAAACAAATATCATATAAATGATAAAAAATATAAACTTAATGAATTTATAGAATTAATAAAAGAAAAAGATAATATAAGCAACGAAAATATAGAAAATATAATAAATTATATGAATTTAAATAAATTACCATATAATTATTGTTTATTTAAATCTATAAAAGAAAAAAATATATTTTTAAGTGAATAAAATATAGAAATTTATCCCATCTTATTAATGAGAGTAAGAAAGGGATATAAAAAATGAATAAAAAAGAATTATGGGAATTGTTTAAAAAAACAGGAAAAATAGAATATTATTTAGAATATAAAAAGAAGTGATTTTAATTGGAAGTAGAAGGGTTCATACTTAGTGAAGTACCTTATGGAGATACATCTAAAATAGTAAATATATTTACGAATGATGGAGTAATAGGATGTATAGCAAAAGGAGCTAAAAGTTTAAAGAGTAATTTAAGAGTAAATACATCTAAATTTACTTATGGTAAATTTTTAATAGATAAAAAAGATAATAATAAACTTAGTTTATTAAAAGAAGCAGTAAGTATAAATGAATTAGTTAATATAAAAAATGACTTATTATTAATAAGTTATTTAAGTTATATAGTAGAATTAACTAATCAAGTAATAAAACAAACTTATGAATTTGATAATTTATATAATTTATTTATAAATGTTATTTTAAAAATGAATAATAAATTAAATCCTAAAGTATTAACTAACATATATGAATTAAAAGTATTAGATTATTTAGGTGTAGGAATTAATTTTAATTCATGTAGTAAATGTGGTAATAAAAAAGATATTTTAACTATTGATGGAGATATTGGAGGTTATGTTTGTAAGAATTGCTTTACTAATGAATTCATATATGATGATAAAACTATAAAAATGTTAAGAATGTATTACTTAATAGATGTTAGTTCAATAAGTGAATTAAAAATAAGTGATACTGTTATTAACAATATAGATAGATTTATTAATATTTATTATGATAGATATACAGGATTATATTTATCAAGTAAAAAATTTTTAAATAGTATTGATAAAATGTACTAATAAAGTACATTTTCCTAAATTGAAATTTGAACCGCACCACTAAGGTGCGGCTTTTTGATATAATAAAAGGGCCCACCACCCGGCAAGGAAGGAGCCCATACATGAATTATAAACAATTAACAGAAAAAAATAAAGTGGAAATTGATATT
>JAFQQE010000024.1 GCA_017411405.1 Bacilli bacterium | reverse complement strand
GCAAAAAAAGTTAAAATAATAGATTTTCTTTTATTATTTCCCATATATTTATATCTCCTTTCATACTTGAAAAAATAATAAATAAAATAAATGCTATAAATATATAACATAATATTCTTCCTAAAGTTCTTCCAAAAGAATTAAAAATTGAATTAATCATTAATTAAACCTCCTAAAAAAGCGTTTTAAGATAGTTATAGGTATTAATAGTGTAAATATACTAATTATTAAAAAACACGTTAAAATACTATCTAAATCGTTTCTATAATAAAAATTGGTAGATAAGTTATTATTATCTAAACATATAGGTAATGTAGTATACTGACTAAATGTTTGTTCTCCGTCTTGATATAAATAATTAGAATTAAAATAATAATCTCTATATTCAATAGTTGAATTATTATAAGGTATTTGTTTATATGCTCTAATAACATTTTCACTACGAACAACAAAGCATTTATAATTTTCTAAATCAGGTACATATATCATTTGTTATCACCCCAAAAAGTTTTATCAATTCCACAACTATTTTCAATAAGCTCTATTCTTTCTTTTAATTTTTTGTAATTTTTATTTTCAATAATATAACCGATACAAATACCGGTAATTAAACCAAATATTCCACTCATAAACTACCTCTTTCCAAAAAAGAAACTTCCTAAAAAATCTAATACTATATACAAAACAATTAAAATCGGTAAAATTGTAATTTCTTGTATTAACATTGTTTCAACAATTTCAAACATATTTTTCTTTCCTTTCTAAAATAAAAAAGTAAGATTAGACTCTTACTTTTCCTTTTGCTGCACCTTTTATTAATTTACGAGCCTCATAAATAACAAAAGCAGCACCAACCATTCCAGCAACCCATGGTAATATTGAAGTAAATTCAGTAATTATAGATGCTGGAGTAATATTATTAGTTAAAGCAGTATTTAAAGCTTCTCCCATTGCTACAGTTCCCTCCATTTCTTATCTTCCTTTCTTTTTATTTATATAAACGCAACAAATCTTTAAATCTTATCTTGGAGGATAAAGACAACTCATTGCAATTTATAACTTTTACTAAAACCTCGTCAAATTGATTTGTATAACCAATTTTAGGTATAAAATACTTTCTTGTTATTTTAGTCTTGAATTTATCTTGATTTTGACTATAATAAATTAATAATTTTTCCATTTTGTAATTTAATCGTTTCTAATTTTAAAGTAGTATTTAATGGATTTTTAAAATCTTGCACTGTTTTAAAAGTACATCCTAATACTTTTAAAAAATCTTCTTCTTTAAAATCATCATAAACATCATTACTTGAAAAACTAGTCAAATCTACAAAACCCTTAGCATTATCACCATCTAATAAGTATTCTTTATTTAATAATAAGTAACTTATAGATACATAAGGTTTTCCACTTTCTTTCCCTTTTCCTCTTTTTACACTTGTAATCATTATTGTTCCATTCATTTTTTATTTTTCCTTTCTTTCTACACAAAACATACTTTGTATGTTAATTAAATTATACAAAACATATTTTGTACTGTCAACACAAAATATTCGTTGTATGAAAAAATATATTTATAAGGTGATTTTATGAATATAAGTAGATTGAAAGAAATACGAGAAGATAGAGATTTATATCAAATTGATATTGCTAATAAATTAAATATAAAACAACAGCAATATAGTGAATACGAAATAGGAAAAAGATTAATACCAATAAATTATTTATCAAAATTAGCAGATATATATGATACATCAATAGATTATTTATTAGGTAAAACAGACATAAAAAAACCTTATCCAAAAAGTATATTGAATGAGGTACAAAATGAAAAATAGAATTAGAGAAGCAATCATAGCATTAGTATTATGTGGAATCGTTTTAGGATATATTTGGATTAAATATGGTAATTAAAAAAGACATTTAAAATGTCTTTTTTAATTACTTTGTGTTCTTTATTATGTAAATTACAATAAAAATCATACTATATATTATAGGAAGTACGTAGTTTTACATAAATAGATGAATAATTCTCTTTATCAACCCTATCTTTTGTTATTATTTTATCACTATCTATATAAAAATTCAAACCATCTTCAGTAAGTTGTGCATATTCAATTTTTGGT
>JAFQQE010000010.1 GCA_017411405.1 Bacilli bacterium | reverse complement strand
GACAAAAAAACAGAATAAAATTTCAAAAACTATAACAAACGAAATAAAAAAATTGACTAAAAAATAATATTTGATAAACTTATATTAAATGGTGCGGTTGAAATTACAATTAAAAAAATGTACTAATAAAGTACATTTTTATTTTACATAAAAATAACTTGTATAAAAATAAAAGTATATGTCATTATAAACGTTGATATATTTAACATGCGTTAGTTGCACTCCTTATAATTAAATTATTAATTTTAAGGAGGTGAAGTGATGAAACAAATAGATAAATTTTTATCTTTCGTTATAATCCTTCTATTTATTTTAGTATTTATACGATTATCTAAATAGAATAAAAGCACACTAACGGGTTTTGGTTTTGTTAGTGTGCTACCCAAAAATTTTGGAGTGTACCTAACTAATCGAGTTGTTAAGTATATCCTTTTTTTATTTTATGCAAATATCTTTGCTAAATACATAATATCATAATAAAATTTTTATGTCAAAAAATATTGAAAGAAAAAATTTTCATGATTTCATTTAGATAAAATTTTTTATACTCTCAAGACTATCTTGAACGTCCTCTTGTTTTTTCTTCTTCATATTCATCATATTGACCATTAAAATTCATATATTGATTATTATATAAATTAGCATTTGATTGATTAATATTTTGTTGTTGAGTATTTTGATGATTATTAGGTTGTTGTTGATTTACAACTTGTTGAGTTTTATTCATTTTATTATATTTTTCAACTTCTGCTATTTTTTTATCATTTTCTATAATATTTTTATCAATATCATTATTTAAATAAGTTATTTTATCTTCTTGACTACTTAATTTATTTTCTATATTTTCTATTTTCATTAAATAATCATAATATTCACTAGCACTTAAATAATCTTCAAATTCAGTGATAAATTCATTTTTAAATTCTTTAATATCTTTTAAAGTAGTTCTTATATCTAATTTAGTTGTTAGTAAATTGTTTTTTTCATTTAATAGATCTTGTTTATAATTATTACTTGGAATAAATTCTTTTGTAACAATTTTTCTTAAATTATTTCTTAACATCATTTTTATTTCTTCTAATTTTTTATCAGGGAATTGAGTTTGTTTATAATATGTAGCATATTTTTGTAAATCCAATTCGCTTTTTATTTCAATATTACCTAAATAATACTTAGAAGTTATTTGTTCTTTAGGCACAATATTTTTAATCTTATTTTCAAAATTAGTAATTGATAATTGAAATTTTAATATTTTATTTTCAAAATACATTCTTTTTTTATTAAACTTATCTGTTTTATCATTATTTTTTTCTTCTTTGTTCTCTAAATTTTCTATACTATTTATTTTATTTTTAATTTCATTTTCTTGACTAATAGTATTTTTCTTTATATGATTTACTTCATTTATATAAGAAATATTTCCTTTAATATTAGGTAGTATTTCTTTTTCATATAAACTTTTATCTTTTTTTAATAAATTAACATATTCTTTTAATTCTTTACTATTATCTTTAGATAGTGTAAGTAAAGTAAATGTAATAGTTCCTGAAGTTATTTTATCTATTCGATCAATAATATTATTTATATCTTTTTTATTCTCATTAATTCTATTTATTAATTTATTTAAATCATCTAAATCGTTGTTATTTTCAAAATCTTTACTTATTCTATGTATTTCCATATTTAAATTATGTAAAGAATTATAATCACTCTTAATTTTTTTATTAATAACATTAATTACTTCTTTTTTACCAATCTCTAAAGCTTCTTTTTTATTTTCTTCTAAGTTATCTTCTTTTTTCTTAACTTCTTTAACTTTCTTATCTTTTTCCTCTATTTTTTTATCGTTTTCTTTATTATCTTTTTCTTTAACACTTTTTTTAGAATCAATTTTTGCTTTATCTTCTAACTTTTCTTTGTTATCTTTTTCCTTGGCTTCTTTAACTTTCTTATCTTTTTCATTTACCTTTTTATCGTTTTCTTTATTATCTTTTCCTTTAACACTTTTTTTAGAATCAATTTTTGCTTTATCTTCTAACTTTTCTTTGTTATCTTTTTTCTTGGTTTCTTTAACTTTCTTATCTTTTTCCTCTATTTTTTTATCGTTTTCTTTATTATCTTTTCCTTTAACATTTTTTTTAGAATCAATTTTTACTTTGTTTTCTAACTTTTCTTTATCATCTTTTTTCTTAACTTCTTTAACTTTCTTATCTTTTTCGTTTGCTTTCTTATCGTTTTCTTTAGCAGCACCCTTAATATTTTTCTTAGAAATACTTACTTCTTCTATCTTAGTATTTTTCTCTTCATCTTCTTTTTTCTTCTTAAGTTCATCTTCTTTTTTCTTCTTAAGTTCATCTTCTTTTTTCTTTAATATTTCTTTTTTTTCATTTTCTTTTTTTATCTCTTCTTGTTTTTTATCATCTTTTTTCTTTTTTTCTATATTTTGTTTTTCTTTAATATCGTTATTTGTTATAGTAATTAAATTTTCTATATTATCTATATCAAAATTCATCTTATCTTTTATAGTAGGTAAGATTTCTTTTTTATAATATTCTATAGTTATAGTATTGTCTTTTATATTGCTTAATATATTTCCATCTTTCAAATCTTGTATTTCTTTTTTTATATCTTTTAACTCATTTTTAAAAGAGAGTAGTTCTGTCAATGAATTATTTATTTTTCCAATATCTTTTTCTTTTTTTAATTTTTCGTTAATATCAATTATTTTATAACTTAATTTAATAGTCTTACTTTTAATGTAAGTTATTTTATCATTTATAGTGTTAATTATTTTTTCTTTTTGTTCATTTTTAGTTAATTCTTTCTTTTTTGTCTCTTGTTTCTTTTTATTACCTAGAACTCTTTGTGTGATTTTTTTATTAGTAGCATTTTTTAACTCATCTTTATTTTTAATTTTTAATTTTTCTTTTTTAACAACTTTTTTACGTACTGGTTTTTTTGTTTCTTTTTCTTGTTTAGTAGTAGTTTTTATTGCTTTAATATTTTCTTCTTGTTGTCTTTTAGCGTTATCATATTCTTCTTGATATTTTTTTCGTATTAAAGCAATTTCTTCTTGTTTTTTCTTTTTTTCTTCTAATTCCTTTTTTCTTTTTTTAGCAAGTTCAATGTAATATCTTTTTAACCATTTAAAATAATCATTAACGTCTTTCTTATTAGTATTCATAAATGCATCACCTGAATTTATTATAACATAATCGTTATTTTTTCACTATAATTTGAAAAAAAATATAAAAGAATGTATAATTTTTACATATTTTATTTATTTTTTATTTAATTAAATGTTTTATTTAAATATAATATTTATAGAGGTGTTGAATTTGGAAAAGACATTGAATAACACAAATATTAATTATTATTATAGAAATAACAACAAAAATGTTACTTTATTATTATTGCATGGATGGGGACAGAATATAGAAATGATGAAACCAATTAGTGATAATTATGAAAACTTTTTTAATATACTAATATTAGATTTACCTGGTTTTGGAAAGAGTGATGAACCGGATACAGTATGGAGTGTTTACGATTATGTTGATTTAATACATGAATTAATAAAATCATTAAATCTAAAAAAAGTTATTATTATAGGTCATTCATTTGGAGGACGTTTAGGCTTGATATATGCATCTATGTACGAAATAGAAAAACTTATATGTTTAGCAAGCCCATATTGTAAAGAGTTAACTAAATTACCATTAAAAACTAGAATTTATAAAACACTAAAACAAATACCTTTATTAAAACCTATTGCAAATATTATGAAAAAATATATAGGGTCAACAGATTATAAAAATGCAAGTGAAATTATGAGAGGAGTATTAGTTAACTCTATAAATATTGATATGGTAAGTGATGTAAAAAAAATTAAATGCCCAACACTTTTAGTTTGGGGGACTCTTGATACCGCAGTTCCAATTAAAAGAGCTTATGAACTTAAAGAATTAATCAAAGATTCAGGAGTTGTAGAATTTAATGGTGCTAGTCATTATGCATACTTAGAAAGATTAAATGAATTAATTAAAGTACTTGATAGTTTCTTTAATATAAGGAGGTAAAATATGTGTATATTAATTGTTTTTTTAACAATGTTTTATATTGTTGTTAGAACTAAAAAAAACTTACATATATTACAACAAAACTTTTATAATGAAAACAATAGATATATTAAATGGGGTAATAAAAATATAAATAGTGTATTTAAAATTGATATTTTATTTATAATACTAAATATTATAAATTTATATTTAAAAAGTAAAGGTTTATTATTTTTTTGTATTTTATATGTCTTCTTATTCTTATTAGAATTTAATAGACTAAAAAATGAACAAGTTAAAATACCATTAAAAATTACAAGTAGAATAAAAAGGCTTATTATAACTATAATTATTATATATTTATTACCAATAATATATTTATTTAATAATATATATATATTTAGTTTAATTTATTCTATATTAATATCTATAAATTTTTATATATTGTTTATTGCAAATATTATTAATAAACCTATAGAAAAATGTGTATTTTTATATTATAAAAATAAAGCTATGAAAAAAATAAAAAATATGAATAATTTAAATGTAATAGGGATAACTGGTAGTTATGGCAAAACTAGTAGTAAAAATATATTGAATGATATATTAAGTGTTAAGTTTAATTCATTAGCTACACCAAAAAACTATAATACACAATATGGTCTTATTTTAACTATAAATAATTATTTAGATAAATTTAATGATATATTTATAGCAGAAATGGGTGCATTTAAAATGGGTAGAATAAAATTACTATGTAATTTAGTTAAACCTAAATACGGAATAATTACGAGTATTGGAACTGCACATTTAGAAACATTTGGCTCACAAGAAAATATACAAAAAGGAAAATTTGAACTTATTGAAAGTTTACCAATTGATGGATTAGGTATACTTAATATGGATGATCCATATCAAGTAAATTACAAATTAAAAAATAATTGTGAAATAATGTGGATAGGCATAGAAAATAAGAATGCAGATATATTAGCAAAAAATATCAAAATGAATTCTAAAGGGATGGAATTCGATGTTTATTTTAAAAATGAAAAAGAAACTCATACATTTAAAACAAAATTATTAGGAAATGCTAATATCTATAATATTTTATATGGAATAGCATTTGCAAAATATATGGGTATGAGTTATGAAGAAATTAAAATAGGTGTTAGTAGAATAAAACCTATTGCACATAGACTAGAACTAAAAAATATGGGCGATTATACTATTATAGATGATGCATATAATTCAAATCCAGTTGGATCTAAAATGGCATTAGATGTACTTAATTTAATGGATGGATTAAAAATAGTTGTAACACCAGGTATGATTGAGTTGGGTAGTAAACAATATGAACTAAATAAAAAATTTGGACAGTACATAAGTAACGTTGCAGATTATGTAATATTAGTAGGAGAATCTCAAACAAAACCTATATTAGATGGTTTAAAAGAAAATAAGTATAATAAAGAAAATATAAGTATAATAAATGACGTAAAAGAAGCGTTTATTATAATAGATAAATTAAAGAAAGCTAATAAACATACTTATATATTACTTGAAAATGATCTACCTGATATATTTAATGAATAGAAAGAAGGAAAGTTATGAAAATTAGAGTTGGAGTTATATTTGGAGGTGCTAGTGTAGAACATGAAGTAAGTATAATAAGTGCTCTACAAGCAATTAGTAATTTAAATAAAGATAAATACGATGTAGTACCAATTTATATCTCAAAAGAAAAAGCATTTTATACAGGAAATAACTTATTAGATATAAATAATTATAAAGATTTGGATAATTTAATAAAAAACGCTAAAGAAATTAGTATTGTTAAAATAAAAAATGAATTTGCTTTAATTAGTACAAAAAAATTGTTTAATAAAGTAATTGATAAAATAGATATAGCATTACCTATAGTTCATGGAAAAAATGTAGAAGATGGTACTCTTGCAGGCTATTTAGAAACTTTAGGAATACCTTATGCTAATAGTGGAGTATTGGGTTCTGCTTTAGGACAAGATAAAGTAGTATTAAAACAAGTTTTAAAAAGTGCGAATATTAATGTAGTAGATTATATAAGCTTTTATGATTTTGAGTATGAATTAAATGAAGAAAAATATAAAAAACAAATTGATGAATTAGGATATCCTGTAGTAGTAAAACCTTCTAACTTAGGTAGTAGTGTGGGAATAAAATTTGTTAAAAATAAAAAAGAAATAAGTGATGCTATTAATGATGCTATAAAATATGACAAGAAAATATTAATAGAAAAAGCTGTAGAGAATTTAAAAGAAGTTAATTGCAGTGTAATAGGTAATTATAAAATACAAACTACTAGTTTAATTGAAGAAGTTTTAAGTGATAATGAAATATTAACATATAAAGATAAATATATTGGAAATAAAAAAACTAAAGGAAGTAAAGGAATGGTTAACGCAAGTAGAATAATTCCTGCAAATATAAGTAAAGAACTAGAAAGTAAAGTAGAAACGTTAAGTAAAGAAACTTTTAAAGCATTAAATTTAAGTGGTATTTGTAGAATAGATTTTTTAATAGATGAAAAATCAAATAAAGTATATGTTAATGAACCAAATGTAATTCCCGGATCTTTATCATTTTATCTTTGGGAAGGAAAGGGTAAAAAATATAGTGAATTATTAGATGACCTTTTAACTATAGCAATTAAAGAATACAAAGGAAAAAATAATAAAACAACTCAATTTGATACTAATATACTAAGTAATTTTAATGGTATAAAGTCAATAAAAAAATAAAATTTACAAAACTTTACAAAAAAAATTACAAAAAATCTTTTTTTTTAATAGTTTTATGCTATAATATAACTGTACAGCGGTAATCGTATTATATTATGTATGCGTAATACACTTAACTTTACTCGTACTTTGTTATAAATAATGTCGACAATTACTTTTTAACAAAGAAAGCATATATTAACCGCCGCTGTACTTTTTTTATTGATTTCTAAAAGAATATTTTAAATATTCTTTTTTTTTATAAGAATTTATGCTATTATTTAAATGTAATTTGTACTTAAAAAGGTATGGGGGATAATATGAAAGTAATATTTGATACAGATGGAACTTTAACAGATTTTAACCAATTTATTAAAGATAATGCAATAGATTATTTTAAAAATGAATACGGTATGGAAGTAGTATATCCTAATAAATTAGAAGTAGAAGATATATTTGATATGGATAATTTTTTTAAAGATAAATATAATTGTTCATTAAAAGAAGCAAAAAAACATACTAAAGAAGCTTTAGATAAATTTTGGGTTAATTTACCAAGATTTATAAAATTTTCCATATTAGATAAATTTAGAGATGGTGCAAGCGATTTTATTAATGAATTAAAAAGGAATGGACATGAAATACAAATACATACTTCAAGATCTAAAACAACTGAAAAAAATATAGTAGGAGAAATATCAAGAAAATTTACAAAATTACAATATTTATTTAATAAAGTTAATTTAAAAAATGATGCATTCCATTTTTATAAAAATGATGAAGAAAAAATAAAAGGAATAATTGCATCAAAACCAGATTTAGTATTTGAAGACAAACCAGAAATAATAAAGGTTTTAAATGAAAATGGTATCAAAACTATATGTATTAATGGAGATCATAATACTATTTTAGAAGAAAATACAAATGTAAAAAAAATAAATACATATGATAAAGAAGAATTAGAAAATAAAATAAATGAATTATTAGGTAAAAACGGATATGAAATGTTAAATAGAATATCAAAATCTGATATTATTTATAATAAGATTAAAATAGTAATACCATATATTTTATCTAAATTTAAACCTATAGTATTACATAGTGAAAATATATTAAAAACTAATTTAGAGGGTGTAGTAGTAGCACCTAATCATATGAGTACACTTGATCCTCTTATATTGACGAGTTTAATAGATGAAAATATACATTGGGCGGCTCTAAAAAGATTTTTTGATGGCAAGGATAGTATATTTAATAATAGTAAAAATCCATTGTTATGTAAAATAACATCAAAAGGATTTAAAAGCTTAGAATATTTTCCTATAGAAAGACTAAGAGATAATCCAAATGCTAATAACATAAGTTCACTAAAAGATATGCAAACATTTTTAAAATATAAACAATACGTGGGGATATTTCCTGAAGGAACTACCAATAAAACTCCGGGTAGAGATTTTGGAGATTTTGATCCGGCATTTATTTCTCTTGCAAAGAAAAATGATGCATGGATACAACCAATAACTATTCTTTGGATAAAAGATTTAGAGTTGGATAATAAAGTTATAATAAACTTTGCTAAACCATTTAAAGTTACTAATCTAACTAAAGAAGAAGCTTATCAAAAATATTTAAATATACAAAAAGAAAGTTTAGAAGAAAATAAAGAATATAAAAAGAAATTAAATGATATAAAAAAATTAAAAAAAGTTTAAAAAATAATAAAACTATAGTATAATTATTATAATTGAGAGGAGATGTATTCTATGCATCCAAGTATACCTTTATTAGTTATAAGTTTAATTTATACAATACTAGTTTTATTTTTATTTTTTTCAAAAGAAAAAATAAAAACTATAGAAAATAAATTATATGCAGGATTACTATTTACAGTTATCATAGGAGTAATAATTGATATTATTGGAATATACTGTCATTTATATTTACCAGATACAAGTTTCTTTAGATGGTTTGTAGTTAAAATATATTTAGTTTATTTATTAACGTTCGTATATTTAATTACAGTATACATAGTAGTTATATCATTTAAAGAAGAAATGAAACTAGTTAATAACACTTATAAAAGTAAAAAAACTAGTAATATAATAAAATTTATTACAGCAATATATGCTATATCAATAGTACTAAATTTTATATTAACATTTACATATTATAAAGATGGAAATGCAGTTTATTTAGAAGGAAGTAATACGTTTTTTGTTTATGGTATGTCTGCTTTAGGAATATTAAGTTGGGTAATAATGGTATTGATAAATAGAAAAAGTATACCAATAAGAAAAATCATACCAATTATAATATTTGTAATTATATGTGTACCTGTAATACTATTACAACTATCTAATCCAGAACTATTAGTTGTAACTAGTTTAACAGCATTTTTAGTTAATTTTATGTACCATACAATAGAAAACCCAGATATGCAAATTATAAATGAATTATATAAAAATAAAGAATTAGTAGAACAAACTTATGAAGATAAATCAAATTTCTTGTTTGAACTTACGCAAGAAGTTAGAGATCCTTTATTTAATATTAGTAAAATATGTAATGAAATACAAATGGAAAATAATGTTGACAAAATTAAAGAAAATATAAAAGTTATAAACAATTCAATAAGACAATTAGATTTTATAGTAAATGATGTATTAAACGTAAATTCATTAGATGTACAAAAAGTTAAATTTGTTAATAATAGATACAACTTAAATTCACTTTTTAATGATATAGTTACAAGAATAAAACCAAATATTAACGAAACAGTTGAATTTAGAACAAGCATACCTAATAATATTCCATATTTAAGTGGAGATTCAATAAAATTAAAACAAATATTATATTCACTTATAATGAATTCAATTAAAAAAACAGAAAATGGATTTATTGAATTTAATGTTAATGTAATAGAAAAATATGATATTTGTAGAGTTATATTTACAATAATAGATAGTGGTACTGGTATGAGTTTAGATAAAATAAATGAAATATTAAGTATTACTGGTGAATTTAATCAAGATGATATTAAAGATTTAGAAAAAACAGAATTAAATATAAAACTTTGTCAAAAAATTATTAAAGCTCTAGGTGGAAATCTACTTATAAAAAGTAAACTTGGAAAAGGTACAGAAGTAATGTTAACTGTTGATCAAAGAATATTTAATACTGAAGAAAAAAATAATATATTAAATAATTACGAAAAAAGTATGTATACAAATAAGAAAGTGTTAGTTATTTGTCAAACTAAAGAAATAACAGATATTATAAAAGAAAAACTAAAAGAAAATAATATTAGTGTATCACATATATTATCTGGTAAAGATGCAATAGATAAAATAAAAAGTGGAAAGAAATATAACTATATAATAATTGAAGATGAAATGAAAGTTATTAATGGTTTTACTACTTTAAAAGAAATGGAAAAACTAAAAGGTTTCGATATGCCCGTTATAGTACTTATAAAAGAAAATAAAGAAAATATAAAAGAACACTTTATAAATGATGGCTTTGAAGATTATATACTACTAAGAAAGTTAAATGAAGAATTAGAAAGAATAATAGAAAAGTATTAAATTATGTAATAAAAAGAATAATAAAAGATATAAATTAGTGTATAGTTTATATCTTTTTATATACAAATTTTAAAAAAAGTTATAAAATTAATGTTAGGAGAGTGCTAATTATGGAATTAATAAAATACATAATATTAGGAATAATACAAGGTATAACTGAACCATTACCTATAAGTAGTAGTGGACATATATTTATATTTAAACAATTATTTGATACTAATATATTTAATGATCTTAATTTTGAAATATTTGTAAATTTTGCTTCTTTTATAGCAATATTCATAATATTCTATAAAGATATTATAACTTTAATTAAAGGATTCTTTTTACATATATTTGGTAAAAATAAAAAGAAATATGCTAATGAATTCAAATATTGTATGTTGATAGTATTAGGAACTATACCAGTGGGTATAACAGGAATACTATTAAAAGATATTATTGAAACAACATTAAATAGAACTTGGATAGTTGGTATAACATTTATAATAACTGGAATATGTTTATTAATTGTAAAAAATATTAATGGAAATAAAGATGATTATAAAATAACTTATAAAGATGCTTTAATAATAGGTTTATTTCAAGCGATAGCTTTATTACCTGGATTATCTAGAAGTGGAATGGTTTTAGTAGGATGTTTACTTTGTAAATTAAATAGAACATCATCTTTAAAATATACATTTATGTTATATTTACCAGTAAGTGTAGCAACATTTATATTAGGTATAAAAGATGTAATAGAAGTAGGATTTAATAGTAGTTTATTGCTTAATTATAGTTTAGGAATGATATTCTCATTTATATTTACTCTATTAACTTATAAAGTATTAACTGAAATAGTAAGAAAAGGCAAACTATGGAAGTTTTCTATATATTTATTTATTATAGGAATACTTACATTAATAATATTTATATAAAATAGAAAGAGTAGTAAAAAAATATGGATTTATATGTATTACCAATAACAATTAAAGATGAAATATATTTAATATATGGAACATTTGAAAATAACGAATTTATAGATAATATAAATAATAAAATAAATTATACAAAAACATTTAATAATGAAAAAATAATAGATGTATTAAAGTATGAGGGAATAGTACCAAAAAAAGATTTATTAAAATTCTTGAATCTTTTTGATATATATCATGTAAAAAAATACGATAAAGAAAAAGTATTAAATAGTGATTATTATTTAGCTAATGAAGAATTAAATGATTATATATTTAATACAGCTATATTAAATACTAGTTTTATGTTTTACTATAATGTTTTCAAAGATGATATGAAAAAATTGATATTGAAGAAAGACTAATAATAGTCTTTTTTTTATATAAAAAAATAATATTAATTAGGTGATAAAATGTTTGTAAGTGATATACATAAAAGAATAAAAATAATATTTTTATCTATAACTATAATTTTTATAATAATTATTCTTAGAGTATTTTATATACAAGTAATTGATTATAATAAATTAAATGAACTAGCCGATAATTTATGGAGTAGAAATTTACCAATTACAGCAGATAGAGGACTTATACTAGATAGAAATGGTAAGACTTTAGCAGAAAATATAACTACAGTAAGTTTAGTACTTATACCAAATCAAATAAAAGATAAAGAAAAAGTAAGTACTGATCTTTCTAATATATTAAATGTTTCTTATGAAGAAATGTATGCACATGTAAGTAAAAAAACATCTATTGAAAGAGTTCATCCAGAAGGAAGACAACTTTCATATGATATTGCAGAAAAAATAAATAATTTAGGATATGATGGAGTATACTTAGTAAAAGAGAGCAAAAGATATTATCCTTATGAAAATGTATTAAGTCATGTTTTGGGTTATGTAGGAATTGATAATCAAGGTCTATCAGGTATAGAATTAGAATATGATGAATATTTAACTGGAAAAAGTGGTGCAATAAAATATTATAGTGATGGAAAAGGAAATAGATTAGAACGATCTGAAGTATATGTGGAACCACAAAATGGTATTAATGTAACTTTGACTATTGACTTAGATATACAATTAGCTGTTGAAAGAGAATTAGATAATGTTATAACAAAGTATAATCCAGAACAAGCTTTAATATTAGTAGCTGATCCTAAAACGGGAGAAATACTTGCTATGTCAAGTAGACCTAATTTTAATTCTAATAATTATCAGGATTATGACATTAATACAATAAATAGAAATCTTCCTATATGGGCAACTTATGAACCTGGTAGTACTTTTAAGATTATTACGCTGGCAGCATCATTAGAAGAAAAAACGATTAACATATTTGATGATCACTTTCATGATTCGGGCTCAATTATGGTTGATAGCGCGAGAATAAAATGCTGGAAGAAAGGTGGACATGGAAGTCAAACATTTCTTAATGTGGTTGAAAACTCTTGCAACCCAGGATTCGTTGTTATGGGACAAAAATTAGGTACTGAAAAACTTTATAAATATATTACTGAATTTGGATTTGGTAAAAAAACAGGAATAGATTTAAATGGTGAAAGTAGTGGTATATTATTTAAATATGATAAAATAGGCCCGGTAGAGCAAGCGACTATGTCTTTTGGTCAAGGTATAAGTGTAACGCCTATACAACAAGTAGCAGGTGTTAGTGCTGCAGTTAATGGTGGTTATTTAAATACGCCATATATAGTTAAATATCTAAGTGAACCTGAAACAAATCAAATAATTCTAGAAAATAAAAAAACAACAAAAAATCAAGTAATTAGTGAAGAGACAAGTAAATTAGTAAGATATTCTTTAGAAAGTGTAGTAGCAAATGGGACTGGTAAAAACGCATATATAGAAAATTATAGAGTAGGTGGAAAAACAGGTACAGCACAAAAAGTTAATAATGGAATATACATGGTAGGTAATTATATACTATCATTTATAGGAATATTACCAGCAGATGATCCGGATTATATAGTATATGTTGCAATTGATAACCCTAAAGGAGTTACTCAATATGGAGGTACAGTTTCAGCCCCAGTTGCAAAAAATGTTATGAAAAGTATAATTGATATAAAAAAAATAGAACAAGATAATAGTGGTATGATTAGACAAGAATATACTTGGTTAGATACAAAATATGTTATGTTACCTAATGTAGAAGGTATGAAAGTTAAAGAAGCTCAAACGGAATTAAAAGGTTTTAAAATAGAGTATTCTGGTGAAGGTGAAAAAGTTTTATATCAAGAACCATCAGCAGGACAATTTATAAAAGAAGGCGGAACAATAAAACTAATGTTAGAATAAGGAACTTTATTAAGTTTCTTTTTTATTATTATATATTTTTTATTGAGAACATTTTTTATAAGTAATATAATGTTATTAGGAGGAAAATTATGTTTAAGATATTTAAAAATTTAAATAAAAAAGATTGGTTAATAGTATTATTATGTTTAATATTTATAATATTTCAAGTGTGGTTAGATTTAAAATTACCAGATTATATGAGTGGGATAACAAATTTAATACAAAGTGATACAGGTAATATAAAAGAAATAATTATAAAAGGTATATATATGCTTTTATGTGCTTTAGGAAGTTTAAGTAGTGCTATATTAGTAGGTTATTGTACATCAAAATTATCTGCTGATTTTTCAAAAAACGTAAGAAAAAAAATATTTGAAAAAGTATTTAAATTTAGTACTGCTGAGATTAAGAAGTTTACAACAAGCAGTTTAATAACTCGTACTACTAATGATGTAACACAACTGGAAATGTTTATTGCAATGGGATTGCAAATGTTAATTAAAGCTCCGATTACAGCCTTTTGGGCAGTAAGTAAAATATTAAAGAAAAATCTTACTTGGAGTTTATTAACAGGAGGAGGAGTTATAATTTTGCTTATAACAATTATTATATTGTTAATAATTGTTTTTCCAAGATTTGAACGTGTACAAAAATTAATAGATAGAGTAAATGGAGTAATAGGGGAAAACTTAAATGGTATTAGAGTTATACACGCCTTTAATGCAGAAAAATTTGAAGAAGAAAGATTTGATAAAGTAAATAGTGAATTAACAAAAAATCAATTGTTTAATCAAAGATGTTTCGCTATATTAAATCCTGTAATGTATTTGGTTATGCACTTTTTAACATTAGGTATATATTTTATAGGAGCTTATTTAATTAATAGTGCAGGTATACTAAATAAAATATCTCTATTTAGTGATATGGTAGTATTTACAAGTTATGGTATGCAAGTAATATCATCATTCTTAATGCTTGCAATGATTTTTATGATATGGCCTAGAGCAAGCGTATCAGCAAGACGTATTAATGAAATATTAGATAGTAATGAAACTATAATTGATGGTAATAAAAAAATAAATACAAAAACAAAAGGTAAAGTAGAATTTAAAAATGTATCATTTAAATATCCAGATGCGGATGAATATTTATTAAAAAATATATCTTTTGAAGTAAATAGTGGTGAAACAATAGCATTTATTGGAAGTACTGGTTCTGGAAAATCTACTCTAATTAATTTAATACCAAGATTTTATGATGTTACAGATGGAGAAATACTAGTAGATAACATTAATGTAAAAGATTACAAATTAGAAGAATTAAATAATAAGATAGGATATGTACCACAAAAAGCAGTTATTTTTACAGGTAGTGTTAAATCAAATGTAGCATATGGAGAAAATGGAAAAAATAAAAAATCTCTTGAAACTATAAAAAAAGCCATAGATATAGCACAAGGTACTGAATTTGTAACTAAAATGGATGAAAAATATGATTCACACATTGCAAGAGGTGGAACAAATATTAGTGGAGGTCAAAAACAAAGACTAGCAATAGCAAGAGCAATTGCTAGAGATCCTGAAATATATATATTTGACGATTCATTTAGTGCTTTAGATTATAAAACGGATTTAACTTTAAGAAAAGAATTAAAAAAACATACTAAAGATGCTACATGTATGATTGTTGCACAAAGAATAGGCACTATTATGCATGCAGATAAAATAGTTGTATTAGAAAAAGGAGAATGTGTTGGAATAGGTACACACCAAGAATTAATGAAAAAATGTAAAGTATATAAAGAAATAGCTTTATCACAATTTGGGAAGGAGGAGTTAGAAAATGCCTAAACCAATGACTGTAACTGAAAAACCTAAAAATTTTAATGATTCTATAAAAAAACTATTTAAAAGTTTAAATAATTGGAAATATTTTTTAGTACTTTCCTTGATCTTAGCATTTATTAGTGCAGTACTTTCTTTAATTGCTCCAAATAGATTAACTAGTCTTACTGATACAATTACACTCGGTATAAAACCAAATATAAGTGAAAAAATTATAGAAGATATCTTTAAAGATGAAAATATTAGTGACGAAGACAAAATAGAATTTAAAAAATTAATAGAAACTTCTAACGATAAAGATCAAACAACTATTTTAAATGAATTCGATAAATTACCAGATTCAATATATAAAATAGTTAAACCAAAAATGAATATAACAAAAATAAAAAATATTTCTTTACTATTAGCAATACTTTATATAGTAAGTGCGTTATTTAATTTTATAGAATCTTTTATAATGACAACTATTTCTAATAAATATGCAAAAAAATTAAGAAATGAAATAAGCGTTAAAATAAATAAATTGCCACTTAAATTTTTTGATACTCATGAAACTGGTGATATATTATCAAGAATAACAAATGATGTAGATACTATAGCACAAAATTTAAATCACAGCCTAGCTACATTAGTAACAAGTTTAACTCTATTTATAGGTTCTATATTAATGATGTTTATAACAAACTATATAATGGCTTTTACAGCAATAATATCAAGTATAATAGGATTTATATTTATGGGTATAATAATGGGTAAATCCCAAAAATGGTTTGTAGAAAGACAAACTGAACTAGGAAACTTAAATGGATTTATAGAAGAGATGTATAATGCACATAATATAGTAAAGGTATATAATGGAATAAAAAAATCCAACGAAGATTTTGATATATTAAATGATAAATTATATGAATCCAATAGAAAAAGTCAGTTTTTATCTGGAATAATGCAACCTTTAATGATGTTTATAGGAAATTTTGGATATGTAGCAGTATGTGTAGTTGGTGCATTGTTAACAATGAATAACATTATTTCATTTGGTGTAATAGTTGCTTTTATGGTATATGTAAGATTGTTCACAAATCCTTTAAGTCAAATTGCACAAGCAATGACAAGTTTACAATCAGTAGCAGCAAGCAGTGATAGAGTATTTGAATTCTTAGAAGAAAAAGAATTAACAAAAGAAAAAACAAAAATTAAATTAAATAAAACAAAAGTAAAAGGTGAAATAGAATTTAAAAATGTTAAATTTGGATATGATGAGAATAGAACTATAATTAAAGATTTTAGTGTGAAAATAAAACCCGGATCTAAAGTAGCAATTGTTGGACCAACAGGAGCTGGAAAAACAACTATAGTTAATTTACTTATGAAATTTTATGAGATAAATAGTGGAGATATATTAATAGATGGAGTTTCTATAAAAGAATTATCTAGAGAAAACATACACGATTTATTTATAATGGTTTTACAAGATACTTGGTTATTCGAAGGAACAATAAAAGAAAATCTAATATTTAATAAAGAAAAAATAACAGATGAAGAAATAGTAGAAGCATGTGAAAAAGTAGGAGTATATCATTTTATAAAAACATTGCCAGGTTCTTTAGAATCAAACGTAAACAATAACGATTCAATAAGTAGTGGTCAAAAACAATTATTAACAATAACTAGAGGTATGATTAAAAATGCTCCATTCTTGATACTAGATGAAGCAACATCAAATGTTGATACAAGAACAGAAGAATTAGTTCAAAAAGCTATGGATAAATTATTAAAAGGAAAAACAAGTTTTATCATTGCTCATAGACTTTCTACTATAAAAAATGCTGATTTAATCTTAGTTATGAAAGATGGAAACATTATTGAACAAGGTAACCATAATTCATTAATTAAAAAGAATGGTTTTTATGCAGAATTATATAACTCACAATTTAAAAATAATTAAAAAGGTATTCGAGGTAACGTATGAAAAAAATATTAAAAAAAGTATTATATATATTTATAATAATAACATTATTAGTTATTATTGATCTTATGTGTATTTTTACTATTAATAGACCAATATTTGCAATAAAAGACAATAATGATTCAGTAAATATTGTTTATAAAGGATTATTATATAATGTATACAAATGTCAAGAATATTCAATCCCTCAAATTAAATTAAAAAACAATAAATTTTCATGTTCTTTAAAAAAAGAAGAATTAAAAATAAAAGAATTAATAGATAAAACAAAAGAAATTAATGATTTTGTATGTGCTGAAGCATTAGAAAACTTTTATGAAGATGAATTATATACATATTATTGGAATTGCATGAAAAATGAATATATGATAGTAAGATATGAGAATGGTTTTGAAGAAACAATACAAGATGCTTTAAAAAATAAATCAATAACGATAACTGATTTAGATAAATTTAATATTAATTATATAAAATATGAAAAAGAAAAAAATTATAAATTAAGTGTTATAGAAGAAGATAACTGTAATTTAAAATTAAATGAATATTATGAATCTAATAATAGAACAATTTATACTACTTGCATAAAGGAAATTTATATAGAAAGAAATAACAACAAATTAACTTTAAAGAATCATTTATTAAATATTTATCAAACAATTGATGAAAGTATAAAAGAGTTAGTAAGTGATATAAATGTTTATGAAGTTTATAAAGATGGTGGAACAACTCTATATAAAAAAGATAATTACGCTATATTGCTATGCAATACAATAGAAGGAAATAAAGATGTTTATATTGGTAATAAAGATTTGAAATATGAACAAGGATATTGTAAGTAAGGATTGAGGTAAATGAAAATGTTTATAAAAGTAATTTTAATTAGTGCATTAATTGCGACTTCAATTATAATTATAATAAATTTATATGTGGTTTTTTCTACAAAGAAACAAATTGTAAATACAAATGAACTAAAAGAATTAAAGGATATTGATTGTATTATAGTTTTAGGTGCTGGAATATGGAAAGATAAACCAAGTCCTATGTTGCAAGATAGATTAGATGTAGGAATTAATTTATATAAAAATGGAGTAGCAGAAAAGATAATAATGAGTGGAGATCATGGAAGAGTAGAATATGATGAAGTTAATATTATGAAAAACTATGCCATCAATAAAGGAGTGCCTTCTTCTAATATTTTTATGGACCACGCAGGATTCTCTACTTATGATAGTATATATAGAGCAAAAGAAATATTTAAGGCTAAAAACATTATAATAGTTACTCAAGAATATCATTTATATAGAGCCTTACATATAGCGAATAAACTAGATATTAATGCCTATGGAATAAGTGCAGATCCAAGAAAATACAGTGGACAATTATTTAGAGAAATAAGAGAAATACTAGCTAGAAATAAAGATTTTGTAAAAAGTATTTTTAAATTTAAACCAACTTATTTAGGAGAGGCTATCCCAGTTAGTGGTAACGGCGACGATACTAATGATTAGCATATGAATTTATAGATGGTGATATTATGGATATGATAGATTATACAGGTAAATTAAATACTCATGAAGAATATATTAAAATATTGAATAAATTAGAAAATAAGACTAAGTATATAGAAATTGTAATTATCAATAATAAAAATAAGAATGACTTGGTTTTTAAATTTAAAGATAATATTATAGAAACAAAAAAAGTATCAGAATGGTGGGGAACTATTACAAAAGGAACAAGATATCTATACAAAATAATAGCAACCAAAGAAATATTTACATATTTAAGAAAATTTGAAACATTTACAAAATATTATAAATATGGAAGTAATAATGAATCCCTAAAAAGAGGAGACTACTCTCTAATAACTGATTTTGGAATGGATGATATTGCCTTTTTTGATAAAGATAATGTTTGTTTATTATGTACTACTACTCATGAAGGATATATATTGATAAATAAAAAATTATAAAAGATGACTATCTAAATATCAATTAAAAAAGATAAATGTTATGAAATGTAGAGAAATCTACATTTTTTATCTATATAAATTGATAAAATAATTTTTTTACTATAAAATTAAAGTAGGTGATAATATGCATGAATATGGAGAATTACTAGAAAATGTAAATTTAAAAAAATATAATACTTATAAAATTGGTGGACATTCAAAATATTTAATTAAACCTTATAATATCAAGTGTTTAAAAAACTTAATAGAATATTTGAAAAATAATAAAATAAAATACATTGTATTAGGTAAAGGTAGTAATGTAATTTTACCGGATGAAGATTATGATGGAACTATAATTTTATTAGAAAAATTAAATAAAATAGAAATTGAAAATAATATTGTTAATGCTGAATCAGGTATATTATTAAATACATTTATTAATAAATTAATAAATAATAATTTAGGTGGTCTAGAGAATTTATATGGCATTCCAGGTACTTTAGGGGGAGCTATAGTACAAAATGCAGGTTGTTATTCAAGTGAAATAAGTGATTATATTGAAAGTATAACTTATTTAAAAGATAATGAAATAAAAACAATTAATAAAGAAGATTGTGATTTTAGTTATAGAGATAGTATCTTTAAAAAAGATAAAGATATTATTTTATTGAGTGCAAGCTTTAAATTATATAATAAAGATAAAAAAGAAATGAAAGAAATTATAAAAAATAATATGAATAAAAGAAAGAGTTCTCAACCTTTAGAATATCCAAATGCAGGTAGCGTATTTAGAAATCCAAAAGATTTATCGGCTGGAAAACTAATAGATGATCTTAATTTAAAAGGATATCATATTAATGATGCTTATATATCAAATAAGCATGCTAATTTCATTATTAATAAAGGTAATTCATCAAGTGAAGATATAAAATTATTAATTGAACATATAAAAAAAGAAATATATAAAAATTACAAAATAGAATTAATACTAGAACAAGAAATTGTAAAGTATTAATTTTTTTTTACAAATTAACAAATAAAAAAAGGAAATACAAAAAAATACTTAATATATATTTATGAAGGGAGTAAAAATATGTTCAAAAATTTTATAGTTTTACAAGAAGAATGTAGTGATTGTGGAATATGTTGTCTAGCATCTATTATAAAATATTATAAAGGTTATGTACCTTTAGAAATATTAAGATTAGAAACCAATACTAGTAATAACGGTACTAATGCATATGAAATAATTAATTGTTCTATAAAATATGGTTTTAATGCTTTAGGTAAAAAAGTTGAAAGATTAGAAAATATATCTTTTCCTATAATTGCACATTTAAAATTAGATAATGACTTTTATCATTTTGTTGTAGTATATAAAATAAAAAATAATTACATTTATATAATGGATCCAGCGATAGGAATGAAAAAAATGTTATTAGATGATTTTTATAAGTGCTTTACAGGAGTTATTATTACTTTTTATCCTATAAATAAAATATTAAAATATAAAGAAAATAAATTCATATTAAAAAAATCAATAAAATATTTTAAATCAAATATTTCTAAATTTATCTTACTATTTATAACCTCTTTTTTTATTATACTCCTAACAATATTAATAAATTTAGAAATAGAAATAGTTAGTAATATTAAATTGGTTATATTATTTATATTTATAATTATTATAAACGAATTATTAACTTTTATAAAAAATAATACATTATTAAATTTAAATATAAATTTTAATAATAAAACTATAAAAGAATTTATGAATCATATATTTAATCTCCCTTTATATTATTTAAAGTTAAAACAAAAAGGAGAAATAATAGAAAGATTTAATGAATTAAACGAATTAAGTAATAATCTATTTAATATAGTTTTCAATTTATTATTTGATATAATTATATGTATTTTTAATTTATATATTTTAAAAATATATAATATAAAAATTATTCCCTTACTAATAATTTTAACTATATTTTATATACTATTTAATTTAATTATATATAAAAAGTTACTTAATTTAATAAGATATTCTATAAATATGGAAGAAACATATAATTCTAATATTATTGATTATATAACTAATATTGAAAGTATAAAGAATTTAAATATTTATGATTATTTTATTAATAATATAAATAATAATGTATTAAATAAAAATAAAATATATAAATCTATAAATAAAAAAATATATATAGTTAATTTAATAAATAATATTATTATTAATGTTATTGAATTAATAATATTATATTTATTAGTAAAATCAAATAATAATGTTATAAATAGTTTAATTATTTATATATTATTAAACTTCTATATATTTAATATAAGAAAAATAATAGATTATTATCCAAATATAATATTATATAAATCTATAATAAATAAGAATAATGAATTTTTATCATTTAATGAAAATAAAATAAATAATGTTAATAATACATTCAATAATATATATATTAAAAATCTATCTTATAAAATAAATAATAAAAGTATTTTTACAAATAAAAATATACTAATAAAAAATAAAGATAAAATATTTATAAATGGTCCCTCAGGTATAGGTAAAAGTACTTTGATGAAAATTCTTAATAAAGAAATTACTAATTATAGTGGTAGTATTTATATAGATAACTATAATTTAAAAGATTATAATGTAAATAATTTAATAACCTATGTATCTCAAGAAGAAAATTTATTTAATGATACTATATTAAATAATATATTATTAGGTAAAAAGATAGATAATAGCATTCTTACTAATATAATAAAGATTACTAGATTAAATGATATAAGTATAATTAAAGAAATGGGATTAAACGCTATTATTGTTAATAATTCTTGTATTAGTGGAGGAGAAAGAAATAGAATTATTTTAGCAAGAAGTTTAATTCATTCTAAAAATATACTTATATTAGATGAAGTATTGAAAGAAGTAGATTATGAATTAGAAATTAAAATAGTAAAAGATATTATTTCTTATTTTAAAGAAAAAACAATTATATATATTTCTCATAAAAACGTAAAATTATTATTTAAAAATGTTTTAACTTTTAGAAAGGAGTAATTATGGTATTAGAAACTGAAGAACTTATGAATATTAATGGAGGTGCAAATGGAAAAGGCGTAGGTATAGGTATTATCATTGCAGCAATAGGTAGTTTCATAATTGGACTAATTGATGGTTTTTTAAGGCCATTAAAATGCAACTAATGAGTAATAATGAATTAATTAATGTAATTGGAGGTGCAACAACAATATCATCTGGTAGTTTTTGGAATAGTGTTGTCAGAGTTTTAACAATATTCTTAGAACTAGGAAGAAATATAGGAAGTGCAATAAATTACGGAAAAAATAAAAAAACATGTTAACTTAGAAAAAGCATTATTGTGCTTTTTCTTTTAAATTTTATTTATATATATTCATTTAAATATTCTAATATGATATACTTTCTATGAGGTAATTATGGATAAAAAAATTTTAAATATATTAAAAAAATTAGAAAAATACGGATATAAAGCATATATAGTAGGTGGATTTGTAAGAGATTACATATTAGGTATTGAATCAAATGACATAGATATATGTACAAATGCACTACCCAAAGATGTAATAAATATTTTAAAATTAGATAAAACTACAAAAGATAATTATGGCAGTGTAAATATAAGAACGAAAAAATATAATATAGATATTACGACTTTTAGAAAAGAAAGTGAATACATTAATCATAGACCAAAAAGTATAAGCTATATAAAAGATATTAAAGAAGATTTAAAAAGAAGAGATTTTACTATTAATACATTATTAATGAATAGCAATGAAGAAATATTAGACTACTATAATGCTTTAGAAGATATCAACAATAAAAAAATAAAATGTATAATTAATACACATGATAAATTAAGTGAAGATCCATTAAGAATATTAAGAGCTTTAAGACTATCAATTATATATGATTTCAAAATAGATGATGAGATATTAGATTTCATTAAAAATAATAAAAGTATAATAAAAGAAATATCCTATTTTAGAAGAAAAGAAGAATTAGATAAAATATTAATTTCTAAAAACAGAATAAAAGGATTAAATTTACTTAAGAAGTTAAATCTCTTAAAAGTTTTAGAAATAAATTTTAATAATGTGAAAGATACTAATGATATAATAGGAATTTATTCACAAATAAATTTTTGCGAAAAATATCCATTTACAAAAAATGAACAAGATTTAATAAAAAAAATAAAAGAAGTAATAAAACAAGGCAGTATAACAATTGAAACATTATATAAATATGGACTATATATTAACTTAGTTGCAGGGAATATATTAGATATAGATAATATAACTATTAATAAAATGTATAATGCTTTACCTATAAAATCTAGAAAAGATATAAAAATTAATACACAAAGTATAGTTAAATTAAATAATAATTGTTATAATAATATTAATGAAATTTATGAATTAATAGAAGATAATATATTAAAAGGAATATTAAATAATAAAAATAAAGATATAATTAAATTTCTTAGAAAGTGAGGATAATTTATGAGTAATGAAGTAATTTATAATATTATAAAAAATAAAGATTATATTATTAGACCATTTTTATTTAAAATAATAAAAGAAAACAAATTAGATATAAACGAAACATTACTTTTAATATATCTAACTAATCAAGAACATCCAGAATTAGATTTAAAATTAATAAATAAAATAACAACTTTAAATAATGAAGAAATATTATCATCATTTAGTAGTTTAACTAAAAAAGGTTTAATAAGTACTAACATAATTAAAGATGATGATAAAATGGTAGAAGAAATATCCTTAGATGGTATATATAAATTAGCAGCTTCTGATATAAATAAAAATACAAAAAAAGAAGAAACAAAAAATATTTTTGAATTATTCGAATCAGAATTTGGTAGAACTTTATCTCCTATGGAATATGAACTAATAAATGCATGGATAAATAGTGGTATGGATGAAGAATTAATTAAAGAAGCATTAAAAGAAGCTACATATAATGGAGTTAGTAATTTAAGATATATTGATAAAATAATATATGAATGGAATAAAAAAGGATATAAAACTGTATCAGATGTAAAGAATAATAGATTTAAAAAAGAAGTAAAAGAAGAAAAAGATAATTATTTTTTTGAGTATAATTGGTTAGATGAAAATTAATGAAATATTAGATAACTTAGACATCATGATACCAAATCCTAAATGTGAGCTAAATTACAATAAAGATTATGAATTACTGATTGCAACAGTTTTATCAGCACAATGTACAGATGCTAGAGTAAATAAAGTAACTAAAATTTTATTTCAAGAATATGACATTTTTACACTAAAAGATGCAAAATTAGAAAATATTGAAAAAATAATATATAGTTGTGGAAACTATAAAAAGAAAAGTATTTATATAAAAGAAATAGCAACAAGATTAGTTAATGATTATAGCGGTATAGTACCAAATAATAGAGAATATTTAGAGAAACTTCCTGGAGTAGGAAGAAAAACAACTAATGTAGTATTATCAAATTTATTTAATGTACCTGCTATAGCAGTAGATACACACGTAGATAGAGTTAGTAAAAGATTAAAACTTTCAAATAAAAAAGACAATGTACTAGAAGTTGAAAAAAAATTAATGAAAAAAATACCAAAAGAAAAGTGGAGTAGAACACATCATCAATTGGTATTATTTGGAAGATATATTTGTAAAAGTCAAAACCCTAACTGTAATAATTGTTTATTAAAAGAATATTGTAATTATATCAAAAGAGTAAGTAAATAAACTGTAAACTTACTTTTTTTAATTTGTATAGTATTATGATAAACTAAAAAAAGAGAAGTCTTATACACTAGTTGAAAAAAATTTTATTTATGATATAATTTAAGTGTTCGAATGGGGGACATGTATGAACACAAATAAAATATACATAGGTAATATAATGTATGATAATAAAATTTATATGGAAAATGCAGTTTTATTATATAATAACGGTAAGTTTTATAATTTAAGTGAAATACCATATTATTTTGCAAAAAAATATAGAAAAAAAGATAATAAATTAATGGGTTTAGATACAATAAAAAAAGATGGATGGCATATACAAAGTTTTTCATTAAGACCATACTATGATAAAAGATATCATAAATCTTTAAAAAAAGTTTATGAAGATATAAAAACTAATAATTAATATTAGTTTTTATTGTTTTAATATAGATAATATGAGATAATATATTTGAAATTAGGTGGAATTATGGCGATAAGTAGAAGTGAATTAAGAGAAAAAATAATGACTATTTTATATCAAAATGAAATGTATAAAAGAAGTAATTATGAATATGATATTGAAACTGTTATAAAAGAAAATATAAGTATTGACAATGATTTTGTTAAAACTATAGTAAATGGTGTGATTGAAAAAAGAGAGGAATTAGATACAATAGCAAATAAGTATTTATCTGATTGGACTATTGATAGATTAGATAATCTAGGAGCGACAATTCTTAGAATGAGTATTTATGAAATAATGTATACTGATACTCCAAAAATCGTTGTAATAAATGAAGCTATAGAACTTGCAAAAAAATATAGCGATGAAAACGTAAAGAAAATGATAAATGCTGTATTAGATAAAATAATTAATGAATAATATAGAAAATACTATATTATTTTTAAAATGGAGAAATTATGGAAAGAAGATATATTACTGTTACTACTTTAAATAAATATTTAAAAAATAAATTTGATACAGATCCTCATATACAATCTCTTTGTTTAAAAGGAGAAATTTCAAACTTTAAAGGGCATACTAGAGGACATTTATATTTTACTTTAAAAGATGAAGGAAGTAGAATAAATGCTGTAATGTTTTCAACACAAGCTTCAAAATTGAATTTTGTACCAGTGGATGGAATGAAAGTATTAGTAGTAGGTAGAGTTAGTGTATATGAACCTAATGGTGGTTATCAAATTTATATAAATGAAATGCAAGAAGATGGGTTAGGAAATTTATATTTAAAATTTGAAGAATTAAAGAAAAAGTTAAGTGCTGAAGGATTATTTGATTCTTCTCATAAAAAAACAATCCCTAAATTTCCTAAAAAAATTGGTATAATAACTGCCCCTACAGGAGCTGCTATAAGAGATATTTTAAGTACTATTAAAAGAAGGTTCCCTAATGTTGAAACAATACTTTTTCCTGCGTTAGTGCAAGGTGAACTTGCTGCAAACGATATAGTAAAACAAATAAGAGTAGCGGATAATTATGACTTGGATGTATTAATTGTAGGTCGAGGAGGAGGCTCTATCGAAGATTTATGGAGTTTTAACGAAGAATGTGTAGCACGTGCGATATATGAAGCGAAAACTCCTATAATTTCAGCTGTAGGGCATGAAATAGATTTTACTATAAGTGATTTTGTAGCCGACTTAAGAGCACCAACACCAACAGGAGCTGCAGAAATGGCTGTTCCCAATATAATCGATGTAAAAAACTTTTTAAATCAATTAAATATAAGACTTAATAAGGATATAGATAATATAATAGAAAAAAACAAGAAAACTTTAAAAAATTATAAAGAAAGTTATGTTTTATCAAATCCTCTTGCAACATTTGAAATAAAAGAACAAAAACTAGATAATTTAATAAATGAATTAAATTCTAAAATAAAATATATTATAGATATAAGAACTAAAAAAATAGATAACATAAAAAATACTTATGTACTTTATAATCCACTTGCAACTTTTGATATAAAAAAACAAACTCTAAATAATCTGACTAAAAATATTAACAATATTATAAAAAATATAATAGATAGTAAAACAAAAAGAATGGATAATTTAAAAAATAATTATATAATAAATAATCCAGATAGTTTAATATTACAATATAATAATAGTTATGAATTATTATTAAATAAACTTAATTTATTAAATCCACTTAATATATTAAGTAAAGGTTATAGTGTAGTTACAAAGAATAATAAAACTATAAAAAATACTAAAGATTTAAAAGTTAATGATAAAATAAATATAAAATTACATGAAGGTAATATAGAAGCAAAAGTAGAAAGGATAAATGAATAATGGAAGAAAAGAAATTTGATGAATTATTAGCGAGTATTGAACTAATAGTACGTGATTTAGAAAGCGGTAATATTGATTTAGAAACTAGTATAGAAAAATATAGTGAAGCTATGAAAATGATAAAAATATGTTCAGACAAATTAAATACTGCTACTGAATCAGTTAATAAAATACTAGAAGAAAATGGTAATTTAAGTGATTTTAAATTAAATGAATAACCAAGAATTGGTTATTTTTTTTTAGTGTTTTTGTACATAATAATAATGGTGATATTATGAAGAAAAAAATATTAATAATGTTAATATGTATATTATTTCCACTAAATGTTTTTGCTTATTCTAATTTTATTATTCCAGGAGGAAATAATATTGGTATAGATGTAAAAAATAATGGAGTTATTGTAATTGGATTTTATAAAATAAATAATAAATATATAAATAATGATTTAAAAATAGGAGATACAATTATTAAAATAAATGATACTAATGTTTATACAGTTAATGAAATGATAGAAGCAATACAAGAAAATGTAAAAGATAATAAAGTAAATATAACTGTAAAAAGAAATGATAAAGAAAAAACAATAGAATTTAAGTTAAAAAATGAAGGTGGTACATATAAAACAGGACTATATGTAAAAGACTCTATTAGTGGAATTGGTACACTTACATATATAGATCCTGAAACAAAAATATATGGAGCGTTAGGACATGAAATAATAGAAAGTAATAGTATGAATAGTGTAGAAGTTAAAGAAGGGACAATATTTAAAAGTATAGTTACTAGTATAGATAGATCAAGTGTAGGATCTGCTGGAACAAAAAATGCTAAATTTTATGCAAACAATAAATATGGTACAGTAAATAAAAATACAATATCAGGAATATATGGAATATATAATGATAAATTACCTAATAAAGAATTGATGGAAGTAGGAGAACCTAGTGATTTAAAATTAGGTGAGGCAAAAATATATACAGTATTAGATGGAGAAAGTGTTGAAGAGTTTGATATAGAAATAACAAAAATAAATAATACGTCAAATATAAAAAATATAAGTTTTAAAATAACAGATGAAAGACTATTAAATGAAACTGGTGGAATAGTACAAGGAATGAGTGGAAGTCCTATAATACAAGATAATAAAATATATGGAGCAGTAACTCATGTAATAATAAATAATCCGTCAACTGGATATGGAATATTTATAACTACTATGTTAAGTGAAGGAGAAAAAGAATAATTTTTCTCTTTTTAGTATATTAAATAAGAAATAATACATAATAATATTGGGAGGAATATATGAGAAAGAAAATAACTTTATTTATAATGATTTTTATGCTTTTAATTACTGCTGGTTGTAGTTTAGGAAATACACCAACAAGTTCTGTAGAAAGAGTTTTATCAAAATATAATACTAATGATGAAGATATAGTATTAGAATTGGATGATTATGTTAATAATTCGAATTTAACTAAAGAACAAAGTGAAAAATATAAAGAAGTTTATCTAAAACAGTTTAAAGATATGAAATATGAAATAAAAAATGAAACTATTGAAGGAAATACAGCAGTAGTAACAGTACAATTAACAGTATATGATTATTATAGTGCAGAAAAAGAAGCTAATGAATATTTAACAAATAATCCAAATGAATTTAAAACAGATGAAGTATATGATGAAACATTGTTTACAAATTATAAGTTAGAAAGATTAAGTAAAGTAAAAGATAAAGTAGATTATACGATAGATTTCACATTGACTAAAGTAGATAACTCTTGGGAAGTTAATGATCTAACTAACGAACAATTAGAAAAAATACATGGTGTGTATGCATATTAAACTCGCTAAATATTAGTGAGTTTTTTTGTTTTACACAATTTTCTGTAAAGAATGCATTTTTTTATTGATTTTTTTAATTATTTATTGTATTTTACATAAACATGATGTATTATTTAAATAGACAGTGGCAGCATGTGGAAGAAAGTGGGGGATAATATGTTAATGGGTGAGTATCATCATTCGATTGATGAAAAAAACAGATTGATTATTCCTAGCAAATTTAGAAATGAACTAGGCAATTCATTTGTTTTAACTCGTGGTTTAGATAAATGTTTATTTATCTATTCATTAAAAGAATGGGAAAAAATAATTAGTAAATTAAGAACTCTTCCGTTTACAAAAAAAGACTCACGTGATTTTACAAGATTCTTCTTATCTGGTGCTACTGAATGTACACTCGACAAATCGGGTCGAGTAAGCATTACCTCCCCATTGGTTAATTACGCCGGTTTAAATAGCACTTGTGTTGTAATCGGCGCAAATGACCATATTGAAATATGGGATAAAACATCTTGGGAGAATTTCTTTATAGAAAACGAAGAAAATTTTGCAAATATTGCAGAAAATTTATTTGAGGGGGAATAAATATGCACTATAGCGTTATGAAACAAGAGTGTATAGAAAATTTAAATATTAAAAGTAATGGAATTTATGTAGATGGAACAATAGGGTTAGCTGGACATAGTAGCGAAATATTAAAAAGAATTCCAAATGGATTTTTATATGGCTTTGATCAAGATGATTTTGCCGTAGAAGAATCTACTAAAAGATTAAATAATATTTCTGATAATTACAAAATATTTAGAGATAATTTTGTTAATATGAAAGAAGTATTATTAGAAAACGGAATAGAAAAAGTAGATGGTATATTATTAGATTTAGGAGTATCAAGTCCTCAAATAGATAATACTGAAAGAGGTTTTTCTTTCATGAGAGATGCTAAACTTGATATGAGAATGGATAATAGAAATAAGTTAGATGCATATAAAGTAGTTAATGATTATAATTTTGAAGACTTAAAAAATATTTTTTATACATTTGGAGAAGAAAAATATTCAAGTAGTATAGCAAAAAATATAGTTAATGAAAGAAATAATAAAAAAATAGAAACTACTTTAGAATTAGTAAGCATTATAGAAAGAAGTGTACCAAAAAAATATTTTATAAATAATCATCCAGAAAGAAAAATATTCCAAGCAATAAGAATAGAAGTTAATAGCGAATTAAATGTATTAAATAGTGTACTGCCTGATGCAATAAATTTACTTAAAACTGGTGGTAGATTATGTGTAATTACATTTCATTCATTAGAAGATAGAATAGTAAAACAAATATTTAAACGTTTTAGTGAAGTAGATGAAATGGTTAAGGGTTTACCTAATATACCGGATGAGTATAAACCATTAATAAAACTTGTTAATACAAAACCTATATTAGCAAGTGATGATGAAATAACAGAAAATAGTAGAAGTAAAAGTGCAAAACTTAGAGTAATAGAAAGGATATAGTTATGACAAGAAAAGGAAAAAGAATTAAATTCTTAAAAGGTGAAAAAATCTTAATATTCTTAATAATTTTATTTGGTATTTTATCTCCGATAATAACTGTATCTAGTAAATCTATTTTATCTAGAAGTAATATAGAATTAGAAAAAGTAAAAAAACAAGTAGAAAAACAAGAAAATATAAATGAAAGTTTAGAAATGCAAGTAGATGAATTAGCAAGTCTTTCTAATATACAAGATATTGCTAAAGAATATGGTTTATCATATAATAATGATAATATAATCGTAATTAAGTAAGAGGGTGAAAAAATGAACAATGCTATAAAAATTAATAAATCTTTAATTATTTGCATTGTTCTTTTATTTGGATTAATAATAGGAAAATTAATATATGTATCAGCTAGCACATATATAGATGGTATAGATATTAAGAAGTTTGCGTTATCTAGAACAACTGGCAAAAAAATACTATATGCATCACGTGGAACAATATATGATTCTAGTGGAGAAGTACTAGCTGAAAATGTTAATTCATATACAGTTATCGCTTATCTTTCAGAGTCAAGAACAACAAATAAAGATAATCCAAAACATGTTGTAAACATAAATGAAACTGCTGAAAAATTAGCTCCTATTATAGGAATGGATATAGATAGATTAAAAAGTTTATTAAAAAGAGATGCTTATCAAGTAGAATTAGGACCAGAAGGTAGAGGAATATCTGAATTAGTAAAAGAAAAAATAGATGAATTAAACCTTCCTGGAATAGATTATATAAAAACTAGCAAAAGATATTATCCATATGGAAGTTTTGCTTCATACTTATTAGGATATGCTAAGAAAAATGATAATGATGAAATAATTGGAGAAATGGGTATAGAAGCTTATTATAATGAAGAATTAAGTGGAGAAAATGGAGAATACATATATCAAAAAGATCCATATGGATATCAAATAGCTAATACACCAGTACAAGAGAAAAAATCAGAAAATGGTTATGATATAGAACTTACATTAGATTCTAATATACAAATGTATTTAGAAAATGCTATAAATGAACTGAAAAATAATTATGAAACAGATTGGGTTACTGTAACAGTTGCAGATGCGAAAACTGGTGCTATTGTAGGAAGTGCAACAAATCCTACATTTGATCCAAATAAATTAAACATAACAAATTATAATAATCCATTAGTTTCATATACTTATGAACCAGGAAGTACAATGAAAATATTTAGTTTTGCATCTAGTATAGAAGAAGGACTTTATAATGGAAATGAAACATATAATTCTGGGAAAATTACTGTTGATAATTACGAAATAAAAGATTGGAACGATAAAGGATGGGGAGTAATAAACTATGATGTAGGATTTACTTACTCGTCTAACGTTGCTGCAACATTATTAGCACAAAATTTAGGAAAAGAAAAACTATTAGATTATTATACAGAATTAGGATTTGGACAAAAAACAAATATAGAATTAAATGGAGAATTAAAAGGAAAAGTAAGTTTTTTATATAATTCAGAATTAGCGGCTGCTTCATATGGACAAGGTATAACAGTTACGCCAATACAAATGATACAAGCTTTAACTACAATTACCAATAACGGTACTGTATTAAAACCATACATAGTTAATAAAATAACAGACCAAAATAATAATGTAATATATGAAGGCAAAAGAGAAGAGTTAAACAAAATTTATAGTGAAGAAACAATTAATAAAATAGTAGATTTAATGGATTTAACAGTTAATGGTAGCGATTCGGCTGCAACTGGTAAAGTATACCAAACAGAAGAAGTAAGACTAATAGGAAAAACAGGTACTGCACAATATACAACATCATCTGGAGGGTATGCAAAAGGTGAATATCAAAATATAAGATCATTCGCAGGAATTTTTCCAAAAGAAGAACCAGAATATATAATTTACGTTGCCGTTAAAGATTTAGTAGGCTCTAGTAGAGCAATAGGTAATATGACAAAAAGCATAGTAGAATCTATAGCAAAATATAAAAACTTAAGTGAAAGAGAAAGCAATAAAGATGAATCAAAATATGTTGATTTAGAACAATATGTAAATAAAAAAGTTGATGAAGTAAAAAAAGATTTAGAAAATAAAAATTTAATACCTGTTATAATAGGTGATGGAGATATTATAATAGAACAATATCCTAAAAAAAATAATAATATAATAATAGGATCTAAAATATTTTTAAAAACTAATTCAGATAAAAAAATAATGCCTGATATAACAGATTACAACCTATCAGAATTAATAACACTATTAAACTTATTAGAAATAGAATATGAAATAAATGGTAGTGGAAAAAATATTAAAACAAATATACTACCTAATACAGAAATAACTGAGAAAGTTATAATAAATTTAGAAAGTTAAGGTGAAAAATGAAGAAAATAAAAGAAAGAATATTTAAAATAATAAACTCATATAAAACAATAATATTTATATCATTAATTATAAATATTATCTTATTAATACTTTTAAACAATACAATTACAAACAATAAAATATATACATTCAGTGGAGAAAATGAATACATTAAAGTTAATGATGGATTAATAGTATTAAATTCAGATATAAATTTATTAAATGGAAATAATATTAAATATGTAAATAAAGAGGATTATAATATAAAAAGTTATAAATTAGGATACTATGTAATGGACAATAATAAATTAGTAGAGCTAATAAGCACTAATTTTGAATTTGAAAATGAAATGTTATTAAGTGAAACAATTAATAACTTCACATCATTTAATATTTTCGAAAAAAATAGTACTAGTACTTACTTTACAAAGTATAAAAAGAACTTAATAGATGATGGAATATACTTAGTATTAGAGGCTAAAACAACAGATGGAAATACTGTTTTCTGTAAAGTGAATTTAACAATTTCAAAAATTTCAAAATATTGAAATTTTTTTCTTGACTTCGTATTATTACTATAATATAATTTTATTGTAGGAGGATAAAGAAAGATATGAACACAAGACAAAAATTAACTTTAGGGATAGCAGCAATATTTATGGTTACCCTAACAATAGTAGGAGTTACTTATGCATATTTCGTAACTAGAGTAGTAGAAGGGACACAATCTAAAATTGAAACTACAACAGCTACATTAGCAACTGTAGAATACTTAGATGGAAATGATACTATTACATTAGCTAATGCAATCCCAGGAGAAACTTCATCTAAAAAAACATTCAGTGTTAAAAATAACAATGATGCTCCAGCTACTTATAGTATAGTATTAACATCAGAAGATGGAGCTACAAAATTTATTTCTACTACTGATGCAGCTGCTTGTTATAATGCAAGTACTGAAGATGATACAAATTGTTATACTGGTTCAACAAAATATAATAATGTTTATTACAGATTATATGAAGTTGATGCTGCTGGAGATGCTGTTGGAAATCCATTATCAGCAGATGGTGCAACACTTACTTTAAGTGATACTGTTTTTGGTGTTAATGTTGAAAGAACTGGTGAAAATACTGTTCAAACAATATTAAACAATGTTAGTTCTGGTTGTGTAACTGCTCCTGATACTGAAGGATGTACAGTTATAGCTGCTGGAGATACTAAATATTATGTTTTAGAGTTATATTATGCTGACGCTAAAGCAAATCAAAATATCGAAAATTTAGCTTCATTAAGTGTTAAAGTTGATATTCAATAATTAAAATCAAATGAAAATTTGATTTTTTTTGTTTTTGCCTTTACAAAAAACTTTCTAAAGATTATAATAAAAATCAATTAGTGAGGAGGCAACAATATGAAAGAAAGTTTACCTATATTACTTCTTAAGAAACTAGTATTGTTGCCCGATCAAGAAATACGTTTGGAAATAAATAATGAAGTATCTAAAATAGCTATAGATGAAGCTATTAAATTAAATAACTCTAATATTTTAGTAATAAGTCCTATTAATTTATTAGAAGAAAAACCTAGTGCAAGTGATTTACCAAAAATAGGAGTAATAGGTAAAATAAAAACTAAAATAAAATTACCAAATAATAATTATAGAATTATAATAAAAGGGTTGAATAGAGTTGAAGTAATAGAATATTTTCAAAATAATGTTGGTATATTAAAAAGTGTAGTAAAAAGAATATATATAAAAAAAACTAATGAAGTTAAAGAGACAGCATTAATTAGAAAAATTAAAGAGCTAATTCAAGAATATATTTTATTAAATAGTGAATCAAGTAATGTTATTACTTCTACAATTGAAAATATAAATGATTTAGATTTATTAACAGATATTGTAGTAGGTTTCTTACCAATGGATTTAAATAAGAAACTTCTTTATATGAATGAGTTTAATTATATTAAAAGAGCTGAAACATTAATTAAAGATATAAATATAGAATTAGAAGTAATTAATTTAGATACTAAGATAGATGATGAGATAAGAGAAAAATTTGAAAAAGAACAAAGAGATTTTATCTTAAAAGAAAAAATTAATAAATTAAATAATGAATTAGGTATACTTACTGATAAACAATTAGAATTAAATCACTATAAAAAAATATTAGATGATTTAGATATTTCAGATAAAGTAAAAAATAAATTATATAATGAAATAAAAAGATATGAATATACAAATGATAATAATCCAGATGCAAGTGTTATAAGGAACTATTTAGAATGGGTTTTAAATTTACCTTGGAATAAATATTCTTTAGAAGAAACTAATTTAGATAATATAAAGAAAAGTTTAGATAAAACACATTATGGATTAGAAACTATAAAAAAACGTATATTAGAATTTGTTAGTATAAAAAAAATCAATAAAGATGTTTCAAATCCTATACTTTGTTTAGTGGGACCACCTGGTGTAGGTAAAACTACATTAGGTATAAGTATAAGCCATGCGTTAAATAGAGAATTTTATAAAATTAGTGTTGGTGGACTTAATGATTCTAGTGAGTTAGTTGGTCATAGAAAAACCTTTTTAGGAGCTAATCCAGGAAAAATAATTCAAGGTATAAATAAATGTGGAGTAATGAATCCAGTTATATTAATAGATGAAATAGATAAAATGAATTATGATTATAAAAGAGATCCTTCTAGTACATTTTTAGAAATATTAGATGAATCTCAAAATAAAATGTTTGTTGATAATTATATAGAAGAACCATTTGACTTATCTAAAGTTATGTTTATACTAACTGCAAACAATATAAATGATATACCAGGACCTTTAAGAGATAGATTAGAAATAATAGAAATAAATTCTTATACTGAATATGAAAAATTAGATATAGTAAAAAAATATTTGATTCCAGATATTTTAAGTAATTATGGATTAAAAAATATAAATTTTAGTGATGATACTATATTAAATATAATAAATAATTATACTAGAGAATCTGGTGTAAGAGAATTAAATAGAATATTAAAAAGATTAATTAGAAATTATTGCTTAGAAAAAAACAAAAGTAAAGAAATTACTAATAATGATGTATTAAGAATACTAGGTGTACCTAAATATACAAAAGAAGAAATTCTAAATCATAAAGGTGTTGTAAATTCTTTAGCTTGGACACCTTATGGAGGGAATATTCAAAAAATAGAATGTATAAGTTTTAATGGAACTGGAAAAATAATTACTACAGGTAACATAGCAAATATATTAGAAGAAAGTATTAAAGTAGCAATAAGTTATATAAAATTAAAAAAGTATACTACAAAGAATTTTGATGAATTAGATTTGCATATTAATGCTTTACATGCTGGAATAAAAAAAGATGGCTCTAGTGGTGGTGTAGCAATTACTACTGCAATATTAAGTATAATAAAAAATAAAATAATAAATGAGAATATTGCAATGACTGGAGAAATTACATTAAATGGAGATATACTTGCAGTAGGGGGCATAAAAGAAAAGATAATTGGTGCATATAATAATAATATTAAAACTATTTATATACCATACAATAACAATAGTGATTTAGAAAGTATACCAGATAATATAAAAGAGAAATTAGAAATTAAATTAGTAAAAAATTATGGAGAAATTTATATAGATTTATTTAGTAAATAGTAAATAATTTTTACTATTTTTTCTTTACTTTTTGTTTACATTATGGCTTTACTTAATAAAATAAACAATATATAATGAACTAAGAAAGTGAGATAAAGAATGGAGAAAGAATTTGATAACAAAAAGACTAAATATTTTCTTATTGCAATAATATTATTAATTTTTTTAGGTATTATATTAATTATTCATTTCAATAATAAATCTTTAGTTAATGGAGACGAAGAAAATAAAACTACAACAACTACAACAACAGTTACTACCACTACAACAACAACAACTAGAAAACGAACTACAGTTAAAAGGGTAAATGTAGAAGAATATGTATATAAATCTACTGTAGATAGTAATAATTTAGTATATGATTATAAAACTAGTAAAGAAATATTAAATAGTGATATATTAATTTCTACTAAATTAGAATTAAATGAATATTTAATAAATAATAATATAATTAGTTTATATGATATTTCTTTATATGATAGTAATAATGTAAAAAAAGATGTTGTTAACACATCAATTACAGTTAAAATACCTATAGAAAATATAGATGATTATAATACTTTAAAAGTTGTTTTTATTAATGACAATAATGAAATAACAGATGAAGTAATAGAAAGTAATATAGATAATAATTATTTAGTATTTACAACAACTCATCTATCTAAATTTGGTATAGTTGGAGAAAAGAAAATAATTTTAGATAATGTTACTTTAGACGTTTTAGTAAATGATATAAAATTAGAAGATTTTACTAATGTTTTAGTAAGTAAAACAGATTTAATAGATATTAAAGTTAATAATATCGATTATGAATATGAAATATTTTATGCATTAAAAAATAGTGATATAGTAAATTATGAACTATTTGATAAAAACATGTTTAGTAAAACTGAAGCGCCTAACAAGTATACGTTATTAATTAAGGTAGTTGTAAAAGATATAGAAAAAATATTTGAAGTAGGCGTATTTGACGTATATGATATAGTATTTGTATATGATAAAGAAGAAGAGATAAAAGAAGATATAGAAATTGGTACTATATATACTGAAGATGAAACAATATATAAAAATGAAGATGGAAGTGAATATAAATACGATAACTTCGAGATAAATAATAATATTGTTATTGATAATGTAGAAGAAGTAATAACTGAAAATAAAGTAGAAATTACTGATGAAAATAATGATATAAAAGAAGAAACTATAGAAAATGATACGTTATCTGAAGAACAAGAGATAGTTATAGATACAAATATAGAAGAAAACAGTAATACTAATTTGCCTGATAACGAAAATGATAATATAGCTTCTAAAACAGAATCTAATTCAGAAAATAATATTATTAACGAAAATATAGTAGGAAGTAATAATGATATAAATAATGATTTAGAAAATAATACTAATGAAGAAGAAAATAAAGAAGAAACAAATAATGATGAAAATTTAGAAAATTCTGCTACAATAACTTTAAATGGTAATATATATTTAGTAGAAAAAACTGATATTAGTAATTTAGAAATTAATGGTTATTTGATTATTGATACTAGTGAAGATATTATATTTAAAAATAATGAAGATAAACTAGATTTATCAAATATTTACTCAATAATAATAAAAAGTAAAGAATTTAGTATTAATGGAACTAAATATACTTATGAATTTGTTGATAATAAAATAATTATTAAAAAGTATGAAGAAGTTGTAGAAAACGAAGAAAAAGAAGAAATACAAACTGACGTAACGGATACTTTTGATGAATTATTTGGTAATGTTGAAGTTAATACTAATGAAAATAATGAATTAGTTATTGATAAGAAAGAAACAGAAATTATAGAATCAACGACTGAAGAAATAATTGAAAAATAAAAAATAAGATTGCGAAATCTTATTTTTTTTAGAAAAGAATTATCTATTAATTTGAATTATTGTTCCAAGTCCAGCCAGCTCCGATTATAATAACTAACAGAATAAATAAAACGATCCATAAAGCAGCACCCCAACCATAACCACTAGTTTGTCCTGCGTAAGTTGAAGTGTAGCAAGGATTGTAGTTATAACCAGAATTATAACCACCGTTATATCCGTAATAATACATATTAATACCTCCTAATCTATCTAATATAGTTTATTAAAAAAGTATTAAAATTGTTATTATAAATTAATAATTTATTTATTTTTTATAATTTTAAATTAATAAATAAAAGGAAATACAAAAAAATCCATAATAATTATATATGGAGGGTTATGAACATGATATATTATGATGAAATAAAAAATGAACTCATAAACAATGAAATATATAAAAAAGTTAAAGATTATAATAAAAATAGAAATGACTTAATGACTTATTATAATGTTGGTAAGTTGTTAGTAGAAGCACAAGGTGGAGAAAAAAGAGCAAAATATGGAGATAAATTAATTAAAGAATATTCGAAAAAGTTAACGATAGAAGTTGATAAAAAATATAGTGAAAGAAACTTGAGAAATATGAGACAATTTTATTTTTTATTTAGAGATCAAATTTGGAACGCAATGCGTTCCAAATTAAGTTGGACACATTATAGAGAATTGTTAAAATTTGATGATTTAATAAAAATTAATTATTATATAAAGGTTACAGAAGAACAAAATTTATCATATAGAGAACTTCATGAAAAAATCAAAAATAATGAGTATGAAAGATTAGATGATAATACTAAATTAAAGTTAATTAATAATGAGGATAATAAAATAAATGATTTTATAAAAAATCCGATACTAATAAAAAATAATAATAATCATGAATATATTTCTGAGAAAATATTAAAGCAATTAATTTTAGAAGATTTAGATAATTTTATGAAAGAACTAGGTAATGGTTTTTGTTATATAGAAAATGAATATAAGATAAAGTTGGGAGAAAGATATAATTATATAGATTTATTACTTTTTAATATTTTATATAATTGTTATGTTGTAATAGAATTAAAAGTTACAGAGTTAAAAAAAGAGCATATTGGACAGATTATGACCTATATGAACTATGTAGATAAAAATATAAAAACTTTAAATCAAGATAAGACAATTGGAATAATAATCGTAAAACGAGATAAAGAATTTATCATGGAATATTGTAGTGATGAAAGAATTTATAAGGCAACATATAAATTATATTAGTTTTTGTTGAAGTGCAAACGAACGTATGATAAAATATTTATGAAGGTGATAAAATGTATAGTTATATAATAGGTGTTGTTACAGAATATGATAAAAATTGTATAATATTAGAAAATAATAATATAGGATATTTAATTAATGTAGCTAATCCATATAGTTTTAAACAAAAAGAAGAAATCAAAGTATATTTATATAATCATATTAAAGAAGATGAAAATAGTTTGTATGGTTTTAAAACTAAAGAAGAAAAAGATTTGTTTTTAAAACTTATTAATGTTAAAGGAATAGGACCAAAAATGGCTTTACCGTTATTTGCTGGTGATAACATTAGAGGTATATATGATGCTATAAATAGTGATAATGTTACATATTTAACTAGATTTCCTAAAATAGGAGATAAAGTAGCTAAGCAAATTATATTAGATTTAAAAGGTAAATTAACAAGCCAAGTAGATTTATTTCAATATGATTCAAGTGAATTGATAGAAGTATTAGAAAGTTTAGGTTATAAAACTAATGATATTAAAAAAGTAATAACAAAAATAGATAATAATTTAAATTTGGAAAGTCAAATAAAAGAAGCATTAAAGTTGTTAGGAAAGTGATAAAATGGAAGAAAGAATTGTATCTAAAGAAGAATTATTAAGTGATAGTTTTGATAATCAAATAAGGCCACAATATATAAAAGATTATATTGGACAAGAAGAAGTAAAAGATAATATAAAAATTTTTATTGATGCAGCAAAGATGAGAAATGAATCTTTAGATCATGTACTTTTATATGGGCCTCCCGGATTAGGTAAAACAACTCTTGCTCATATTATAGCTAATGAATTAGGAACTAATATAAAAACAACTACAGGACCTAGTATAGAAAAAAGTGGAGATTTAGCAGCAATATTATCTAGTTTAGAACCAGGTGATGTATTATTTATAGATGAAATACATAGAATTCCAAAATTTATTGAAGAAATATTGTATCCTGCCATGGAAGATTTTGAACTTGATATAGTGGTAGGAACAGAAGGTAACACCCGAAATATAAAAATTGATTTACCTCCTTTTACTTTAGTAGGAGCAACAACAAGAGCGGGAGATTTAACAAGCCCATTAAGAGATAGATTTGGTATAGTATCTAAACTAAATTATTATAGTGAAGAAGAACTAAAACAAATAATAAAAAGAACAAGTAAAGTATTAAATATGGAAATAATGGAAGATGCTGCTATTGAACTAGCAAAACGTAGTAGAAAAACACCCAGAATTGCAAATAGACTATTTAAAAGGGTTAGAGATTTTGCAAGTGTAATAGGAAATGGAATAATAGATTCTGAAATAACTAATCAGGCTTTAAAAAGATTAAAAGTTGATAAATATGGATTTGATCAAGTTGATTTAGAATACTTAACTAGTTTGGCCAATAAATTTAATGGAGGACCTGTTGGAGTGGATACAATAGCGGCGAGTATTGGAGAAGAAGTATCAACTGTAGAAGATGTTGTAGAACCATATTTGTTACAAGAAGGATTTATAAAAAGAACGCCAAGAGGTAGAGTAATAACAGAAAAAGCTATAAATCATTTAAAAGATAGTAATATATTAATTGACAATGAATGTTAAATAAATTATACTTTAATTAGAATAAGGTGGTAAGCTTATGAAAAATAATAGAGGTCAAGCATTGGTAGAATATATATTAATTATTGCTTTAATAAGTGTTATAGGAATCAGTTTAGTTAATTATTTTGGTGGCTATTTAAAGGATTCTATAACCAAATCAAGTTGTTCTCTAGTTGGTCAAGTATATGAAGAAGGAGAAAAACCTGGAGAAGGTAAATGTATTAATCAAGAATAAATAGTGATAAAATAAACATAATAATAGTAGAAATACTATTATTTTTATATTTTTTTAGCAAAAATCCTTATTTTTAGGGCAAAAATTTGACAAAGGCAAACAAAAGTGCTATAATTTAGACACATTGGAAATAGGGGGTATTTTAAATGAAAGGGTTTATTTTAGATTATATTAATGAAAATGAGTTTAGAAAGTTAGAAAGAGCATTAAAGAAATATAATATGCTTGCTTATAAGAAATTAAACTTTGAATATTATCCAGCATTAAGAAGTGGTAACTTTATAGGTGAGTTATTAAGTAAAAATAAAGTTGATAAAACAGAAACTTATGAATTAAAATTACCAAGCGACCACATGTTTAAACAAATACATGGTGATGTTACTTTAAAATATATAGTTTATAAGGAGCAAAATATAGTAATGCTTGATACTATTACACCAACTGATATATTATTAGAAGGACATATGGCTGAGTTAACTACTTATAAAGGAGTAATGATAAGTAAAGCTAATGCTTCTAAAGATATGTTTAAAATTGATTTATTAAATATGTTACAAAACAAAGAATAGGATATAAAAATCCTATTTTTTTTATAAAGAAAAACAAAATATAAAAATATCTAAAAAAAACAAAAAATATAATTGACACAATATTTATTATTTGATATTATTTTATTGTAGGAGGATAAAGAAAGATATGAGAACAGAAAATAATGGAAAGTTAGCTATAGCTATAGTAGCAATGTTAGTGGTAGCATTATCAATAGTAGGAGTAACATATGCATATTTCACTGCTCAAGTAAGTGGTAATACTGCAACAACTAGTGGACAAATTAGTGCTGGTATTTTAAGCATTAACTACTCAGGAAGTCAAACTATTAATGTTCAAAATGTAGTACCTGATTGGGAAACTTCTGGAGAACATTATTATGATCCGGTTGCTTCTAGATATAATACTGATGATGGTGTAGTAGGAATCAAAGCAGTTACTAAAACTCAATGTACTGATGGTACTTATGGTAATTGCTCAATTACAAATCCAACAAATGTTAATGGTATTGCAGATGAAGTAGAATTTACAGTAACAAATACTCATGAAAATGGTAGAACTGCTTATTATGCAATTAAATTAACTGGAATTTCAAATCCAACAACTGCATCTACTACTGACGAAGATAAAATAGTTTATACTTTATCAGATGGTACAAATACTTATACTGGAGATTTAGCTGCTAGCGGAGAACAAGTTATTGTTCCAGCACAAATAGCTATTAAAAACCAACATAATGATGGTACAGTTACTGAAGCTGATTATACAGATACATGGACTTTAAATTTAAAATATCCTAATATCGAAGATGATCAAAGTGCTGCAGCTGGTAACAAAGCATTAAATGTAACTGTTAAAGTAGTTGGTATTTCTCAAGGTACTGATGGATGGTATGAAGAATATTCAGAAACTCCAATCGTATTTGCAACTAATAACTAATAAAGAAATTAGACAATGAAAATTGTCTTTTTTTTGTCAATTAATGACAATGTTTTTATTTTACTTTTTTTTTAATATTCAGTGTGATATACTTTATATTGTAAGGTGGTAAACTATGGAATTTATTGAAATAAAAAATTGTTATAAAGTTTATAAAAATGGTGTTACTGCTTTGGCAGATGGGAATTTATCTATTGAAAAAGGTGAATTTGTATTCATTATTGGACCAACTGCTAGTGGTAAATCTACACTATTAAAAATGTTATATAGAGAAGAAAAACCAAATAAAGGTGAAGTATATGTAGGAGGCATAAATGTAGTTAAATTACGTAATAGTAGAGTATATAAATTAAGAAGAAAGATAGGTATTGTATTTCAAGATTTTAAACTTTTACCTAAATTAACAGTATATGAAAATGTTGCTTATCCTTTAGAAACATATGGATTAAAAGGTAGTGATATTAAGAAAAATGTATTAAAAGCATTAGAAAGAGTTGGATTAAAAGATAAATATAGAAGTTATCCTCATGAGTTGAGTGGTGGTGAACAACAACGTGTTTGTATAGCAAGAGCAATTGTTAATGAACCAATGTTAATTGTTTGCGATGAACCAACCGGAAATCTTGATCCAGATACTTCTAAAGAGATAATGGATGTTTTATTAAATATTAATACAGAATTAAAATCAACAATAGTAATGGCAACTCATGATAAAGAAATTGTAAATAGATTAAAGAAAAGAGTAATTAGTATAAAAGACGGAATTATTATTAGTGATAAAAAGAAAGGAAAATACGAAAATGAAGTTGATAAGAATATTGAATCGTAGTATTAGAGATTCATTTAAAAGTATATTTCGTAATTTTAGTCTTTCTTTAGCAAGTATGTCATGTACTATAATTACTTTAATATTAGTTTCTCTAGCAATGTTAGCATCATATAATGTTACAAGTATGACAGAAAAGATAGAAAAAGATTTAACTGTAGTTGTATTTGTAGATAAAAATGCTACTTATGAAGATATAAACATTATTAAAAATCAAATTAAAAATATAGATAATATAAATGAAGAAAGTATTATTTATAGAAGTAAAGAAGATATTAAAAATATGATGAGTGATGAAAGTGAAGCATTTAAAAATATTTTAAGTAGTTATACAGAAGAAGAAAATCCTTTACAAAGTACTTTTGTATTAAAGGTTGATGATATTAGAGATATTAAAGAAACTGCTGTATCTTTAAAAAATATAGACAAAGTAACATTAGTTAAGTATGGTGAAACTATGGTAGATACAATGATTAATGTATTTGATATAGTTAGAAAGATATGTTTAATTATTGTAGTTGCTTTAATAATAGTTACAGCATTCTTAATAAATAATACTATAAAAATAACTATATTTAGTAGAAGAAATGAAATAAATATAATGAGATTAGTTGGAACAAGTAATACTGTAATAAAATTACCATTCTTATTTGAAGGATTATTATTAGGAGCAATGGGAAGTTTAATTCCGATTTTAGTTACAATGTTTGGTTATACATATCTTTATGAATCAATGGGCGGTGTGGTATTTTCTAATTTAGTAGAATTAGCAACCCCATCAAGTATTATATATTCAACATCTTTATTACTTTTAATAATAGGTTCAGGTGTTGGAATGATTGGTAGTTTAAGAGCCGTTAGAAAGTATTTGAAAATATGAAAAAAAATATAAATAAGATAATAATTATAGTTATAAGTATATTATTTGTTAGTTATACATTTATTATGCCTAGTGCTGCTTCTAAAGCAAAAACTATAAAAGAATTGAGAAACGAATTACAATCATTAAAAAATACTAAAAAAAATAATGAAAACAAAAAAAATAAAACTCAAAGCGAAATTAATTCATCTAACCAATCAATTACAAATGCACGAAATGAAATTACTGAAAATCAAAATAAAATAGAACAATCTAAAAAAGATATAGAAGATTTAAATATTGAAATAACTAATACGAAAGAAAGTATTAAAAATACTATAAGTGCTTATCAAATTACAGAAGGGCAAAATGTATATTTAGAATATATATTTGAAGCTGCAAGTTATGAAGATTTAGTTTATAGATATGCAATAGTAGAACAAATTTTAGATTATAACAATGAACAAATAGATAAATTTAATAATTTAATAAAAGAAAATGAACAATTACAAATTGATTTAGCTGAAAGAGAAATAGAGTTAAATAATCAAATAGATTCTTTAAGTAGTAAAATTGATGAGTTAGGTAATCAATTAGAAGAAATAACAGAACATACTATGGATATTCAAGATGAGATAGATTCGACTAAAGAATTAATAGATTATTATGTAAAATTAGGTTGTGGTGAGACTCAAAATTTAAATGAGTGCGTATCAATAAAAGGTGATACATCATTTTCTAAACCATTAACTAAAGGAACTATTACAAGTTATTTTGGATATAGAATTAATCCTCTAACAGGTACTGGTACAAAATTTCATAGTGGTGTAGATATTGGAGGAAATAAAGAAGGTACTAATGTATATGCTTCTGCAAATGGCATGGTAGGTAAAATTATAAGAAAAGCTAGTTGTGGAGGAAATCAAGTATATGTATATCATACTATTAATGGTGTCAAATATACTTCATCATATTGGCATTTATTGAGTATTAATGTTAGTATTGGAGATAAAGTAGATGTAAATACTGTCGTAGGTACAGTAGGTGGTGGAAGTAAGACTAGAAGTTGGGACTCATGTTCTACAGGAGCTCATTTACATTATATGATTGCTAAAGGTTGGTATGGAGAAACTTATACAACATATTCTAAATTTCTTTCTAATACATTAGATCCAAAAGAAATATTAAAATTACCTAATAAAGGTACATATTGGTACAGTAGATAAAACGTCATGCATTGACGTTTTTTTATATGCCTCATAATTTGAAATTGCAAAATAAAAAGTATTTGAGTATTAATAAATATAAGTTTTAAAATTGTTTCTTTAAAATTTAAAAAATCATAAAAAGTATTTTGAATTTACTTGCTATTTTATTTTATATATAGTAAAATAAAATTGTATAAAATAGAAGGAGAATTATTGATATGAATAAGAAGATAAAAAAATACAAATTAAATTTTATTCTAAAAAATATTTTGCTAATAATAATATCAATATTTATAGCTAATATTGATGTTAAGGCAGAACGTAAAGAGATTAATGCTACGAGAAGAATAACGGCTACAGCACTAGAAATTGTAGATAGTGGAAGTGCAGATACATATTATTGTGGCAAAGAAGTATTTATTGATTATTGCGATGATGATTTTTGTTACTGCGATGCAAACAAAAGTAAAAATAAATCATGCTATGATGGTAAATACGCAGATGTCAAAATAGATAGATACGCATTAACTGATGGTACACCATCATGTCCTAGCACTAATACACCTTTTAGAGTAACTTTTGTTGGTAATGGTGGTAAATTTGATGGAAGGGAAAGTTTTGGAGTTACGTGCACAGGAAGTTGTTCTGGAGCAAACTTAGATAAAACTGGATATGTTGTAAGAACGGGTTATACTTTTAAAGGGTGGTCGCTAGATCCAAACTGTTATTTGCCTAAGACATCAATTGGAAGTAATAGTGATATAAAAAGTTATAGGAATTATTATGCTTGTTGGGATGAAAAAAACTCAACATCAAATAAAGATTTTAAAGTAACTGTTGCAGGAAATGGTGGAGTGATTGTTGATGGAACTATTGCATCTAATAACGGAAAAGCTGATTTAGTATTTGATTGTAAAGGAAATTGTCCATCATTTACTGATATAGATAAATTCCAATATTCTGGTTTTAAATGGATAGGTTGGAGTAAAAGTGATAAAAATTGTAACGGTACACTACTTAAAAGTATACCTGATACTACAGAAAGAACTACGTATTATGCTTGTTGGGAACCAAATACGTCTAATGAGACAAACACCACATCTCCATCAACAAGTGATAAATATTATGTAGAATTTAATTTTTATAATGGAACATACCAAGGAAGCGGAGATTTTTGCCCAGGATTAACTCATGGAAATAAAATGTGTTATGCTAATATTAACAAAGGCAATAGTGTTACTGTTCCATCTCTTAATTTTAAACAAGATAACAATAAATTATTAGGATATGCATTAGCTGATTCTAATGGGTTGGCAGAGTGTGTTGAATCTAATTTTGTTAAAGATACTGTAACAGTAAATTCAAATGCAAAATATTATGCTTGTTATAATAGATATATAAATTCTGAAAGAATAGCTAATACTGATATTAAAGATTCTAATAATAGGGTTATTTATTCTTGTGGACAAAGTATTTATGTAACATATTGTACTACTGAGGCTGATGGAACACATTATTGTTACGATTCTGCTAATAATAAATTTTTAGCTAATAATCTAGCAAAAGTGGAAGATAAGAATAAAATAAATTGTAACCAATCTTCTTCTACAGAACAACCTGGCACATCAACAGATACTAGAGGTCCTGGAAATTTTACAATTTGGGCTAAGGGTGTTATAACTTCTGAGAAAGGTGTTAATAATGCTTATTGTACTGATTTTTGGATAGAATATTCAGAAAATGGACGTTATTATTATCCTACTGAAAATGGTCGTGATTCTATAAGTATGAATGATCCTAATATTAGTACAACTAAAGTAGAGTGTTCAACTCAACAAACACCAACTACGAGTGGTAAAGAAACAGTAGACAAAGTATTTTATATAAAAGATGAAATTACTACAGGAAATGGTGTAAAATATAATTGTACTTTTTCTTTACATATCGATTATTCAGAAAATGGTAAATATTATTTTAATGTTAACGGTAAATTAGATTCTGTTAGTATGAGCGAACCTAATTTGATGACAACTGAAAATAAAGATTGTAAAAAAGAAATTATAAAAGATATTGCTACTCAATATTACAAAAAGACAAATATGTATCCAAAGAGAGAGGTTAAAGCAAGCAATGGTATTACTTATAAAACATGTCAACCAATATTTATTCAATATTGCAGTAATAATATTTGTACTTTCTTAGATGACAACAAAGAAGTGACTATTGATGAAACTGCTTTAGCATATACTCCTGATGGTTTAAATTGTTCTGCAAATATTGAAACAGATGTACCAGTTAATGATTCTGATGCATTTAACTATTTTAAATTTATGAGAGCAAATAAGGTAGTTAAAGATAGTTATGGAAAAGAATGGGAATGCGGACAAGATTTTTATATAACTTCATGTGATAAAGATAATTGTTATTTTGATGGTGATAATGGTATAACATCAATAACTCGTTCTGACTTAAGTCAGGATCTTGAGTCAGTAAAATGTACTACTGAAGTTAGTAATAGTAGTGAAATAAAATATACAACTATTCAAAGTATTGATTACAAATGTGGAGAGCAAATAAAAGTATATAATTGTGAAGATGATGTTTGTGACTTTAGGACTTTAGATAATGTAACTGGCTATATTAGTAAAAATAATTTTACTGATACAGAAAGTAAAGCAAAAGAACAATGTGATAAAATAAATGTTACTGACAAGAAATATACTTGTAGTAATAATAATTATAAAAATCAAGAAGAAACTAGTTTAGTAACTTTATGTTATAATGAAGATGATAGTGAAGAAGAAAATTTAAATGAACTTAAAGATATTTATAAATGTAATACTAGTAAAGGTTATAAGTTTGATGAAACTAAAGTTGTTTATGAAGAAGGTACAAGGGCTTGTACTAAAAAAGGTAAATGTGTTGCAACTTATAGTGTAACTTGTAGTAAAGATAAGGAATCTATTAAACCAAATATGTCAGTTACTTCTGGAATAGTTGGAAGTGATGGATATGGAGAGATTATTGTTAAAGCTTATTCTAATGAGGGCAGTATTTATGCTTATTATATGAGTGAAATATATGAAACTCCATCTAATAAAGTAGATTGGATTGAAGTTAATAGTAATAATTTCCCAATTAAAACAACACCTGGTATTAAATATATTTGGGTAAAAGATAGTAAAAATAACATAAGCAATGCTGTAAGTGGAGCAGTATTAGATAACATTAATACTAATACTACAATATCTACATTAGAATTAAGAGATGGTAGTGGAATAATACAAAATCCAGATAGAGTCTCATATAATGATAATTCTATTACTAATAGTAAATATGCATTATTATCAAATGATTTAGGAAAGGATAGTAAAGTCTTAGCAGATGGATTTAATCCGTTTGATATGGAATATAAAATAGAAGTATCATCACCAACAATTTCAGTTTATGCAACATTAACTAGTACAGATTCTAATTATGTAAGTGGTTATGAACCAAGAACAGTAAATTTAAATTATGGTATAAATACAATATTAATTAAAATACAAAATAAAGAAGGTAAAATAAGAACTTATACAATATTAGTAACAAGAACAGATGACAGAAATGCTGATAACACATTAAATGATATTAAATTAAGTGTAGGTAATATAAATTTCAATGCTAATGTAACTGATTATAAGATTGAAATACCTAAGAATACTAAAAATGTTAATGTAGATTCAAAAATATCAAGTGATGTTGCTAAATATGTTGAAGGTTATGAACCTGGTAATGTAACAATAACAGGCGATACAACAGTTAAATTAATTAAAGTAATGAGTCAAACAGGAAGTACAAGAACATATGTGTTGACATTTGTTAAAGAAGGTACTGATACTATAACAGACGAAACATTACAATTAAATGACTTAGTAATACCTGGAGCTTATTTCTCATTTGAACGTGGTATTGCAAATTATAGTACAACAGTAGGATATGAAACAGAAACAGTAGATATAAGATTAAACCTAAAAGATGAAACAAGCACTTATGTTGTTGGAAGAAAGACTACAAGTAATGGAAAATATGTATATGGTTCTAATTTAGGAGTAGGATTAAGTGTAGGAGAAAACTTTATTGAAATTAAAATAACAAACAATAAAGGAGAAACTAGTTACTATAGATTAACAATAATTAGAAAAGAATTTGGATTAGAAGTAGAAAATGATAATACTTTAAAAGATTTAAAAGTATTAGGACATGTTATTAAATTTAATCCAAATGAAAAAGAATATACAGTAAGAATAAAACAAGAAAAATCATTAGTAATAACAGCTGTACCAAATAGCAATAGAGCAGAAGTATTTATAAGAGGAAATGATGAATTAACAGGATTTAGTACAGTAAGAGTAAAAGTAGTTGCAGAAAACGGAGAATTCACAACATATTCAATAGATATAAAGAAAGATGCGTTTAATAAAGCGATTGAAATAACTGCAATAGTGGTAGGTGCTGTAATAATTTTAGGAAGTAGTGCCATAATAATAATAAAGAAGAAAAATAAAACTAAAAAAGAATATTTTGAGGAATAAGGAGAGGGCTGTATGAGAAAAAAAACAATAATTGGTTTATTTATAATAATGGCTTTTATAGGAATTAAAGAGGTAAGTGCTGATAATTCTTCTGCTTATCCTGGACAACCACATTATGAAACTTTAAAAAGTAGTTATAATAATTTTAAAAGTAATTTACCAAGTGTAACAGTATCATCAACTAGAAAAACTGTTACATTGTATGGGCAATCAATATGTAGTACAGAAACATCTAGTTGTGAATATAATTATGCTGGATATACTGTTAATGATAATCAAGAAGATGTAATAAGTGATATAGTATCATGTAGTAATGGAGAAAAATATATAATATATCAATCTACGGGATCAGGAAAAGACGCATTTAAAGATGATAATAAAGCAAATTATGATAGCGGACCAAATAATGAACCAGCATATTGGAGTGAAGATTATTCAGTACAATGTTCAAACGACAATACAACATCAAACGGAGAAGTAATAGAAAATGAAAAAGACTCAAACGATGGGAACGGTTCAAACGGAAACGGTTCGAATGCTGGAAATGATTATAATGGTTCTACTACTGTCCCACCTGTTGATACTGGTGTAGAAACATATTATATAATACTAGGAATAGTAGGATTATTAACATATGGATTGATGGCAGTAGTAAAAAAACATAATTTGTTTAAAAAGATTTAATTTAGTTTTATACTATTTAAAAACCATGTTTTAAAAACAAAACATGGTTTTTTTATTGACTGACCAATTTTTTAAATTATTTTACAATAATTATAATAACATTTTATATCTATTAATTAATCCATTTATTTTAACAAAGTTTTCGTTAGAAAAGTTATTCTTATATTTTACTAAACTAAAATTATTAGGATTAGATAATACTTCTTTATATCTTGTTGTAATGAAGTTATATATAAATTCTAATTCATTATTATTTAATTTGATATTATTTTTTAAAGCAAAATTATTAATATCTTCTTTAGATATATTTTTTATATAAGGTTCAATTATATTTAACATTTAATCACCAATTTATTATATGAGTAAATATATGAAAATATTACATAATAAATAATGGTGGAAATTATGAAAAAAAAGACTTTGTATATAATAATTATTTTATTATATGTTATTTGTATATTTAGAATTAGTTATTTAATGTTTATTAAATCTAGTTATTATAAGGAACTTTTAAGTTTAAAAAATAATAGAATTATATATGGTACTAGTGCTCCTAGAGGAAGAATAATTGATACTAACGGTAATATAATAGTGGATAATATAGGAATTAAAACAATAGTTTATAATAAATTAAGTGGTATAAGTATAAAAGATGAGATAGATATTGCTTTAAAACTTGCAAATATTTTAGATATAGAAGAAGCTAATTCAGAAGAATTAAAATATTTTTATTATTTAAATAATAAAGAAAAAATTAATTCTTTAGTTAGTCAAGATATAATGAATAAATATAAAGAAAGAAAAATAGAAAGCGATGAATTATTAGATATTAGATTGAGTTTAATTTCAAATGTGATAATAAATAATATGTCTAGTTTAGAAAAGCGAGCAGCTAATATATTTAATATAATGAATAATGGTTATAATTATCAAGATAAGATAATTAAAAGTAATTGTAATGATAAAGAATATAGTCTAGTTATAGAAAGTAATTTACCTGGAGTTAGAACAGAATTAACATTTGAAAGAATTAATAATTATGACGGAGTATTATCTGAAGTAATTGGTAAAGTTGGTTTAATACCTCTAGAAGAATTAGAATATTATAAAAGTAAAGGATATAGTAATAATGATATAGTAGGTATAAGTTATTTAGAAAAATATTATGAAGATTATTTAAAAGGTACTAAGGCTCAATATAAAGTAAATAATGATAATACAATTAGTTTAGTTAGTGATGCAATACAAGGGAATGATCTTATTTTAAATATAGATATTGAGTTACAAAAAAATATAGAAAGTATATTAGAAAGTGAGATAAAAAAAGCTAAAGAATTTAAAAGTAGCAAGTATTATAATGGTTCTTATATAATCATTAGTGATCCTAATACTGGGGGTATAGTTTCTTTAGTTGGTAAAAGCTATAATAATGGCATATTTTATAATAATGAGATAGGTAATATTAATAAAAGTTATACAGTAGGTAGTGTAGTAAAAGCTGCTACAATTAGTATTGGATATAAATATAATATAATAGATATAGGTGATAGTGTAGTTGATTCTTGTGTTAAATTAAAAAACAAACTTCCAAAATGCAGTTGGAAGAGTTTAGGTAAAGTAAATGACTTAAGCGCTTTAGCACAGTCTAGTAATTATTATCAGTTTCTAATAGCAATTGGTTTAACTGGAGAAAAATATAAATATAATATGAGTTTAAATAATTTAGATTATGCTTTTAAAATTTATAGAGATACTTTAAGTGAATATGGATTAGGAGTTAAAACAGGCATTGATTTAGAAAATGAAAGTATCGGAATAATTGGAAAAACTATAAGTGATGATTTGTTACTCAATTTAAGTATAGGTCAATATGATACTTATACACCTATAGAATTAACTCAGTATATTAATACTGTTGCAAATAATGGGAGTAGAATAAAATTATCTTTAATGAAAGAAATTGTTAATAGTGAAGGTAAAGTTATTTTAGAAAATGAATCAAATATATTAAATGAAGTAGAATTAGATAGTATTTATAAAGATAGAATAAAAGAAGGATTAAAAAAAGTAGGTAGTAGTGGTACTGGAAGTTCATATATAAATCAAAAATATAATGCCAGTAGTAAAACCGGTACTAGTGAAAGTATATTAGATAGTGATATGGATGGAATTAGTGATACTTTTGCTACTACAAGGACGTTTGTTTCTTATATGCCAAGTGATGATCCGGTATATAGTTTAGTAATAGTTAGTCCTAATATAGATTATAAAGAAAATGATAATGTACGTACTTATCCTATAAATATATATTTAGCAAGGCAAATAAGTGAAATTTTATTTGCTAATTAACTATTTCTTTGCTATAATACTTGTAGTTCGGTGAAGAAGGAGGCAGAATTATGGCTAAAAAAAGTGATGCAAGAGCAAATATTGAATTAAAATGTTCTGAATGTGGTTTTATTATTAGACCTACAGAAAAAAACAAGAAAAATACACCAGATAAATTAGAAGTAAAAAAATATTGTTCTAAATGTAGAAAAACTACAGATTTTAAAGAAAAAAAATAATTTAAATATAATTAACTTTTTTAGAAAGGAGTATATTTATGAATATTAATATTAATGAAATTAAAAATGGTATGACTATTATAATAGATGGTAAACTTTGTTTAATAGAAGAATTTCAACATGTTAAACCTGGTAAAGGTTCAGCTTTTATGAAAATGAAATTAAGAAATTTAAAAACAGGTTCTTTAGTAGAAGAAACTTATAATACAAATATTAAGATTGAAAGAGCTATGGTTGAAAAATCTAAGATGAATTATTTATATAGTCAAGGTGATTCATATGTATTTATGAATAATGAAACATATGAACAATTAGAAATACCTGAAGAAAAATTAATAGATCAAATTAAATTCTTAAAAGAAGGTATGGATATAGATATTTCTTTTTATGAGGGAGAAATTATTGGTATAAATTTACCAGAAAAAGTTGAGTATGAAATAATTGAAACTACAGATGCAACTAAAGGTAATACTACTAATAATGCTACTAAAGATGCTACAATAGAAACAGGTTATACTTTAAGAGTTCCTTTATTTATTTCACAAGGAGAACATATAATAGTTTCTACATTAGATGGAAAATATGTATCAAGAGCTTAAGGCTCTTTTTATTTTTATATTTTTCTTATTTTGTGATAGAATACTAATGTGATGTGTTATGTTTAAAGAAGAACTTAATTTAGTGCCTCATTTACCAGGTAGTTATCAAATGTATAATAAAGATAATGTAATTATATATGTTGGTAAAGCTAAAGATTTAAGAAATAGATTAAGTAGTTATTTTATTGGTAAGAATACAGGTAAAACTGCTTTAATGGTAAGTGAAGTTGCACGTTTTGAATATATAGTTACTAATAGTGAATTAGAAGCTTTTATATTAGAATTAAATTTAATAAAAAAATATGATCCTAGATATAATATTTTATTAAAAGATGATAAAAGTTATCCATATATTGAATATAATAGAGAACCTTTCCCAAGTTTAAAAGTAGTAAGATATTTAAATATTAAAAATCATAAAAATAAAATGTTATTTGGCCCTTTTGTTAATGTATATGCAGCGAGACGTATAGTTAATTTAATTAATAGATTATATCCTTTAAAAAAATGTGATCATATGCCTAAAAATGTATGTTTATATTATCATATTGGAGAATGTTTAGGATATTGTGTTAAAAATATTGATAAAGAGAAAATATTATTGATGGAAAAAGAAATAATTAGTTTTTTAAAAGGGAATGAAGATGTAATTACTAATAAATTATTAGAAAAAATTAATTTTTATTCTGAACAATTAAATTTTGAAAAAGCTAAAGAATTAAAAGATGAATTAGAATATATTAAAGTAGTAATGGAGCGTCAAAGAGTAGAGTTACATGATAATATAGATAGAGATATAATAAATTATTATTTTGATAATGGATATTTAAGTATAGAAATATTCTTTTTAAGAAATGGTAAATTAGTAGGTCATAATAATAAAATTATTCCTGTTATGGAAGATTATATTAATGAGTTAGAATATTTTATTGCATTATTTTATAATAAGAACGAAAGACCTAAAGAAGTATTGGTTAATGATAATATTAATATTAATTTACTTAGTGATATGTTAAATATGAAGTTTGTTACTTCTTTAAAAGGAAGTAAGAAAAAATTACTTGATATGGTTTATAAGAATGCAAAGTTAAATTTAGAAAATAAATTAACTTTATTAAAAAAAGAGAGTGCTAATACTAGTAATGCTAATAATGAATTGAGTAAATTACTTGGTATAAATATTTATAGAATAGATGTCTTTGATAATTCTAATATATTTGGAACATTTAATGTTAGTGGTATGGTTGTTTTTAAAGATGGTAAACCTAGTAAGAGTGATTATAGAAAGTATAAAATTACTGTAGATAAAAATGATGATTATAATACTATGAAAGAAGTTATATATAGAAGATATTATAGATGTTTAGTTGAAAAAAGTGAGTTACCTGATTTAATTATAGTAGATGGAGGTAAGAGTCAAATACATGCTTGTATGGATACTTTAAGAGAATTAAATTTAAATATAAAAGTATGTGGTTTAGTTAAAAATGATAAACATAGAACTAACGATTTAATGGATGGAGATACTTTAAATATATATGATATAGATAAAACTAGTAGTTTATTTCATTATTTAACAAGAATACAAGATGAAGTACATAGGTATACTATAAATTATCATAGAACAGTTAGAAGTAAAGGTGCTATATCAAGTATACTAGATAATATAGAAGGAATAGGTAATGTTAGAAAAAAAGAATTGATAAAGAAGTTTGGCAGTGTAAAAAAAATAAGTAATGCTACTATAGAAGAATTAGAAAGTGTAGTACCTAGAAATATAGCAATAAAACTAAAAAGCTATTTAGATAATTTTAATAAAAAAAATGATTAATTGTGTAAATTAATTTTTTTGCTGATTGTAATATTTATTAATTAATGATACTATAATAATGGTGATGGCAATGGTAGAATTAGATAAAATAAAATTATCATATTTATTCTTCTATTGCCATCTTTATAACTAGATAATATATTTGTCTAGTTTTTATATGGGAGTAAATATGGAAAAAAGAGAAATTGAAAATCAAAAATTAAGACTTATGGTATTTAAGAGTGCATTAGAATTAGGAAGAAAAGTAGACTATGAACTTGTTAAACTTTATAATTTAGATCCTGATAGATATACATTTATGTTACCTGTTAAGGAAAATTTCTTTAGTGATGGTCATTTGAAAGTAGAAATTGGTAGTAGTGTTAGAGGTAAAAACATATATGCTTTAACAGATATTGGTAATTATTCGATAGAATATAAAATGCATGGTTTTATTAATCATACAAGCCCTAATGATTTGATGATGCAATTAAAAGATGGTATAGGAGCTTGTAATGGACATGCTAGTGGTATTAATATAATTATGCCACTACTTTACGCTGGTAGACAACATAGAAGGAATACTAGAGAGAATTTAATGTGTGGTGCTACTTTACATGAATTAGAGATGAATAGGCAATTAAAAAGTATTATTACTTTTGATGCACATGACCCTAGTGTTGAACATGCTTTACATTATACTGAATTCGATAATGTATTTCCATCTAATGTTATTTTAAAAGATTTAATTAATGATGTTGATATAAATGATCTTTTGCTAGTTACTTGTGTTGCTCCTGATAACGGTGCTAATGGTAGAAGAAATATTTATTTAAACTCTTTAAACAGTGATTTTGTAACAATAGAGGCTGGTAGTTTTTATAAGCAAAGAGATTATAATAAATTAGTAAATGGTAAAAATCCAGTTACTTCTCATGATTATTGTGGTAATAATGATTTAAAGGGTAAAACAGCAATAGTAAGTGATGATATGATATCTAGTGGTGGAAGTATATTTGATGTTATAGATGAACTTAAGAAACGTGGTGTAAAAAAAGTTTATATAGTTGTTACTTACGCTTTATTTACGGAAGGAATAGATAAGTTTAGAGATTATTATAATAGAGGATTATTTGATGGCATATACACTACTAATTTATCTTATATTCCAGAAGATTATAAAGATGAAGAATGGTTGCATGTTTGTGATTGCTCTAAATTACTTGCTAATATTATTTATAATATTCATAATGATTTATCTATATCTAAGTTATTAAAAGATAAAAGTGAACCTATAAAAATATTGAATAAGAAAGTAAATAATACAAAAATAGTATAGAAATGATAAAAAACATTTTATTATTTCTTTTTTTTTGTTATAATAACATATGAAGAGTAGGTGAAATATGAAAAGAATTTTACTTATAGTATGTTTTATGTTATGTACAGTAGGTTGTACTAATATAAATAAAATGAATTATAAAGATATAGTGAATGAAACTATTAAGAAAAACAGTAATAATAAAATATATAATAGATCTTCTAAAGGATATAAATATTATTTACCTAAATATATGAGCGTTATTGATGATAAAGATTATAATGAAAAAATAAGTAGTAATAAATATTCTTATTATTTGTTTATTGATATTATAAGTTATTATAATAATTCTAAAATAACATGTAATAATGATAGTTATTATTTTAGTAATAATAATATAGAAGGATGTTTAAAAGTAAATAATAATAATGATAAATATTATATTGAAATTATATATAATTATGCTAAAATAGAAGTGAAAGTAGATAAAGAAGATATCAACAACGCTATAAATAATTCTATAATTATATTATCCACTATTAAATATGATAGAGATATTATAGATAATTTAATTGGAGACAATAATATAAATAGTAAAGAAGAAAATTTAAGTATTTTTGACAATAATGTTAGCAATGATAATTTCTTAGATATTATGGAAGAATATGATAAATATGAAGAGGAAGAAGATGTAATTCCTGATTATGATATTATAAATTAGAGAGGATAGTTTATATGGGGATATTTGATAAAATTAAGGGAATTTTATTTGACGAGGAAGAAGTAGAATTACCAGAAATAAAAAAAGAACCTGAAAAAGTAGTGAAAAAAGAAAATATTAGAATAGAAGAAGATGAAAATCCTATAAAGGAAATAAAGATACCTAAAGATGATTTTAGCGATAGAGAACATAAAACTGAGTCAACATTTACTTTTCCAATAGATTTTGATGATGAAGAATTTGAAAGACCAGTTAGAGAAGAAAAACCAAGACCGAGAATAGAAGAGACTATTGAAAAAAAACAACCTCTAAAAAGAGATTATACTGATTTTTTAAATAAAAAAGATGTAAAAAAACAATTTAAACCTACACCTATTATTTCACCAGTATATGGTGTATTAGATCAAAATTATAAAAAAGAAGATGTAATAGTAAAAAAAGATGTTTTAAGAAGACCTAATGAGATTACTTTAGATGAAGTAAGAAAAAAAGCATTCGGAACTTTAGAAGATGAAATAGAATTAAATATGCCTTCTAATGAAGAAAAAACAATTATAAAAGAAGAAATAAAAAAAGAAATTATAGTAGAAGAACCAGTAGATAAGTTGAAAACTATAGGTGAATTAATTGAAGAAGATTCTTTAAAAATAGATGTACCAAAATTAGAAAGTATAATTGATGAAGAAGAACAACATAATAATAAAGAAGATGAAGAAGAAATAACTATTGAAGAACCTAAAAATACTTTTGAAGATTTAATAAAAGAAGACATTATTGATGATGTGGAAGAAGAGATTATCGAAGAAGAAATTATAGAGGATGAAGTAAAAGAGATTGAAGAAGATGAAATAGATGAAGATGAAGCAGATTTATTTAGCTTAATTGATTCTATGTATGAAGAAAAGGGAGAATAGAATATGACTTTTGTAGAAATGTTACCAGTTATTGTAAATTTATTATTGATAGTATTATTAATTATATTAATAGTATTAGGGATTAAGATTATTTTTGTTGTTGACAAAGCTGATAAATTGATAGATGATGTACAAAATAAAGTTAATTCATTTAATTCAATGTTTAACATAATTAACGTTGTAAGTGATAAATTATCTTTAGGGCTAAGCAATATTGTGGAATTAATTATGAGTTTTGTGAATAAAATATTTAAAAGAAAGGATAAGGATACAAATGAGTAAAAATTGGGGAAAATTATTAGCAGGTATTGGAATAGGTGTTGGAATAGGAATACTTTTTGCACCTGAAAAAGGTAAGGATACAAGAGAAAAATTAAAGAATAAACTAAACGATATGTATGAAAAAATTAAAGAAATAGATATTGAAGAAGTTAAGGTATCTATAGAAAAACAAATTAAAGATATCAAAAAAGAATTAGAAGATTTAGATAAAGAAAAAGTATTAAAACTTGCTAAACAAAAAGGTAAAGCAATAGTTAAAAAGACTGAAGAGTTATATAAATTAGCAGTAAAAAAAGGTACTCCTATATTAGAAAAAGCAGCTGATGATATTAGATTAACTGCGATAGATGTATTAAATTCTATTACTGCAAAATTAGAAAATAAAGATGCTAAATAAAAGTGATTATTAGATCACTTTTTTGTTTTATTTAATATATAAAGTATTATAAAAATTTTGAATAGTAATTTTAGATTATTGCTTTTTTTATATATATTTTTTATAATTAATATAGGTGCAAGATATGAAAGAAGTTAGTAATATAGAAAATTTTTTAAATTGTGATTATATATATTTACCAATATTAAATAATAGTCAAATCTATTATAAAGAAGGGGATTATATATATAAAAATGAAGTTTTATTAGAAAATAATGAAAATAAAGTTTATAGTAGTGTATCTGGTAAAGTATTAGGTTCAACAACTATAAATAATAAAAAATATATTGTTATTGATAACGATTATAAAGATAAATTAAAAACTAGATTTGGTACTAAAAAATATATTAATAAATATAGTAAAGAAGAATTTATAGAATTGGTTGATAAATTTAATTTAATAGACAATTTTAATTCAAATAGTAAAGTATTAATAGTAAATGGTATAGATGAATATATAGAAGAATTGAATTATAATGTACTATTAAAAGAATATACTATTCAAATATTAGATTGTATTGATGCTTTAATAGATATAATGAATATAAAAAAGTGTTTTTTAGCAGTTAGTAATAATGATATAAATGTTGTTGATATATTACTTAATAATATAGGTACATATCCTAAAATAGATTTGAAATTATTTAGTAATAGTTTAACTATTGGAAATAAAAATATCTTAATTAATAAATTAACTAGTTATAAAAATAAAAAGTATCCAGTATTATATTTAAATATTAAGGATATATTAAATATATATAATGTATTAAAAAAAGGAAGAAAGAATAGTTATACTTATATAACTTTAACAGGAAATTTAATAGATTATAGTAAAGTATTACGTGTTAAAATTGGAACTAGTTTAAGTGATATCGTAGATTACTATAAAATTAATAATAAAGATATAATTATTAATGGTTTGTTAAATGGTAAAAAATTGAATAATACTAATTTTATAATAGATAATAACATTCGAAGTATTTTTATAAATAGTAATGAAGAAATTAAAGAAAATGAATGTATTAATTGTGGATTATGTGTTAATAATTGTCCTGTTAATATAAATCCTAAATATATGTATTTTAATAAAGATAATAAAGCATTAGACTATAAAAAAAGATGTGTTAATTGTGGTTTATGTTCTTATTATTGTCCTAGTCATATTAAATTAAATAAGGGGTGTAATAATGATACAAAGTAGTAATAGTATTAAGAAATGTTATTTTATATATTTTTTAAGTTTATTTCCATTAATATTATTTGGTATATATAAAAATGGTATAAGTTTATATTTAAAGGATTATGTTTCTTTATATGGTGCTATTAAACCTTTATTATTTATAATAATTGGATTCATAATAGGTAGTTTAGTTAATTATATATATGAAGTATTAATAAAAAAGAAAAAAGCTAAATTAGTTGATATTATATTTAGTAGTTTTCATTCTTTATATGGAGTATTAGTTGCGTGTATAATAAGTATAAATACTAATATAATACTATTTAGTACAGTTACTTTTATAGTATTATTAGTATCTAAGTTTATTAAAATAAATAAAATAAATTATATAGCTCTAACTAGTTTAATAATATTTTTTATAATGAATTTATTTAATGAATTTAGTTTTTTAAATAATTACGAAGCAAGCAATAATTTTAATATGAATGCACTAGATTATTTACTTGGTAAGGGTAGTGGTGGAATTTTTACTACTAACGTATTGCTATTAATTATAAGTTTTATAGTATTATATAATTTTAAAATATACAAAAGAAATATACCCATTTTTGCAACTATTACTTTTTCTATATTAACTATAATATATTGTTTAATAATGAATGATATTAGTAATATTATGAATATGTTATTTACTAATGGAATATTATTTTCTTTTGTATTTATTGCAACTGATAGTGTTAGTAGTAGTTATACTAAAAAAGGTATAGTTATTTATGGTATTATAGTTGGATTACTTACATTTTTATTATATTTAGTTCAACCCGCTTTATCTAGTTTGGGTGCTATATTAATTGCAAGTATATGTAATAGTTTTATAGATTTAAAATTTGAATAAAAACTCTTATAATTCGACATAGTTAATTATTATAATTATGTTGGTGATTATATGAAAGTAAAAGTATTTGATGAATGTCATGAAAAAGATTTAGAAAATTCTATTAATGAGTTTATACTAGATAAAAATGTTATAGATATAAAATTTAATGTATCTATTGCAATAAGTGGAGAAGAACAATTATATTGTTTTAGTGCTTTAATAATGTATAAATGATTAGTTAATAGAATTTTTTTATTTTATAAAAAAACTTACATTAAAGTAAGTATTAAACCATATACATATTATTATTGTTATTGTATAAACTATTATCTAAATCTTTAGTTGTATTATAATTTGTAGATAATTCACTTTCTAATTTATTTAATCTTGTTTCAATTCTATTGATTTGTCTTTCAATTTTTGATATCCTAGATTCGATATCTGATGTATAATTGTTATTCATGTTATTTTGTGGAATCATATTATTATAATTTTGATTCATATTATAATCCATTGCAGGTCCTGAATAAAAAGATGATTGACTAGATACTTGGTTAGGATACATATTAGGCATCATAGGTTGCATATTATTATATGAACTCATGTTATATTCTGAAAAAAATGAATTTCTATCTTTTTTCATAGATTTTCCTCCTCAGTTCATTATATGTAAAAAAATAAAGGAAGTGATTAATAATGCGTTTAAGAAATGTGAAAAATGCAATTAATATAGTTGAAAATTGTAATTATGTAATAAATAATCCAGAAGAATATTTAGGTAAATACAAAGAAATATTCGATAATAATAATCCTATTCATATAGAAATTGGTATGGGTAAGGGAGATTTTATAATAGGTATGGCAAAAAAATATCCTAATATAAATTTTATAGGAATAGAGAAATATGAATCTGTAATGGTTAGGGCAATAGAAAAGTTAGCTGGTGAAGAATTAACTAATTTAAAATTAATAAGATTAGATGCAATAAATATAAATAAAATATTCAATAAAGAAATAGATACTTTATATTTAAATTTTTCCGATCCATGGCCTAAAAAAAGACATGCTAAAAGAAGATTAACTAGTGAAGTATTTTTAAATTTATATGAAAATATATTTAAGAATAAACCACATATAGTACAAAAAACAGATAATATTTTATTATTTGCTTATTCAATTGAATCATTATCTAAACATGGTTATATACTAGATAGAGTAAGCATGGATTTAGCAAATGAAGATATAGATAATGTAATAACTGAGTATGAAAACAAATTTATGAAAAATGGAATTAAAATAAATTATTTAAATGCATACAAGAAATAAAAAATGTAAAGTAAACACTTTACATTTTTAAAAATTCATATTAAATTTAATCTTATCAGTATTTTTAAAATTTAATTTAGCAATTTCTTTTAATTTATCAAAACCAAATTTTTCTATGATTTCAATACCTTGTTTATCCACGTTTTCTCCAGCACCTTTTTGTAAAGGAATACCTAATGAATCACTTAAATTATCCATTTCCTTTAAGAAAATATATCTTGATATAATACTAGATACAGCAACAGATAAACATTTATCTTCAGCATGAGTTGTAAATGTTATATTTGTTATTTTTTTAGGAATACTTTCTATATGTTCAAAATATTTAGCAGGATAAACAAATTGATCCATAACAATTTTTTCATAATCATATATATCTTTATTAACTAAAGCATATAACACTTTATTGTGTAATATTGCTTTTATTTTATTCATATTTGTTATACCTTTTTGATTATATTCACTAGGAGTTAATATAAAAGTTACATGAGGTATTTCTTTTATTAATTTAGGTGCAATTAATTTGATTTTATCATCAGTAAGTTTTTTAGAATCTCTAATACCAATATCTTCTAATTTATTTTTATCTTTAATATCAACATAAGATGCAGTAACAACTATAGGTCCAAAATAATCTCCAGTACCAACCTCATCTGATCCTATAGTAGAAATATATTTAAATCTTTCATCTTTTAATTCATTTTTCTTATCATCTTTTTTCTTAGAATCCTTATCAAGTTCTTGTTTTATGTTACGATTATTTAATATTCTTTCTCTTTCTATCCAATAAGATGCTTCTATATCTGCAGCCATTCCTTGGAACATTATTTTTCCAGATTCATATAAAGTAGTAACGCAATCAAAATCTTTAACTTGAAAAACACTATAAGGAGGTTTCTTATCTATAAATCTATCTTGATAAAACTCTATTATTTCATTTTTTAAATTATTGCTTATTTTAAAAACAATTGTAGTTTGTGCCATTTTTCATCACCAAATCCATTTTATCATATTATTCTTTATTTTTCACCTTTTTTATAATATAATTAAAATGGATGGTGAATATATATGAATATAGTTGATTACTTAATTATTGTAATTTTATTACTTTGTGCACTAAAAGGTTTTAAAAATGGTTTAATACCAAGTGCGGTTAATTTAATAGGAACTTTTTTAGTATTTATTATAGCTTTTTATTTTAAACAACCTATATCAACATTTCTTTATGAAAATTTACCTTTTTTAAGTTTTGGAGGTATATTTAAAGGTGTTATAGCAGTAAATATATTATTTTATGAAGCAATAAGTTATTTATTTACTATAATAGTTTTATGGATAATATTTGGTGTTATAAAAAAAATATCTGTAGGTATACAAAAGATATTAAATTTAACAATTCTATTAAATTTACCTAGTAAAATTGTTGGAGGTATAATAGGGCTATTAGAAGGAATATTATTTTGTTTTTTATTGTTATTTATAGGTAGTGTAGTAAATACTACAGCAAAATATGTAAATGAAAGTAAATATAGTGGAATTATTTTAAATAATATACCTATAATAAATAATGTTACAAGTAATTTAATTAATAGTGGTAAAGAAATTTATAATATTACATTAAATAACAAAAATGATGTAAATAAATCTAATTTAGAAAGTATAGATACATTAATGAAATATGAAATCTTAACTTATGAATCAGCTATTAAATTACAAAATGATAATAAACTAAAAATAGAAGGAATAGAAACAGTAATAGAAAAATATAAGGAGAAAAATAATGATTAAATATTTAGAAAAAAATAATTTAAATGACTTAATAAAAGAAGGCATAGTATTGGTTGATTTTTATGCTGATTGGTGTGGTCCTTGTAAAATGTTAGGGAGCGTACTTGAAACAATGGATTTAAATGTAGTTAAAGTTAATACAGACCAATTTAATGAACTTGCAATTAAATATGGAGTTATGAGTATACCTACAGTATTTATTTATAAAGATGGTGTAGAAGTAAATAAGTTTATTGGATTTAAAAGTAAAGAAGAGATTAATCAAATTATAGAAAATATAAAAATGAATTAAAAAAAATTCATTTTTTTTATTGTAATTAATATTATTAATTAGGAGCGTGAAAATAATGGAAATTTTAAAAGTATCTAGTAAATCTAATCCATCGAAGGTAGCAGGAGCTATTGCAAATGTATTTAGAGAACATGGAAGTGTTGAAATTCAAACTATAGGAGCTGGAAGTTTAAATCAAGCTGTTAAATCTATATGTATAGCAAGAGGATTCTTAGCGCCTTCTGGACAAAATTTAATTGTAATACCTGCATTCTCTGATATTTTAATCGAAGGAGAGGAAAAGACAGCTATAAAATTAGTTGTTGAATCAAGATAATATGATTAATGTATTAATTGGTATATTTTATATAGCACTTATTGCACTTGTCTCATATCTTTTATATTACATAATAAAAATTGCAATAAAAGATGCTTTTTATGAAATAGAATTAAAAAGCGATACAGAAGAAAAGAGTAATTTTGACAACACAGATATTGATAATCAGTAGAAAAAAGATAAAACTGTTAAAAAGCAACAGTTTTTTTTAATAAAAAAAAGGAAATGCAAAAAAATACTTAATATATATAAATGTAGGGAGGAAAATATGAAAAAATATTTATTTATTATTATTTGTTTTTTTGCATTACAAAATAACGTAATAGCAGAAGTATATTATGGAGAATATAGAAAGGTAGAAAGCCTTAATGATATACATGAAGATTTAATAAAGATAGAAAAATATAAAATTTATAATACTTATGATAAAGAGTATATAGATATTGGATATATGGAAGAAAACGAAGAATATATTGTAGATTACGAAGATTATATTATAGAAGAAAGATTAGTTGATTATTATACTGAAAATGATGAATATATAAATATAAAAGTTAGCAAAGAAAAAGATTTTGATTTTATATTTGATGAAATACCATTTAATACTAAATTTTATGAATTAGAAATTTATAATAATGAAGAATTATTAACTTATGATATATATAGTAGCAGTATATTTGGTACTACATTAAAATATTTATATGATAAAGACTATGATACGTATTTTTACTATCAAGCATTTAACTATATTTCACCATTATTAAAACAACCTTATTATGTAGAATCATTAAAAATTATTTTATACACAGATATAGATAAAAATTATCAAATTAAATTTAATATATGTGGTAATGCTATACCTATATTATTAAATAACTCTATCAAAAGAAAACATATATTTACTTTTGATTATATCGAAGACTATGATAAAGAAGAAAGCTATGAAGCTGAATATAAATATATAGATAAAATCAAATTATATAAACATTATAAAGAAAATATAACAAAAACAGATAATTATCAAAAAGAAGGAAAAAATATAATATTAGATGATTATAAAGAAATAGAAGAATATTACTTAAGAGATAAATTAGAAATAGAGGATATTATTGAAATAAATAATAATACTAAAAGTATAGAAGAATATATAAAATATAGTAGTGGAAAAACGAATATAGATTGTAATATTGACTATAATGTTAATGGTGTATATGAATGTAACTTTAAATTAAATGATATTAATGTAAAAAAAGAAGTAATTGTGAATATACCTCAAACTGAGATTAAAGAGGAAATATTAGATTTAAATAATGAAAATATAGAAAATAAAAAAGACGATATAAAGAATGTAGAACAAGATAATATAGAAATAAATAATGAATTAGAAAATGTAGAACAAGATAATATAGAAATAAATAATGAATTAGAAAATATAGAACAAGATAATATAGAAATAAATAATGAATTAGAAAATATAGAACAAGATAATATAGAAATAAATAAGGAATTAGTAAATGTAGAAAAAGATAATATAGAAATAAATAATGAATTAGAAAATGAAACTTATGTAGAAAATAATAAATATGAAGTATTAGATGATATAGAATATTTAAAAATAGTTAAACAAAGCAAAAGTTCTGAAATAAATAAAGAAAATTATTTTTCTAATACTGAAGAGGTAAGTAATAAAACTGAATTATTAGAAGAATATAAAGAAAAAGTTAAAACAGATAAAATAAAAATTAATAAAATGAGTTTTATTAAATATATTATAATCATAAATTTTATTGCATTAGAAATAATATTATTTATTAAGAAAAAAAGAAATAGAAATAATGTCGAATAAGTTTAAAATTTATAAAAAATAATTTATATTATAGGAGATGGTGATTATGTTAAATATAAATATGGAGTATAAGAGTGGTATATTATTTGTAAGGTTAATAGGATCCTTAAATAAATTAACGGCAAATAAGTTAGTTGATACTTTAATTCCTATTATTATAAGTCAAGGTATAAAAAATTTAGTATATAACTTTGACGAATTAGTTAGTATTGATGAAGTTGGTAGTAAATCATTATTGTTAGGATATAATGCTATATTAAATAATAATGGAAGAGTTTTAGTAGTAAATAATAAATTTAATTTAGAATTTTATAAAGAAACAAATAATGAATTAAGTGCACTTAAAATATTACAAATTTAGGTGAAAAAATGAATACAAATTTAGATGAAGTAATAAATGATCCAGGTTTAAAAAAAATAATATATTTTATTGCTAAAAAGTTTTACAATGTAGAAAATATTGATTTATACCAGGCTGGCTATATTGGGGCTATAAAAGCATTAAAAAATTATAATATTAATTCTGGTGTAGAATTTAACACATTTGCATATAAATATATTTTTGGAGAAATGTATGATTTAGCTAAGAATAATAGAAATATTAAACTTAATAAAAATTACTTAAAAATCTACAAAAGAATAGAAAATGCTAAAGTATTACTAACTCAAAAATTTAACAAAACTCCATCATTAGATGAAATAAGTAGATTTTTAGAATTAGACATAAGTTTAGTGAATGATGTAGTAATTACTTGTAGTAATATTATTTCTTTAGATGATAATATTGAATTAAATAGTGAAACTAATCTTTATAATTTTATTGGCCATAAAGAAGATTATGATACAAAGATTTTGATTAAGGATTCTCTTGAAAAATTATCTGAAGAAGAAAGAAAAGTAATAGATTATAGATATTTTAAAGATTATACACAAGAAGAAGTAGCACGTATTTTAGGAATTAATCAAGTTAAAGTATCTAGATTAGAAACAAAGTCCAAAAAAAAGATAAAAGAATATATTTGTGCATAAAAAAAATGAAAACCTTCATAATAAAAATGGAGGTTTTTAAATGGAAAAATTAAAATATCAAAAACTAGTTAATGATACCACACCTAAACCAAAAAAAATGAAACATTCACTAATTGCTTTTATTAGTGGAGGATTACTTGGAGCTATATGTGAAATATTAAAATTAATTTTAGTAAATGTATATGATATGAAAATTACAGATGCATCAAGCATAATAATTTTCATATTAGTAATAGTAGCTTGTTTTATGACAGCATTTTTTGATTTTGATAAATGGGTTATAAAATTTAAAGCAGGATTAATTGTTCCGATAACAGGATTTGCACATTCTATTCAAAGTAGTGCATTAGATTATAAAAAAGATGGTTTAATTACAGGACTAGGTGCTAACTTTTTTAAATTAGCCGGATCTGTTATATTGTATGGAATAGTAAGTGCATTTATATTTTGTTTAATTAAGGTGGTGTTTTATGGCTAGTTTTATCTATAAAGATCTATATATAAATAATTTTTATAGTATTGCTGGTAAAAATGAAAATAACGGTATTTTAAAAAATGTAAATAAATACATAAATGATTTTTATTACGGCGAAAAAACTATAGAAGATTCTGAAATAAAAATGCAAAAAGAAGTTTTAAATAATCTAATAAATACTAAAACTGATTTAATAGTAGGCGGAGATTTAATGAATCAAATAACTGCTACTAGTTCAAGTAATGTTAATAATAATATATCATTTTTAGGAGTATATAATGCCTGTGCTACATTTGTTGAATCAATGATAATAATATCTAATTTTATAAATGGAAAAAGTATAAAAGAAGGAATATCTATAACAAGTTCTCATAATTTAGCAAGTGAAAAACAATTTAGATTTCCAATTGAATATGGTGCTCAAAAACCTTCTTATACAACATTTACTACTACAGGGAGTGTAGGTTGTGTCTTATCAAAAAATAAGTCCAATATAAAGATAAAAGGCTCCACTATCGGAAGCATTGTTGATATGGGAATAAAAGATGCAAATAATATGGGAGCTGTAATGGCGCCGGCGGCTGTAAAAACTTTAAAAGAACACTTAGATTATACAAAAACCAGTGTAAATGATTACGATATAATTCTAACGGGAGACTTAGGTAGTTACGGAACAAAACTATTTAAAATTCTATTAAAGGAAGATTATAATATTAACATAAAAAATCATATCGATGCAGGAAGTATAATATACAAAAAAGAACAAGAAAAATATAGTGGTGGAAGCGGACCTGTATGTTTACCACTAATTCTTTTCAATAATATATTACAAAATAAAAAATATAAAAAAATATTAGCTATAGCAACAGGTTCACTTCATAGTCCTATGTTAGTAAATCAAAAACATTCAATACCATCAATTGCACATTTAATTAGTTTGGAGGTTACTAATGACAATAATATATAGTTTTCTATTTTGCGGTTTTATTTGTCTTATAGGACAAATTATATTAGATAATACAAAATTTACACCAGGACATGTAACAAGTAGTTTAGTAGTATTAGGAGCATTTTTAGGTATGTTAGGTTGTTATGATAAAATAATTAATTTTGTTGGAGTAGGTGCCAGTATACCTATTACATCTTTCGGAAATACATTATTTAATAGTGCATATTCAGGATATCTGAGTGGAGGATTTATTGGAATATTTAATGAATTATTATGTAACGTTAGTTTAGGAATATGTAGTGCTATTATATTCTCGTTTATATTTACTTTATTAACTAAAGTTAAAGATTAAAAGAACTCGTTTGAGTTCTTTATTTTGCTTGTACACAAGTTATTGCAATAGCACCAACTATATCTTTATAATTACAACCTCTTGATAAATCATTTATAGGCTTTCTTATACCTTGTGTAATAGGTCCATAAGCTTTGGCATTTCCAATTCTTTCAGCAGTCTTGTATGCAATGTTACCAGCATCTAAATCAGGAAAAATCAAAATATTAGCATCTCCTTTTATTTTAGAATCAGGATATTTTTTTTCTGATATTTCTTTTACTATTGCTGCATCCAATTGTAATTCTCCATCAGCTAATATATTTGGATATTTTTCTTTAAACATATTAACTGCATTTTTTACTTTATCTACATCTTCACACTTACTAGAACCATTTGTTGAATGGGATAAAAATGCAATTTTAGGTATTTCTCCAACTAACTTCTTAAATGATTCCTGAGAAGAATAAGCAATATTCACTAATTCTTCACTAGTAGGATTTTGTATCATACCACAATCCGAAAAGATAAATATGCCATCTTGACCTATATTTTTATTTTCTGTTTCCATTAAAAAGAAAGAAGAAACTATTTTTGAATCAGGTGCAGTTTTAACAGTTTTCAAAGCAGCTCTTAAAACATCACTAGATGAATGTGTTGCTCCAGCAACCAATCCATCAGCATAATCCATATAAACTAACATATCTCCAAAATATAAATAATCATTTGAAATAATATCACTTGCTTCTTCATAACTCATTCCTTTACTTTTTCTTAAATTAAAAAATTCTTCTATTAATTCTTTAGTTAATAAAGAAGTTTTAGGATCTATTATTTTAATGTCATCAAGCATTATATTATTATCTTTAGCCAAAGTCATAATATTTTCTTCATTTCCAATTAAAGTTATATCAGCGAAGTTCATACTTTTTACTTCGCTTGCAGCTTTTAAAGTTCTAATATCATTTGTTTCTACTAATACAATATTTTTTTTATCTTTTTTCGCTAACTCAATTATTTTATTTATAATCATTTAAATCACCTATATTATTTTAACATTTTATATAATGATTTGTAAATTTATTAGATGAAATATTTACAATTTGTTATACTTATATTGGTGATTATATGAAAGATTTATCTTTATTGGTACAGAAGATATAAAAAAAGAATACCAAAATTATTGGTATCATATAAAACAAGGTATAATAGGCGAATTTATAGGATTGGTTATATCTATAATAGTAGGATTAATTATAAATTTTATATTATAGAATCTATTAAACCATATTCTAAAGCTTCTAGACTAGTTAGATACTTATCTCTTTCTGTATCTTTTTCTATTTTTTTAATACTTTGATTTGTTAAGGTTGCTAACAATTTATTTAGTAACTTTTTTTTATTTATGATTCTTTTTGCATGAATTTCAATATCAGTAGCTTGACCACTTGTATTACCGAGTGGTTGGTGTATCATAACTTCACTATTTTTTAAAGAATATCTTTTTCCTTTAGTACCATTTGCTAAAATAATAGAAGCCATGCTTGCAGCAATACCAGTTACAGTAGTTCTAACATCACTTTTTATAAAATCCATAGTATCTACTATAGCAAGTCCACTTGTAACACTACCTCCAGGACTATTTATATAAATATCAATATCATTGTGATTTATAGAATCTAAATATAATAATTCTGATATTACTAAATTAGATAGACTATCATTTATTTCACCATTTATAAAAATAATTCTATTATCTAATAATTTAGAATATATATCATAAACTTTTTCTCCATTAGATGTACTTTCTTGTATAGTTGGAATAAACATTTTATCACCTATTAATATTTTATAAACAAATTAAATATTAATACTATAAAAAATTAGACAAAATATTTAATAAAAAAATTTCAAAATAATAAAATATATGATAGAATATAATTAATAAAGTAAAGAGGGATAATATGAAAGAAGAAAAAGCAGGTTTAAAATTTTTATTTATAATAGCAGCAAAAGAAGTTTTAGATTGTGATGTTAAAATATGTCATAGTTTAGATATTGGTATGAGAGGGAAATTTATAACAGATAAAAAAATAACAGCACAAGAAATCAAATTAATTACTAATAAAATGAAAGAATATATTAATGGTAATTATCCAATATTAAAACTAAATGTAAGTAGAAAAGACGCAATAAATTATTATAATAGATATGAAGAATATGAAAAATCAGAAACTATTAATAATATGATAAATGAGACAATTGTATTTAACGAATTATTAGGAAAATATAATTATTTCTTTTCTAATATTGTTTCTAATACTAAAGAAATAAACTATTTTAAAATAGTTAATTTAAGTAACAATGATTTTGTTTTAATAGATAATGCAGATAATAAAAGAGAATTTGAATTTAAGAAAAATATAATGAATGAATTTGATAAATATAATGAATGGATAAATAAACAGGGGATACATTATGTTTCTGATTTAAATAAAATAATTTCACAAGGTAAAATAGAAGATTTCATAAAGAAAAATGACATTATAATAGATGATTCTATGATGAAAATAGCTAAGAATATAGTTAAATTAAATAAAAAAATTATATTTTTAGGAGGTCCTAGTAGTAGTGGAAAAACTACAAGTACTAGAAAATTATCATTATTTCTAAATTCTTTAGGTAAGAAAACTATTAAGGTTAGTTTAGATGATTATTATAAAGAATTAGAAGAGATAATTCCTGACGAAACTGGAAAAAGAGATTTAGAAAGTTTAGATGCTATAGATTTAGTATTATTTAGAAATCAAATAAGTGATTTATTAAAAGGAAAAGAAGTAACGCTACCAAAATACAATTTTGTATTAGGTGCTAAAAACTTTGATAGAGATAGTATAAAATTAGATGAAAACGATATATTACTAGTAGAAGGATTACATTGTTTAAATGAAGTTGTAAGCAAAAATATACCTAAAGAAGATAAATATAAAATATATGTAAGTCCTTTAACACCACTAACATTAGATAGACATAATTATATTTCAACTACAGAAAACAGGTTATTAAGAAGAATGATTAGAGATAATAGAACTAGAGGAATTAGTGTTGAAAAGACTTTATCTATGTGGGATAGCGTAAGAAATGGAGAAGATAAATATATATTTCCATTTACTGATGAGGCAGATGTAATATTAAATACAAGTTACATATATGAAATAGGAGTACTTAAAGTTTATGCGGAGCCATTATTATATACAGTAAAAATGGACAGTCCACATTATGAAAAAGCTAGAAGTTTACTTGATAGTTTAAAAACATTTTATCCTATTAGTAGTGAATATTTAGCAAGTGATAATGTATTAAGAGAATTTATTGGAAAATCAGAATTTAATGAAGGGTAAGGGATATAATGAAAAAAATAGCAATAAATGGATTTGGAAGAATAGGTAGACTTGCGTTTAGATTAATAGCTAACGAACCTGATATGGAAGTAGTAGCTATAAATGATTTAACAAGTGCTGAAGAATTATCGTATTATTTAAAATATGATACTAATCATAGAAAATTTGATGGCGAAAATATATCATTTGATAATGATTCCATAATTTATAAAGGAAAAGAAATTAAAGTATACAGTGAAAAAGATCCGTCGTTACTACCTTGGAGAGAAAATGATATTGATGTTGTGTTAGAATGTACAGGTTTATTTACTAAATTAGATGATGCTTATAAACATATAGTTGCAGGAGCAAAACATGTAATTATTTCAGCACCAGGAAAAGGAAATATGAAAACTATAGTTTATGGAGTAAATGATATAGAATTAGATGGTACAGAATCAGTAATTAGTGCTGCAAGTTGTACGACAAATTGCTTGGCACCAGTGTTAAATATATTAAATAAAGAATATGGTATAGAAAAAGGATTTATGACTACTGTTCATGCAATGACAAACGATCAATCAACATTAGACGTTCCACATAAAAAGGGAATAAAATCAAGAAGAGGTAGAGCGGCAAGTTTAAATATAATTCCATCTAGTACAGGAGCAGCGAGTGCAATAGGCAAAGTAATCCCTGAACTCGAAGGAAAACTTGATGGAGGAGCATTAAGAGTACCTGTTGGTGATGGATCGGTAGTAGATTTATCATTAGAATTAAAGAAAAATACTTCATTAGAAGAAATAAATAAATTATTTAAAGATAATGAATCTGAAGCAATTAAGATTACTATGGATCCTGTAGTTTCAAGCGATATATTAGGAGAGAGTACTGGTGCATTAGTTGATGGATTATTAACTAATGTATTAACTGTAAATGATAAACAATTAGTCAAAGTTGTAGCTTGGTATGATAATGAATGGGGTTATACTTCTCAAATGATTAGAACTATGAAAGTTTTACTTGAAAAAACTAAATAGTTCTTTTTTTTAAAAAGTATTGAAATAAAATGAAAATTATTGTATTATTTAAGAGTAGGAAAATATAATAATGGAGGTAAAAATGATTAAGCAAAATAAAATATTAATAATTACTTTATCACTTGTAATAGGATTACTTTCATTAATTGGATTTTCATATGCTTATTACTTAATTAGTGTAAAAGGTAATACAACTAATAAAAGCATCGTTGTAACAAGTGCTGATTTAGAATTAATATATGATGATGGCACAAATGAAATTATAACAATGTCAAAATTTAGACCAGATACAATTATTGCAACAAAAACTTTTACTGTAGAAAATACAGGAAGTAAAACAAATAATTATGCAGTCTATTTAGAAGATGTCATTAATGAATATGAAAGACAACAAGACATGAACATATCACTTTCATGTAAAACAATTAATACAACCAATGATGAATATGTAGAAGAAACTTGTAATGGTATAAACGGTAATTATCCAAATAATAATGCGATGCTAGTTAGTAATGACATTGATATAAATAGAAAACATGAATATACTTTAGTTATTAAATATTTAGAAGCCGGTGTAGATCAAAGTGTTGATATGGCAAAAAAAATAGAAGGAAAAATTCAAATATATAATTTAGATGATACAGTAGATTTAAAAGGCTCTGTTACGGGTAGTTTTGATGGATACTGTGTTGAAACTATAAATAAATCAAATGAAAATACTAAAATTAGTCATATAGAATCAAATGGTGATTATTTAATACCAGCATTAGAAGCGGGGAATTATACAATAAGAGTTAAAGATTGTACTAATGACGCGTTAAAAGGAAGTATAGATTTTTCTATAAAAAGAGGTAAAGAAAATAAGGTAGAAAACGGAAATGAAATTACAGTAACTGCTAATGCCCAAACAATTCCATTTAATATAACAAAAATAGACACACTTTTAGAAATAGAAGTAAATAACGAAATTATTGAATCTAATTCTGTTGATGCTTCTTATATAGCTTTAAATGCTGAAACATATTACGGTAAAACAGTTAATTATACACCAACAAACTCAAATTTACTGGATATAGAATGGCAAATATTTCATTCAGATGGAGAAAATATTTATTTAATAGCAAAAAATCCAATATTTGCCAATCAAGCTCCAAGTAAGAATGGGGTAGAAGTTTTATCTGTTGAAAGTGAGTATGGATATTCAAGAATAATAGATATAAGTTATGCTTCAAATGAATATAAAACTGTTGAAGATGTAAGAAATGCAGTTAAAAGAAAATGGATAGATGAAAGATTTTTAAGTGATGAATATTTAGGAGATTTCTTACCTTATGAAGATGGAACTTCAAATATTACAGAAACTGTATCTAAAATAGTAAAACCAATAAACATGCAGCCTGTAGCTTACATGCATGATGATATTTGGACAGATTATTATAAAGATAGTAAAAATACACTAGAATATGCAATGGGTGGAGTTCCATTAACTTTATTCTTAGATTCATTTAATAAAGTTAATAATACAAGTATTTCTTATGGTTTTCAAAATAGAGAATACCATACTTTACTAAGACAATGGGGATACTATTTAGACCAAAATGGTGTATTAAAACAAAATATTGATACCGGATTATCTCATTGCGTAGGTGGAACACCTATATTAAATGAAACAACTGGATTATATTATTGTGAAAACGAAACCTTATATTTAGACCATAATTCATATTATGATAAAACAGGAGAAGGAAATACTCATCCTAATGGAAATGATGTAGATATCTATTCCTATGGATATTGGTTAGCATCACCATCTGGTAATGCACCAACAGCATTAATGAGTATAACATCAAATTTATCTGACCAAACTTCATTTAAAATAAATTATAATACAGGTGTTAGGTGGGACGAAGCAGGAGATTCCAGTGTCAGTATATTAGGTAAAGCAATTCTTCCTAGTACATCAAGAGGAGTTAGACCTATTATTTGTTTAAAAAGTAGTGCTCTAATTACACCAGCTGCTAATACGGAATATGATTACATTATAAATTAACTAATAGCATATTACTATTAGTTTTTTTATGTAAAAAATTAAAAAAAATAACTTATATAAATTGACTAGTTTAATAAAACTATGATATTATAAATATAGTAAGAAAGTGTGATATCATGAATCGTAAGACAACAATAACAATTTGTATTGTAGCTATAATTATGGTAACAATATCGTTGCTAGGTTTTACATACGGATTTTATATAAATAGAGTAATTGGAAACACAAACCAAAAAACTGTTGAGGCTATTTCAGGTTTAGATCAAGTAGAAATTACAGATATATCTAATGAAACAATTTCAGAAATTATAAGACCTGGTTATACTTATACTAAAATATTCACTGTTAAAAATACAGGTGATTTAGATAGTACTTATTCTATTTATCTAATGGATGTAGAAAATAATTTTATTAGAAAAGAAGATATTGTATATACTTTATATAGAAAAAATGGTAATAATACCATTGATTCAAGTGATTTAAGTACTGCTGAGATAGTTGCAAGTGGTATATATCCAAGTGGGAATGCAATAATCTTAAAAGATGAAAAATTAAATAATTCTAATGATACATACACTTATGCTTTAAAAGTAGAATATATATATCATGAAAATATAGATCAAAATGATGATCAGGGGCATAGATTTAAAGGTGTAGTTCATATTTATGGTACGCATACTGAAGCTGATAATCCATTTATAGGCGGAACATTAGCTTACGAAATATTAAAGAGTGCTAAAACTTCAAATGAAACAGGATATGCAACTTATAGTGAAACTCCACAAACTAGACCTGGAAAAATTATAAATGGAAGTAATGAAGCAACATTATCTTTAACAACAGATAATGATGGAAATACATATTATTTTAGAGGAAATGTTATAAATAACTATATTAATTTTGCAGGAATGTGTTGGAAAATAGTTAGAATAAACGGAGATGAAACTACTAGATTGATTTTAGAAGACGCTCAAACTACATGTGAAACTTCTACTGGGAATTATAGAGGAACATCAGGTGTAGGAGCTTTTGGATACGATTCAGCTAATAAAATTAATTATTTAAATCCTACATCTTCAACTTCAATGCAAGCAACGTTTAAAACTTTTCAAACAAATAAATTAAGTAATTATTTAACATATTTAGAACCAGGTAATTGGTGCTTTGAAGATAAAGGTTATAATACTTCAGTAACTAATTTAAATGCTGAAGGTATAACAGCATTAGGAAGCATAACTTTAGGTAATTTATCAAGTTATTATTCATCAGGAATATATTATACTTCATATATAAGATTGGAGCCTATGAAAGAACCAAGTCTTGAATGTACAGGAACTATATTAACAGATTTTAACGATGGAACTGATATGTATGTAGCAACATTAACTGCGGAAGAAACAACTTTTGCTGGATATAAATGGGCAGGGAAGAATCCTAATAATTATTTAACAGGAGCTTATACATGGTGGACATTAACTCCTACTAGATATAATAATTCTAAAGATGAAGCTTTTTGGGTAAATGTTACAGGAGATATGTGGACAAATTATGCAACTAATATTGGATATAGACCGGCTATTAATTTATCAAATAAAGTTTTAATAACAGGTATTGGAACGAAAAATGAACCATATAAAGTTGTAGGAACTACATTACAATGAAAATAAAAGTATATATAATGCATTCTGAAAAGGTAAATTATAAAGAAGAAATTTATAAACCTTTATTAGAAAAAAATCTAATGGATAAATACTATTTAGTATTACCAATGACAAAAAGATTTATATCAAACTATGTTAAAGATCTCATAAAAGATTCAGATATAATAATTTGTAATTTAAGTAAATCAAATTACTTATTAAAATATGAATTAAAAATAGCAAATAAATTAAATAAAGATATATATTACTTTATAGATGAAAATGATAAAAAAATAAAAAAATATAATAATATTAATATAGTAACTTATAAAAATATAGAAGAATTTACAATTAAAGTAGAAAAACTATTGGATTCATTAAATAAAAAAGAAATATTATTAAAAAGAGAAAATATATTTTGTTTAGGAAAAATACAAAATAATATTTAACTCTCTTTTTTTTTATGATAAAATAATTATGATAGGTGATAGTATGAAAGAAAGTACTAATATATTTCAAGGTAAACACTATAGATTTACAGTACTAAGTGAAATATTAATAAGATTAGAGTATAGTGAAAGCGGGAAATTTATTGACGAATATACAGAATTTGTACGTAATAGAAATTTCCCAAATATAAATATTAATGTTCAAGAAGATGAAAAATATTTAGTTATAGAAACTAATTACTTTAAACTAGAATATGTAAAAGAAAAATCATTTTATGGAACTAAATTAGTACCAGAACAAAATTTAAAAGTATTCTTAAAAGATACCGATAAATATTGGTATTTTAATCATATAGAAGCCAGAAATTTTAAAACTATAGGATATAGTTTAGATAATAAAGAAAATATTACTTTAAATAATAAAGGATTATATTCTACAGATGGCTTTGTAAGTATTGACGATTCTAATTCACTAATATTAAAAGATAATGCATTTTATAAAAGAAGTGAAAAAACTATAGATACATATTTATTTATGTATAAAAGAGACTTTGGATTAGTTTTAAGAGACTATTTTAATTTAACAGGCAAACCTAAAATGATACCTCGCTATATGTTTGGTAATATTTGGAATAAAGATTCTTATTATACTGATCAAAATATTAAAGACTTAATAAACAAATTTAATAAAAATAATATACCAATAAATATGATACTGCTAGGTAATTATTGGCATAAAAAAACGGATAATGATTATGGATTAAGTTGGAATAAAGATCTATTTATAGATTATGATAAATTCATAGATTATTTAAAATTAAAAAATATATATTTAGGTGTTACAATAAATCCCATAATTATAAGTAATAAAGAAGATAATTTTAATAATTTTATAAAAGAAAACAATATAGAAGAAAAAGATAATATTCCACTTAATTTTTATAATAAAAATATAGTAGAAAGTTATTTGAATAATTTTATTAATCCTTTAATAGATAAAGGTATTAATAGTTTCTTAATAGATTATAACGATATTAACAACTTATATAATTTAAGAGTATTAAATCATTATCATTATAAATTTCTAGAAAGTAAAAATTTAAAAAATTCTTGTTTTAGTAGAAATGGTTTAATTAATTCTCATTTGTCTAATATTATATATACTGGAAAAACCTTAGTTAGTTGGAAAGTGCTTGATAAAATACCAGAATACTATAGTAGTGCAAGTAATATGGGATTAAGTTTTATAAGCAATGATATAGGTGGATTTTATGGTGGTATAGAAGATGACGAATTATATAGAAGATATATTGAATTAGGTACTTTTAGCCCTATATTAAGATTATCTAGTGCAGGAAGTCATTATTACAAAAGAGAGCCATGGAATTGGGATATGCATACATTAAGTATTGTTACTTATTACTTAAGATTAAGAGCAAAATTGATTCCATATATATATAGTGAATCCTATAATTACACTGAAACAGGGTTACCTTTAATACAACCATTATATTATAATAATCCAGAAATATATGATGAACCAGATTATAAAAATGAATATTATTTTGGAAAGTCTTTATTAGTGGTTCCAATAACAAAACAAAAAGATGATATAATGAATAGAACAATACAAAGAATGTTTTTACCAAGTGGTATATGGTATGATTTTAAAACAGGAATTAAATATACAGGAAATAAAAGATATATTTCATTTTATAAAGATGAAGATTATCCAGTATTTGCTACACAAGGTAGTATAATTCCCTTAGCATTACTAAATGATGATAATCTAAATAGTTCTAAAAATCCAGATGGATTTGAAATACATGTTTTCCCTGGAAAAAGTAATACTTATACTATATATGAAGATAATGAAATATATAATTATAAAGATAAATATGTAAAAACTATAATAGATTATAATTATATGTTGAATAATTATACGTTAATAATAAGACAGGATATAACTGATTCATCTATTATTCCAAGTATAAGAACATTTAAAATTAAATTCAGAAATACAAGATTACCTAACGATATTACTATATATATTGGAGAAGAAAAAATAGATAATTATAAATACTATATAGATGAAAATGATTTCATTATAGAGTTAGAAAGAGTAAATTCATTTAAACAAATAACTATAAATTGTAAAGGACAAGATATAGAAATCGAAACTAATAGAATAGTTAATAAAGATATAGATGATATTATAAGTGGATTAAAAATAAAGACAACTTTAAAAGGTAGTGTAAGTAAAATAATGTTCAGCGATGATGAAATAAAGAAAAAAAGAATAAATATAAGAAAATTAAAAAAACAAGGATTAGAACCTAAACATATAAATATGTTCTTAAAACTATTAGAATATATAGAAGAAAATGTATAAAAAGTATAAGTTAAATAAACATAACTTATACTTTTTTTAAAAAAATAAATAAAAAGACTTGAAATTACTTTAATTTTATTATATAATTTTTTTTGTAATTGAGTCATGTCTCAGTAGCTCAGCTGGATAGAGCAATGCCCTTCTAAGGCAGCGGTCAGGGGTTCGAATCCCTTCTGGGACACCATTGATAAATCTGTTCGAACTATTCGAACTTTGATATATAGAAATCAATCGAAATGATTGATTTTTCTTTTTCAGCTAGCATTTTGATATATATATCAAAATGCCTAGGTGGTTAAATATTTTGTCATAACTAAATACAAAAAATATAATATAATAAATACTATCTGAAAGGAGTTAATTTATGAAACTACAAAAAGGCAAATTTTTAATAACTAATATTGGTGAATTAGCTAATATTCCAATCGATAATGATGGTATAAAACGAATAATTGATTTAGAATATATGGGACAATTTGAATATGAAGGAAATGCGATTCCTATTTCCAGAATGTTCATCGAATATTATAAAGAAGATTATTACTTCTATCCAACACAAATATTCAATAAAGATAATAATCAAATGTATATATATGCTAATAGTAATTTAGTAAATGATAAGTTAAAGGAAAATCCACACTTTATATATAATTTATCAAAGTTTAATATTGATCGAAATTTTTCATTATAGGAATATATAAACCGCAATCCAGAAGAATGTCTTTATGATTTTTGGTGGAATATCGAAGGAGACTATTTAATTTTATTCGGAGAAGATAAAAAAGATTTAATTAATTTATTTATAAACGAATGTCATCAACGTGATGGTGGTAAAGAAGAGATTAAAAGAAAACTATTGACAATTGGATATAAAATATAAAATTAAAAGTTGTAGACGTCTACGTCACTAGCACCATTGACGATTCTGTTCTAACTAATAGAACTTTAAATATATATATACAATCTGAAAAAAAGGATTGTTTTTTTTCTTTTTCAGATTGTGTTTTGATATTCATGTCAAAATACCTAGGGGGTTAAATATTTTGTCATAACAAAATATAATAAAAAATACTATAAAATGTGATAAAATATATATAGAGAAATTTATAATTTTTAGGAGGAAGTTTAATGGATTGTATTTTATTTCATGTTCCACATTCGGCTTTGAAAATTCCTAAACAATATTGGGATATATGTATAAATGATCAAAACTATATAAAAAGAACAAATAAATTTTTGAGTGATTACTTGACTGATAAATTAATTCCAAATAAATGTCATAAGTTAGTTTTTAAATATTCAAGATTATTTTGTGATGTTGAAAAATTTAAAGATGATTCAAAAGAAATTATGTCAAAAAAAGGAATGGGAGTAATTTATACAAGAGATTGTGATAATACTATTGCAATTCCAAACAAAAAATATAAAAGAAGAATTTTAAAATCATACTATGACAAACATCATAATAAATTAGATAAAATGGTTACTAACTTATTAAAAAAATACAATAGATGTATTATTATAGATTTCCATAGTTTTTCGGATGAGATGGTAGAAAAATTATTTGATATAACCAATACACCGGATATATGTATTGGTACTGATAATACTTATGTTAATGAAAAATTAACTAATTTTACAGTTGAACATTTTAAAAAATATGGCTATTCAGTTAAAATTAATCATCCATATAAAGGAACTATAATCCCAAATAAATATTTTAATAAAAAAGAAAAAAGATTATCCTCAATTATGCTAGAGATAAATAAGAGGAGCTATTTGAATAATAAGAAGGATTTTTATAAATTTAAGCAATGTATAGATGATTATTATGATAAAATAAGAAAAATATAAAAGTTGTAGACGTCTACTTCAATGGCACCAGATTGATTGTTATTCGAACTTTTCGAGATAAAATTTAAAACGACTTGAAAATAAGTCGTTTTTATGTTAGTATGTATATAGATGAAGGAAACTTCATATAATAAAAAAGGAACATTCAATATTCGTATGTTGAGTGTTGCCCATATATTGACATCACCTAAATCATTGCTGAGTTAGGTGATTTTCTTTTCATATCAAAACTATAAATAGTAATAATACTAGTAGGAAGATAAGTATGATTAATGAGTGTTTAATAAATCTTTCTTAAACATATTATCGCCTCCTTCCTTATTAAGAATTCGGCAATCACCCAACTATTAAATGTTCCTATAAAAATTATATCAAATCTTTTAATGTTATACAATTATAATTAATATAAATTTATATGTAACTTCTATAAAAACTAAAATTGTCATTTTAGTAACACACCTATTGGCAAGCCAATATGATATGAACCCCGTTTCTTGGACAAATAGAATCGAGGTTTTTATATGACAATTCTCATGTTAAATATTTCAAAAGTGTTCTAAATAGTTCACTTTATTTTTTTCTAAAATATGTTTATGAAATATTGGAAATTTTAGTAAGTTTTATCAATTTTTTTATATTGTCTAAAACACCTAAAAATCAGTTTAAAACGAATTTATTTGATTAAAAATAATAAAAAAAAATAATATAAACGCAAAAATCATTATTTTATACATGATATAAAAATAAGTTTTAACAAAATGTTAGTATATTTACAACTTAAATGATTTGTGCATTTATGTTTTGGTTGAAGGAGGATAAGTTTTATTATCCTCTTTTTTTAATAGGAAGTGATAATAAGAAAAATTTACTAAATAAATAAAAAAGAAAGGAAGAATAAAATAATGAAAGAGAATCAAATCGAAAATAATAAATCCGAATTAATAATTATTAATAGATACGAAGTAGAAGAAGCTTTAGCAAAAATATTATTTTATATTAAAGTTTCAATGTTATATAAACCCTATGAAGAATATAAAGAATATTTCAAAGAACTATTAAAGATAGTAGACAAATGGATAAAATACTTTGTAGAAAATAATGATTTATTAAAAATGTCGGAAAAAGAAGTGTTAAAAGCAAAAAAAATAATATCTAAAATACCATTTGATGCTTATGATGGAATTTATTTTGAAGAAATTGTTAATTGGCTAGACATTGTTATTTATTATGGTAGTTGCCCAATAGGCAAAAAAATTAATGAAAATAGTATAATTCGAAAGGATAAAAGATATAAATGAAAGATGATAAAGATAAGATAGTTTCAAAAGATAATAAAACTAATTCATATATAAATGGACGCGGAGAATCTTTAAAATTTACAGAAAAATCTATGTCTATTTATAGTGATACTCCAGATAAGAAACATGCTGCTACACATGTAAATATAGATCATGAAAAGAGAACTTTTACTGTAAAAAATCATGATGAAAACAAATCGATTACAACAACCTCTACAGGTAATTGCTATCTTACAACAGCTTGTATGAAACATTATTTAAATGAATTTAAAGATGATTGTTTTGAATTAACAGTTTTAAGATGGTTTAGAGATAATTATGTTAATGAAAGAGATGTCAAGCCAATATAACAGTGTGCAAATTTATGTCTGGTGGTTGTTGTACGGCGTCATCTTAAGAATCAAAAGTCTAGAAAATACAAAATTTCTAGACTTTTTTTGCATATAATTTTTTATATTGTATAAAACACCTAAAAATCAGTTTAAAACGAATTTATTTGATTAAAAATAATAAAAAAAGTTAATATAAACGCAAAAATCATTATTTTATACATGATATAAAAAATAAGTTTTAACAAAATGTTAGTATATTTACAACTTAAATGATTTGTGCATTTATGTTTTGGCTGGAGGAGGATAAGTTTTATTATCCTCTTTTTTTGTTAGGAAGTGATAATAAGAAAAATTTACTAAATAAATAAAAAAGAAAGGACGATAAAATGGTAAAAAATATAGATAATAATATAAAAAATATAATAGATATTTTAAAGTTGTTAAAAACAGAAAAAACTTATAAAGAAGATTTAAATATTATTAATAATTTATACAGAGAATTTGAAATATTGCTACAAACAGAAAAAATAGAGGAAATTAATTTAGAAATTATAAACGAAAACATTAATTATTTGGATCAAAAATATGATAATTTGTATGATTTAGTAAATTTATATTCTCTAATATATATTTATTATAAAAAAATAATACATAAAAACTATGTTAATAATTTAAGAAATAATAATAGAGAAAGGAAAATGAAGAAAAATGGATAAGAATGATTATGATAAAATAAAAAATATGGAATATGATATACATAGACAAAGATATGTAGGAGAAGATGGTAGAGAATTAAGAGTAACTCCTTATAATGATGGAAAAGGATATAAATATGATTATTATGATAAATCAACCTACAATAATAATTCTCATAGTTCATCACATATTAAGTCAGATTTAAATGGAAATTGGGAAAGAACAGATAACGATAGAAGTGATGAAAAAAATACGCAAACTCATACTTCCGGTTCTGGTTGCTATCTTACAACAGCTTGTATGAAACATTATTTAAATGAATTTAAAGATGATTGTTTTGAATTAACAGTTTTAAGATGGTTTAGAGATAATTATGTTAATGAAAGCGATGTTAGACATTATTATGAAATAGCACCTAAAATTGTAGAAAATATAGAAAAAGAAGAGAAAAAAGATATTATATATAATTATATTTATGATAATGTAGTTGATGCTTGCGTAGAAGCAATAACAAATGGGGATTATGAGTTTGCATATAATAGATATAAAAACAGTATTATAAGCTTTGAGGAAACTTTTGTAAAAAATACTACAAAAGTATTAAAGAAAGTATAAAAAAATCAAAAGCAACAAAAAAGTTGCTTTTTTAATGAAATGTCTTTAAATATTTAGTATAATAAATATGGAAGTGATAATATGAAAAATTTAAAAGTAGTATTTATGGGAACACCAGATTTTGCTGTTCCAGTATTAAAAACTTTAATAGAAAATACTAATGTAGTATTAGTTGTTAGTCAACCAGATGCTTATGTAGGTAGAAAGAAAGTATTAACACCTAGTCCTGTAAAACAATTAGCGCTAGAAAATAATATTGAAGTATTTACTCCTTATAAAATAAGAGAAGATTATGAAAAAATCATAGAAACTAATCCTGATATAATAATCACTTGTGCATACGGACAAATTATTCCAAAAATACTTTTAGACTTACCAAAATATAAATGCATAAATGTACATGCATCCTTATTACCAAAGTATAGGGGAGGAGCTCCTATACATGCTGCAATTTTAAATGGTGATGATAAAACAGGTATAACTATAATGTATATGGCAGAAGGTATGGATGATGGAGATATAATAAAAAAAGAAAGTATAAATATTTTAGATAATGATAATATAAATACACTAAGTGAAAAGCTTAGTACTTTAGGAAGTAAATTATTAATAGAAGCTTTACCTAACATTATAAGTGGAAACATAACAAGAATAAAACAAAACGAAAGCGAAGTAACTTTTGCTTATACAATTAAAAGAGAAGATGAAAAAATAGATTTTAATAAAACTTATAAAGAAATATATAATAAGGTAAGAGCATTACTTCCTAGAAGTTATTTTATATTAAATGGTATAGAATACAAAGTAATAAGTATAAGATATGAAAATAAAAATGGAAAGATAAGTACAGTTAATAGCATATATAAAGATGGTATAGGTATTTCATGTAAAGATGGTGAAGTAGTAATAACAGAATTTATTCCTGCAGGAAAAAAACAAATGCAAGCAAATTCTTATTTAAATGGTATAGATAAAAAAAGTATATTAGGAGTTAAAATAAATGAAGAATGAAGAAAAACAAAGTAAATTCAAAGAAAATTATAGTAAATTGAAAGAAGCATGGAAAGATCCTAGAAAGAAAGCAGGAATTAAATTATTATGCTATTTAATATTTTTTCTATTATTTATCATTTTAGCATATATAACAGATGGTATTGATAATACTTATAGCAACAATAATAAAACAACTACAACAACCAAATTAATAGATAATTATAACGACAAACAAGAAAATTTATTAAATAAAAAACATAATATTAATTATAAAATTACTATTGATGAAATAACATATACAATTAATGGAACTTTAGAGAATAATATAATTAACGGTTATTTAGAAAGTAATGAAGGTATTAAAAAAATTATTTTAAAAAATGAGACATTATATGAAATAAATAATAATGAAGAAATTTTATTAGAAAGTTCTTTTGATATAAAGTTTCTAAATTTAAACTATATTATAAAATTAATAAAAGAAAATAGAGCTTATATAAAAGATTTAGATAATATAAAAACATATGAATATTCTATAAATATAGATGATATAATAACAAAAATATATATTGAAACCGACACAGATAACATAAATAAAATTGATATTAAATATAATGAAATAACATATAATTTAACTTTTGACAATTAATAATATAAGTAATATAATAATATTAATTTTGGGGGAAGATATGAAAAAAACAAAAGAAAAAATTATTGTAAATACTATAACTTCTACAAGAGTAATAGGTACTGTATTAATGCCAATATTATTTAATACATTATCTAGTGGAGTATTTTTATTAGTAGTAAGTGCCATATTATTTACTGATTTTGTAGATGGAATCTTGGCGAGACGTTGGGGTGTAAGTACAGTATTTGGCAGCATTTTAGATATGACAGCTGATAAAGTTTTTGGTATAGTAATACTTATAGTATTAAGTACAATGTATCCAATAATGACTATTCCACTTGCTTTAGAAACAATTATAGCAGGAATAAATTATAAAGGTATGATGAAAGGTACAGTAGGTAAGTCAAGTGAACTAGGAAGAATTAAAATGTGGGTAATGGGATTATCTATATTTAGTTTATTGTTAACCGGATTAGGACCAGAATTAATAGAAAATTTAAAAAATGTTAAAATAGATAAAAACAGTTTAGAATATTTAGTCAATTCAAAAGATATAACCCTTAATGTATTAGAAGAAGTAGAAAAAAATAAAGATGTTATAAAAAATGTTGCAGTATCATCTGCAATAATATCAGAAAGTATTGTTGCAGTAGACTATTTTATAAAATCTATAAAGAAAGTAGATAAGGACAGTAAAATATATAAAATTGCTGATTTAATTAAGAATAAAGAGTATATAAAGAGCATATTATTTAATGAAAAGTATTATGAAGAAACAAAAGATTTACCTTTAATAAAAAAGCTAATACCAGATAATAAAGAAATTTAAATAATATGTATTGACAAATTAGATATATTTGATATAATAATAACGAATTAAAAAAGGAAAGCGATGAATCCACATCCGCCTGATTGCAAAAGCAATAGGCAAAAAGCCAAAGACTAATAAGGTTTTTATGTGGATACAATTGTATTCACTTTTTAAATTTATGGAGGTGCGTTTTTATAGCAAACGTTAAAAAAGATGATCTACCGATCAATGAACAAATAAGAGTAAGTGAATTAATGGTTATAGGACCAAATGGAGAACAAATGGGAACTAAAAAGCTTGCAGATGCATTGACTTTAGCAAATTATGCTGGATTAGATTTAGTTTTGATGAATGGAACTCCAGGACATGCAGTTGGAAAAATAATGGATTATAATAGATACCGTTATGAACGTCAAAAGAAACAAAAAGAAGCAATGAAGAAACAAAGAGAGAGTAATAAAGAAATAAAAGAATATCAATTTTCAGTAACAATAGATATTCATGATTTTGAAACTCGTAAAAAGAATGCTGCTAATTATATAGCAAAAGGACATAAAATCAAAGCATCTTTAAGATTTAAAGGACGTCAACTTGCACACACTGAATTAGGTCGTGATGTATTATTAAGATTTGCAAACGAATTAAGTGATATTGCAGATATCGAGAGTGCACCAGAACTTGTAGGTAGAAACATGACTATGATTTTAGCACCAAAAAAATAAGGAGGAATTAGTATGCCAAAACAAAAAACACATAAGGCTAGTAGTAAAGTTTTAAAGAAACATAAAAGTGGAGTAATCACTTATAAAAAATCAGGTGGAAACCACCAAACTGCAAAAGATACAGCAAAAGCAGTTAGACAAAGAAGAAAAGCAGGAAAATTATCGAAAGGAACAGTTGACAAATTAAAAAATGTCATCTAATGGGGTGAGGCGTAATGACAAGAGTTAAAGGCGGACCTGTTGCAAAAAACAGAAGAAGAAAAGTATTAAAAGCTGCAAAAGGATATTTTGGAAGTAAACATAGATTATTTAAAACAGCTCAAGAACAATTATTCCATAGTGGAGCTTATGCTTATAGAGATAGAAAACAAAATAAGAGAAACTTTAGAAAATTATGGATTACAAGAATCAATGCTGCTTGTAGATTAAATAATATAAGTTACTCTAAATTTATTAATGGACTTTCAAAAGCAGGAATTGAAATAAATAGAAAAATGTTAAGTGAATTAGCTATAGATAATGCTAAAGCATTTAGTGAATTAGTTAACATTTCTAAAGCTGCTTTAGAAGGTAAAACAGTAAAAAAAGAAACTACTACTAAAACTACAACTACTACAAATAAAGAAGAAACTACTGATACAGATTTATCTAAAAAAACAGTTGCTGAATTAAAAGCTATGGCTAAAGATAAAGGTGTTAGTGGATATACAACAATGAAAAAAGATGAATTATTAAACGCTTTAAAATAAGCTTTAATAATTTTTTTTTGCTGAAAATTGACAAATGTTCGTTTTTTTGATATCATATACGGCAATAAAGGGGGAAATGATATGAAATTAGTCGATAATGTAGATAAAATTAATATTAATGATAATAATAAATATCATTTAGAAGATACAGTTAATAATTATATAAATTATATAAAATTAATAGAAAACTTTGATGAGAAATTATTAAAACACTATTTAGAAACTATTAAGTATCATGAAATTTTAAATAATCAACATGTTGAAAAAGAAGATTCGTTTTTAATTAGTTTATATAATAATATGTATAGACAAAATTCATTAGATACAATTATAAAAATAACAAATGAAAAAAGAGATTTAACAAAAGAAGATTTAAAAAGTCTTCATAAAATTTTAATGAGGGGAACAAAAAGTGAAATAGGAGCAGAAAAATTTAGAAGTACAGATACTAAATTTGTAGGAACTTTTAATGCTGATGGTACTAAAAATATAGATTATATCCCAATCCCTAGTAATGAAATTAATGAAACTGTAGATAAAGCAATGTATTTTTTAAATAATAACAAAATGTCAGAACCTTTTATGACACCGATAATCTTTCATGCATTAATATCTGTAATGCAACCATTTGATGATGGAAATACAAGATTATCAAGGTTAGTTCAACATGCCGAATTTTGGAAAAATACTAATGAATTATATTCCAAAAGTTTTACTAAACCTTTATTATACTTATCTAAAAATTATTTATTAACTAGAGGAGATTATAGAGGACGTATTGCTTTTTTAGCAAAAGAAGAAACAAATGAAGCATGGAATAGATGGATTCAATATAACTTAAATATGTTAGATGAACAACTATATTATTTAAATAATAATGTAATGAAATTAGTAAAATAAAAAAATGTTAAGAAATAAAATTCTTAACAAATTCATTGTAAGCTTTTTCGTCAATTGTAGATACTTTTTTATAAAGTATCTCTTTTTCATCTAAAATACTTTTTATTATATAATCTTTTAATAGAGGATTACGAATAAGAAGTGGTCCTAAATTATAAGTTGCAAATAAATTTTTATAATGTATACCTTCGTATTTTGACTTATTATTATCAGCAAAACCATTAATAACTTCAAACAAATGATTATCTTTATTATTTAAAACACATTGTCTATTTTGAAAAGCAATTATAGGTTCCTTAAAGCAATTAGATTCCATTACCTGTTCGCCAATTATTCTTTTATCGACTTCTTTAGAATAAAAGTCAAATATATTTAAGGTTTCTATCTTTTCTCCATTTACTTTTTCAATATATTTACCTAATATTTCATAGCTATTACCAGTAAATATAAAATACTTTCCATTTTCTATAGACTTTTTAATTTTATCTTTATATTTTAATAAATCTTCAATAACTAATTTTTGATTTTCTTCGCTACCACATCCTATATAGTAAATGTCATATTTATTAAAATCAATTTTATCATCTATAGTTAAATTAACAACTTCAGTATACAATTCTTGATCATTAAACCCTTTCACTAAAGCCATAATATTACCATATTCTCCATAAAGATTCATTAAATCATAATAAAGGTGTGCAATACGTATTTTATCCATTGTTATCCTCCAATATCATCTTTTTAATAATCTCAGTCATATCAAAACAAACCATTGTATAAATATTACCAACACTTTCTTTTTTTACTCTTTCAATTAAAGTATCAATATTATCTATTAAAACTAATTTATCTTTATCAATATTAGCATAATTAAGTCTAGTTAAAACATCATATCTAAATCTTCCTATAATAAATATTTTATCTATATATTTATCATTTAACATTTCAAAATTAACATCATATAACCAACTTAGATCATTTAAATTATATCTTCTAGATACATTATCAAATCCTAATATTACAGTTTTTTTTGTATGTTGTTCTCTTATATAATGCAATGATTCATAATAACTTAAATTATTTTCATTTTTACTTTCTATCATATTAACTTTTCTATTATCAATATAGTATTCTTTCATCCTTTTAGATTGTAATGGTTCTTCATTTAAATATTTCTTTAAAATATTATCATTTATACCAATGGTTTTTAATAAAGAATAAGCAGCTAAAGTATAATATACTGCAAAAAACACATCTTTATTTATATGATAGATAGAATCGTTAATAGTAATAAATTGTTTTTTTAAATCTACATCTTTTGCTTCAAAATTTGCTTTATTTCTATCAAAATCACAATTTAAACATTTATATTTACCTATATGACCAGTATGATAATAATTATATTTTAATTTTTTACCACAAATAGGACAATAAGAGGCATCTATCGAATTATTAATTGGTTCAACTGAATCGTATTTAGTTTTATTAACTCCATAAGTAGTAACTAACCCATGATGAGTATACTTTATTCTATTTAAGAATGGATCATCTACATTAATTATTACATGAGTATTATCACCAATACTATTTATTATTTTATTTAAAATGATTTCTGGATGACCATTTCTTGCTGGTTGATCTCTAGTTATATTAGTAATTAATAAATGAGTTATAGTATTCTTATCAAATATTTGTGATATATAAGATTCATCTAATTCCATAAGTAATATATCTGCATTAACTTTTTTAGTTATAGGATTAGTATTATTTAAAATTAGTGTAGTAGCAGCATTTATCAAATTAGAACCACTTTTATTCCATACTACTTTATATCCACTTTTTTCTAGTACATAAGCAACTAAACTGGTTGTTGATCCTTTACCACTACTACCAGTTATTCCTATAACGTATTTAGGATATTTAATCTTTCTTAAAATATTTTTATCATGTTTATTTACTAAACTTCCAGGAAAAACGCTCCCATTTCTTTTAAAAATCTTACAAATTAATGTAATTAATCTATTATATATAATTAATAGAGTTGTTTTCATATAATCACCTTTAAAACTATTATATCATTATATTATTAATATTTTAAACCAAATTGAAGAATTTGACAAAAAAAAGAAAGTTGATATAATATATAACTCTAAGAGGGGATAAAAATGAAATACAAAGGTAAAAAAATTACTTTATATAAATTGCTAGGTGCAGAACACTTTCAAAAAATTGTATTTAAAGTAGAAAAACTAAAATATTACATATTAGATAAATTATTTCCAAATATTGAAAAGTGGTATTTTAAAGAATGTGATAGAAAAAGAGATAACAAATTAAAAAGATGTAAAAGTGATAAGGAAAAACAAAATATAATAGAATTTTATAGATTTGAAAAATTAAAATTTAAAAAAGAATTAAATAAAAAAGAGAATAGAAACTATCATATAGATTTTAATAATCCATTTGAATTTAGAACATATTTAGAATTAAATAAAAAGATACATATTAAAGGATTAATTGGTAATACTTTATTATCTATTATTCTAATTACTATAAGTATAATATTATCAAATCCTTATCCTGTATTATTATATTCGGTACTTGGATATGAATTAATATGTGCGCTTATCAATTTCGAATGTATTAATTTACAGAATTATAATTTATCCAGATTAGAAGAAGAAAGAATGCAACTTTTTTTAAATAAAATGAGCGAAAAGAAAAAAGAAACGTTTAATAAAAATATGAGTCAAGGTTCTAAAGTAATAGGGAATGCTTTTAGAAAAAGCGTTGATATACCAAAAATAGATGATATAATAAATAGTATAACAAATAAGGAAGAGGCAAAAGAGTTATTAAATTATGCAAGAAAGCATTTAAACTCTTTAAAAAAAGAAACTAAGAAACTAGAAAGGAAAAAAACATTATGAATTTAATAAGCAATTTTATTGATAACTTTATAAAGATATTTTGTAATTTTTGGTTAAGCGGTAGCACAATAACAAATACAGAATATACATTAGCAACGGGAAGTTCTATTTCTGGAACTACTAAAATATGTGATGACGAACCAGCTAAAGGAACAACTTTATTAACTAGTGCAACAGCTCTATCAGCTGCTATAAATGATGTAGATGCAAATACATATAATTATAATGCTACTCAATCATATATAGAGAGTATGAATGAAAATGAATTAAATGAATTAGTTGATAAATTAGTAATTTTAGATGAAAAACCAAAAACATTAACTAAGACTTTAGGAAAATAAAGATTCTAATTGAACTATAATACAGTTCTTTTTATTTATAATTTTATAGTTGTTAATAAAAAAAATATATAGTATAATTATTTATATAATGTAGGAGGGACACTATGAGACGTATTTTATCTAGTATTGATATTGGGACCAATTCAATTAAATTAGTAGTTGCTGAAATAGTTAAAGATAAAATAAATGTACTATGTGCTGTTTCTGAAGAGGCTAGAGGTATAAAAAAAGGATTAATTGAAAATTTTGAAGATACTGTTTATTCTATAAAAAAAGCTATAAAAAAAGCAGAAGATTTATTAGGTATAAAACTGAAAAAAATTGTAGCAAGTATTCCTGAATATAATATAAAATTCACAAGTGGTGAAGGACTTAATACTATAACTAATGATGATAGTATAGTTACTAAAAGTGACATATCAAGATTATTAAAAACTTGTGCATATAATAAAGTTGATGAAAATTATGAATTAATAAATATAATTCCAATAGAGTATAAATTAGATGGTAAACAAGTAAAAGATCCTGTAGGTTTAATGGGAAATAAATTAAAATTAAAAAGCTTAATTATTAGTGCACCCAAAAAAAATACATATGATTTTATTAAAGCTATAGAAAAATGCGGACTAGAAGTTATAGATATAATGTTGGGTAGTATTGCAGATTATGCATTATTTAATAACGAATTTATATCAAATAGTAATGGTATTATTATTAATTTAGGTGCTGGTAAAACTACTATATCAGCCTTTTATAAAGGTATTTTGATTAGTGAAAGTATAATTGATGATGGTGGAGTAAATGTAGACAATGATATATCATTTATGTATAAGACTAAGATTAATGATAGTAAGAAGTTAAAAGAAAGATTTGCTTTAGCTTCTACAAAATATGCTAATCCTAAAGAAACAAGAACTTTAATTAATAAATTAGGAGAAAAAGTAACAGTAAATCAATATGAATTAACTGAATATGTAAGTGCAAGAGTAGAAGAAATACTAAAAAAAGCAAAAAATGAAATAAATTACTTAACAAAGAAAGAAATTAGTTATATAATAATTACAGGAGGTTTAACAGAAATAAAAGATTTTAATATAGTTGCTGAAGAAATATTTGGTAAAAATGTTACAATTGGTTCTGTTAACATAATAGGAGTTAGAGATAATAAATATTCAACTGCTATTGGTATGATTAAAAATTTTAATAATAAACTAAATATGAAAGATAAAGAATATTCAGTATTTGATAGCGAAGAAATTGAAGCATTGTGTTCTAGTGAAAAAAGAATCAATGTCGCTAGCGACTCAATATTGGGAAAAGTTTTTGGTTATTTTTTTGATAATTAAGGAGAGTGGAAGATATGTTCGATTTACAAATGGATCAAATTGCAAAAATTAAAGTCATTGGTGTTGGGGGCGGAGGAAATAATGCCGTAAACCGAATGATAGAATCTGGAGTTAAAGGAGTAGAATTTATTGTAGCTAATACAGATTTACAAGTATTAAATGTAAGTAAAGCTGAAACAAAGTTACAAATAGGGCAAGATATTACTAATGGACTTGGTGCTGGTGCGAATCCTGAAGTAGGAAGAGAAGCAGCATTAGAAAGTAAAGCTGAAATAACAGAAGCATTAAAAGGTGCTGATATGGTATTCGTAACTTGTGGTATGGGAGGCGGAACTGGAACAGGAGCTGCTCCAGTAATTGCAGAAATAGCACAAAATTTAGGAGCATTAACAGTTGGTATTGTTACAAAACCATTTAGATTTGAAGGAAAAAGAAGAATGGAACAAGCAATACTTGGTATTGAAGAGTTAAAAAAACACGTTGATACTTTAATTGTTATTCCTAACGATAGATTAAGAGATATAATTGATAAGTCAACTCCAATGTTAGAAGCATTTAAAGAAGTAGATAATGTATTACATAGAGGCGTTCAATCTATAAGTGATTTAATTGCTGTATCAGGATTAGTAAACTTAGACTTTGCTGATGTTAAAGCAGTAATGGAAAAACGCGGAAATGCATTAATTGGAATTGGATTAGGCGTAGGAGAAAATAGAGCTATAGAGGCTGCTAAACAAGCTGTTTCTAGTCCTTTATTAGAAACAAGTATAAGTGGAGCAACTGATGCAATAATTAATGTTACTGGAGGAAATTCTTTAACATTATTCGAAGCAGAAGATGCAGCTGAAATAGTTAGACAAAGCGCAAATACAGATATTAATATAATATTCGGTGCCGTAATAAATGAAAATTTAAATGATGAAGTAATAGTTACAGTTATCGCAACTGGATTTGAAGATGGAGAATTAGGAAATAATAACTATTCACAAGAAAATGAAACAATTCCTTCAAGAAGTACAAAGGTAACCGACGATAGCGACTTTGATATTCCATCATTTTTAAGAGATAGAGATGAATTTTAGTTTAGATATTATCTAAACTTTTTATTTTGACAATTTTTTTAAAAAATATAAAATATAATAAACTAGGTGATACTATGACAGTATATATAGACCTAGTTTTTTTTATAAACTTTATAATGGATTTCTATATATTGACTGGTGTAAAATTTATAAATAAACTTCCTACAAAAAAATATAGAATTTTACTAGGATCACTTATAGGTAGTCTTTCTTTAATTCTCTTATTCTTTAAAATGTCAACAATTATCTTAAATTTAGTAAAAATAATAATTAGTATATTTATGGTATTAATTTCTTTTGGTAAAAAATCATTTTTTAATAATCTTTTTTATTTATACATAATAAGTATAGTATTAGGAGGAAGTTTATATTTAATAAATGATTCTTTAGGATATAAAGTTAATAGTTTTATATTCATAAATAACGGATATAGTATTAATTTAGTTATACTTTTAATAATAAGTCCAATAATAATCTTATTTTATATTAAAGAACACTTAAATTATAAAAAAAGAATAAATACAAAATACTATGTAACAATAAAATTTAAAAATAAAGAAATTAATGTAGAAGGATTTCTAGATACAGGAAATAAATTAGTTGATCCATACTTAAAAAGACCAATTATATTACTTAATAAAAAATATATAAATATTAAAAATAAAAAAGTATTATATGTACCATTTTCTTCTTTAAATAATAGTGGATTACTAAAATGTATAACTTGTGAATATATTTTAATAGAAGATAAAAAGATTGAAAAAGTATTAATTGGAATATGTGAAAATTTAAAAGCTGATTGTATTTTAAATGAAAGGATATTTGATTTATGAAAAAAATTATAGAATTAATATTAAAGTTTTTTAAAAAAGAAAATATTTGTTTATTTCTAGGTAGTACAGATATTTTACCTCCTCCTTTATCTAATGAAGAAGAGACAAAATATTTAATTTTATCTAAAGAAGGGGATAAAGAAGCTAGAAATAAACTAATAGAACATAACATAAGATTAGTAGTTTTTCTTGCAAAAAAATATGAAAATACAGGGTATGACTTAGAAGATTTAGTAAGCATTGGATCAATTGGACTAATAAAAGGTATAAATACTTACAAAATGGATAAAAATATAAAATTAGCAACATATTGTTCTAGATGTATTGCAAATGAAATACTCATGTTTCTAAGAAAAAATAAAAGAAGAAAAACAGAAATAAGTTTTGAAGATGCACTAAACTATGATGCAGAAGGAAATGAATTACACTTGGAAGATATACTAGGCACTGAAGAAGATATAGTATATAAAGAATTTGAAGCGAAAGTAGATAAGGTATTATTAGAACGAGAATTAAATTCCTTAAATGATAGAGAAAAACATATAATGAAATTAAGATATGGATTAAATAATACAGAAGAATATACACAAAAAGAAGTAGCTAATATGCTAGGTATAAGTCAATCATATATATCTAGAATAGAAAAGAAAGTAATTAAACGTTTAAAAAACACTATGAAAGTTTAAAACACCTTTATGTAGGTGTTTTTAAATATATAGAACAAAAATTTGCATTTTTAAAAAAGATGTGTTATTATAAACAACATAAAAAATTTATGGGGTGATTTTATGAAAGAAAAATATTTAGTAATTAATGCAGGAAGTTCATCATTGAAGTTCTCATTATATACTATGCCTGAGGCAAAAGAAATAGTTAATGGATTAGTAGAAAGAATAGGTAATGAAGATAGTTGTTACACTTTAAAGTATGATGGTAAAAAGCAAGAAAAAAACAAAGTAATTATGAATCATACTGAAGCTGTTAAAACTATGTTAGAAGAGTTGCTAGCAAATAATTTTATTAGCGATATTAACGAAATAAAAGGTGTAGGACATAGAGTATTACATGGTGCTGAAATTTATAAAGAATCAACACTAATTAATGAAGAAACATTAAGAAATTTAGAAGGATTAGTTAAATTTGGGCCATTACATTTACCTGGTGCAATTGCTGGAATTAAAAGTATGATGCAATATCTTGATGTACCACAAGTAGCAGTTTTTGATACTTCTTTCCATAATACAATACCAGAAGAAAACTATAGATATGCTGTTCCAGAAGAATTTTATACACAAGATGGTGTTAGAAAATATGGATTCCATGGAACAAGTTATAGATATATAACTAAAGAAATGCAAAAAAGATATGAAAAAGAAGATGTAAACTTAATTATATGCCATGTAGGTAGTGGAGCAAGTATGTGTTGTGTTAAGGATGGAAAAAGTTATGATACAACAATGGGATTAACACCACTTGCAGGATTAATAATGGGAACTCGTTCAGGAGATATAGATCCATCTATTATTGAATATATTTGCAAAGAAAGAAATTTAACTGTTAGTGAAGTTACTAATATATTAAATAAAAAAAGTGGTTTGCTAGGTATTGCTGGTAAAAACGATAATAGAGATTTAGAAAGTGCAAGAAAAAATGGAGATAAAAAAGCAACACTAGCTCTAGAAATGTTAAAAAATTCTATAGAAAAATATATAGGACAATATTATATAGAATTAAAAGGAAAAGTTGATGCTATCGTATTTACTGCTGGTATTGGAGAAAATGCTATTAGTTTAAGAGAAAGTATTATTAATGATATATCAGTACCATTAAATATTAAATTAAATAAAGAAATGAATGATAATATTTCAAGAAGAAGTGCATATCAAGGAGGAAAAATATCTACTCCTGATTCAAGTATAGAAGTTTTAGTTTTACCAACTAATGAAGAATATATGATATTAAAAGATACTTATGAAATAAGTAAAAAAATCGAAGAAAAAATACAAGAAGAAACTAATAAAAAAGTATTAAAATTAAATTAATAGAAACATAAAAAGGGGATAATTATGGAAACTATTAAATTAGAAGAAAAATATATTTTAGAATATATAAAAGACATACTTAATGATTGTAAAGAAAAGAATAGAGAAGTAACTGACTATAGATTTCATCACGGAACAGAATATAAAATTGCTCCTTCTATTATTAAATATGGTATTTTAACTATAGAAGATTTAAACAAATTAGGTTTAAGAAATGATTCAAAATCTGAACTAGAAAGATTAGGAGACATTGATTCACACGCAAATGGAACTTATGCTGTATCATTATCTGACCCTTTAGTTGATGATTTATATCCAGGCGAAGAAAAATTTGATACATTTTCAAATAGTAGAGTAGACTTCTTACTTTCTAATAGTATTCAAGCTGGAAGAAGCACAATAAATTGGGGAAACGAATATTTATCTTATAAAAGTATACCAAGTGATAAAATAAAATCCGTAGATATAAGATTAATAGATTTATTTGAAAAATTAAAAACTAACAAATATCTATCATTAGAAGAATCTATAAATAATTTTAATGAATTAAAAAATATAGCTATGGCTTTAAAAACAACAAAACTAGATATACCTATAAGAGAAATGTCTAAAGAAAATGAAATAATTACATTAAATAAAGAAAAAGTGATTGAATTACCAAAATTAATTTTGAAATAGGAACTTAAAGTTTCTATTTTTTTATAAAAAAAATATAGTCTTTTAACTATATTTCCCTCATAAATTCTTTGTTTTTATATGGATTGTTTTTATCAATTCTATCTACAAATAATATACCGTCTAAATGATCTAACTCATGTTGAAATGCAATTGCAATATCTTCTCTAACTCTAATAGTAAATTTATTACCATCAATATCATAAGCTTCAACTGTTAGTCTAGCATGTCTTGGAACGATACCATCAACTGGTCTATTTACACTTAAGCATCCTTCACCTTCACCGACATAAATTAATTCCTCACTACGAGATATAACTTTTGGATTTATAAGTATATATCTATTGAAACCTTCTTCTAATTCTTCAGATATAACAAATATTCTTTTTAATATTCCAATTTGAACAAAAGAAAGTCCCATTCCAGCTCTTAGATCATATTTTTCTATATATTCATCCATTTGACTCATTTCTAAATAATCTAAAGAATCATTGATTAATTTTTTAGTTTCTTTATCTAATGGAAATGTTACTTCTTTACTTACTTGTCTTAATATTTTATTTGATTCATCTAATATTTTTATATTTGGTAATTTCATACATCTCACCTCTGACTAAAGTATTTTAGCAAAAAAAATAAGAATTTGCAATAAATTCTTATTAATACCACATATTAGTTAAATTTCCATCTTTTTTATAAACACTATCCATTAACATTATATGAGTAAAAGTATTCTTTAATTTTTCTTTAGTATATTTTTTAGTAACTAATCCTTTTAATCCAGGTAAAGTTTCGGAAACATAATAGTGTTCTTTATCAATTCCAACTATAATAGCCATATGACCATTATATGCTATTAAGTCTCCAACTTTAACTTTTTTAGAGTTTAATAGTTCATCAGTTATTATATTTTTTTCTCCTAAATCATATAAATCATCATTACGTGGAGAATCGCCAGCTCCAGTATCTTTAACATCAAATCCAGCATTATATAAAGCCCATGAAACAAATCCGCTACAATCCAAACCATTTGGATATTTTTTACCAACATAATAACCATATCCATGTGCTTTAGTAATGTTAGTTAAAGGACATCCCCATGAAGTAGGACCATATAAAGAAGCAACTAAAGAATCAAATTTAGATTCACTCAAAAATAACCCCTTATGATAATATCTTCCTTCACCATCTACATATTCCTTACCGCTAAAATTATTTAAACGTCCATTTTCATAAAAATAATGTATTCTAAAATCAAAATTTAAAGTTAAGAATCTAGCTGCTTCAATAACTGCAGCACGAGTTTTGTATCCAACATCATTTATCCTATCTTTTAAAGTATTATCAATTAGTTTGTTTTCATCATTAGAAAAATAATTACAAGATAGATATGGTTTATTATAATTAAATTCTTGAGGACTTGCTACTAAACCTTTTACAATATAGATTATAGAAGTTATAACTTTACTATTAGGTAAAACAATGACTAAATTGGTTTTACCACTTTTTAATCCTGTTATTTTATTACCATCAATACTTATTAAATTACTATTGTCGGTAATTAAAGAATAATTTATATTATCTGGATTATTTATATTAATATCTATAGTTTCATTAATACCAACATAATATATCTTCTTATTAAAACTAATATTAAAGATTTCATCTTTATAAGTTATAATATCTTTATTATTATTACTAAATAAATAATAAAATGATATAGTAAAAACGAATATATTAAATATACATATTATTATACTAAGTAATAAAATTTTTTGTTTATTATTTAATGTATTCATACTAAACTCCTTTTATTATATAAAAAATTATATCATTTCTATATATTAAAGTAAAAACAAAAACATTATATTTATACTTATTTTACATTTTATAAATCAAATAATTGATATTTGAAATAAATACTGATATAATTATCATTAGATTGGAAGTAGAGTAGTATGAAAAACAAATTGAATATTGTAATAAGTGTTATTGTTGTAATTGTTTTATTAGTTGCTATTTTGTTCTTTGTTTCAATAGAAGATAAACAAACAAAATATACAGAAGATGAAATAAAATTTAAAGAAGAATATGAAAGTGTTAACGGTTTAGAATTAACAGAAGACTATATATTAAAAACTTTAGATATTAAAAGTGATAATAATGTAGAATACATAGATGATAATGAAATAGTAGATTTATTAAAAAATGGAACTAATGTTATATATTTAGGTTGGAATGAATGTAATTGGTGTAGAAGTGTATTACCAAGTTTATTAGAAGTAGTTAGTAAAAATAATATAGAAAAATTATACTATTTTAATTTTAAAAAACTAAGAACAGCATATGAAAACAATACAGATTCAAAATCTGTTAAAATCTATGAAGATATTATCGAAATAATAGGAGAAGATATTACTAGTGTATTTAATGAAGAATCTCTAAGAGCTAATGAAAAGAAAATACTTGCTCCTACAGTAATATTTATTAAAGATGGCAAATATGTTGGACTACATGCTGTAAGTGTACCTAGTCAAATTAATGCAACTGATGAATTAACTAAAGAGCAAGAAAAAGAATTAATGAGTATTTATCAAACACATATTGATAAATTAAAATCTAATGTTTGTATAGAAAATGAAGGATGTTAAAAATAATAATAAAAACAATTATTATTTTTTTAATATTTAAATATAATATAATGTAGCATTAAATTTCTGGAAAAATTTTTGACAAAATCAAAATTATTTGCTATAATGTTATTCGTGTGGTGCATTATGCTAGTCATAAACACTATTTGAAGGTGGGGCTAAAAATCCACCAATTGTACAGATGACACTTTGTATATTTGCTTCTTCTGCCCAAGTTGGGGTGAATATATAATTTAAAATTCAAGGACGGTTGTAATGGCATACAATTTAAATCCTTTTATTGCGTCAATGTCTTATAGAATGTGCATGTCGTGAGTGATTATATGGGATTATACGAATTTATATATATGAAAATATAATTGCAAAAGCGAATAATGATAGGTTAGTTGTGTCAAGGAAAACTTCTAGCGTGTTAAACTATAAAGTTTGAGGTGCGGACTAAGTGGTAATCGAGTAATTAAATAGGTGACTTTTAGTTATTTCCCATAAAGAGAAATCGCCAGATGGTAACTGAAGGTGTGGAAATAGAGAAATTCAACTCGACCAAAGCCGTAAAATTAATTTATAGTATACCATACAATATTTTCCAACTTTATATAAGGGGTGTCGTAAATGAAGAAGGATAACTGGATATATAAAGTTTTTTTAATGACTTTTTTTCTATCACTTGCATTTAGTTTTATATCAAACGCAATAACAACTAATGCTAATTTAATAGTAATGATTGTAATTACAATATTAGTTATTGTTATCGGAATAATATTTGATATGATTGGAACTGCTGCTCTAACAAGTAATGAAGCAACATTCCATGCAAAATCATCAAGAAAAATTAAAGGTGCTAAAGAATCATTAAGTCTTATAAAAAACTCAGTTAAAGTAGCTAGTATATGTAACGATGTTATAGGAGATATATGCGGAATATTAAGTGGTAGTATGGGAGCAATGGTAGCAATAAGTCTTTCTAAATTGTTAGGAGGAAATATAACTCTATCATCAATAATAGTATCAAGTATAATATCATCTTTAACAGTTGGCGGTAAAGCAATATTTAAAAAGGTTGCAATAAAAAAGTGTGATAGCATAGTATTTATAGTAGGAAAAATAAATAGTGTAGTAAAACTAAATAAAAATTAGTTTTTTTATTTTCTAAAAGAAAGGATGACATTATGTTAAAAGTAGATACACAAGATTTAGGTATTCGCTATTATGAAAATGACTATATATACATAATTAATTGTAATAGATTAATTACAGAAATAAAAAGAATAAAAACATCAAGAGAACGAGAATTATTAGAAAGATTACTAATAAAAAATAATAATGTAATTTTTACTAAAAATATTACAGAAAACAATAATAAAGAAAGAATAAAACTTACAAAAGAAGAAGAAATAACAATCATAACTGAAATATTAAATAGTCTAAAAAATAATAATTTAGCTAATGATTTATTAGATTTAAAAACTTTGAATAATCTTATAAAAGAAAAATATTCAAATATTTTAATAGAAAATACTAAACTTCGTTTAAGTTCAATGAATTATAAAGAAATAATTCATAAAGATAAATTTGAAATAGATATAATTAGTAAATACTATAAAAAAATAATTGGAAATATAACAATAGATAATGATGATTTAATTATTCAAGTACCAGATAAATATTTAAAAGATAGTTTAGTGTTATTTTATAAATTGATTTGTATATATAAAAAAGAACAAAAAAATTATGATGTAAAAGTATTAAAATTAGAAGGAAATACAAAATAAGTATTTCTTTTATTTTGTCTAAAAATATCTTAAATATGTCTAAAAGTAAAAGAAATATAAAAATATAGAAAAAAAATATAATTAAAACAATAAATCTAATAATTAAAATACAAAAGCGTGAAAAATAAATTATTTATGATATAAGGAAACTAAAGGAATAAATATTATGGAAGATTTATTTAAAAATATATATTCTATTTCTAAGAATCAAAAAATAATAGATGAAAATATAATTATTAATTTATTAAAATCATTAGTAGATTATTATTCTTTAAATGAATATGTAGAAAGTATTAATATTACTAATTATAAAGATAATAATCTTGCTAATTATAATATAAATAAGAAAACAATTAATATTAATTTTCAAAAAATGATTTTATATATTATAAATAATCTACCTGAAAATATAAATGAACCTAAAATAAAATTTTTATTAGTTAATTTACAAATATTAAAGATTTTGTTACATGAATTAGAACATGTGAATCAAGAAAGGAAAATAAGATTAAATAATGATTTAGAAACTAAAATATATTTAAGAGTACAGGACTGGGAATATGCAATTAAAGATAAAAATTTAGATTACTATAATAGAATTTTATATAATATAAATCCTATGGAAAGGCAAGCAAATATAGTATCCATAAAAAAAATTTTAAAATTTATTGGATTGACAGATAATATAAAAATAAAAAATTATTTTAAAAATGATTATTTATTTACAATCATAAAAAATTATAATATAGAAACTTCAAAATATCCATTAATTTTATATTTTAATAAATATCCTTATTTGAGGGAAATGAAATCTTTAATATATAAAACAAATCATATATTTGATCAAGATTTAAGAGGAGAACTAGGTTTGAAACTTTCTATTAAAGAATATAATAATCTAAAATATAAAGACTAAAAAGGAAGTGTAATAATATGCAAAAAAGAATAATAGGAGAAGTTGATATTGATATAGAAAATGCAAAAACTCAAAAAGTTATTACTTTAACTTTACCAATAATAGACTATAAAGCAGAACACTCTTTTGAATTTGATGTTAGTAATTTGACAAAAGAAGAATATATTTTATTACAAAATGCAATTAATCCTGAACTTAAATATACTGACATAGAATTGTTTTATGTATCTATGGAAAATGGACTATTTAATTATGGAGATGATTACAGTTATCATATAGAAAATGGTAAACTGAAAGGGATATACATTAGAAATAAATTAATTTTGAAAGGAGGTAAGAATAAATGAAAGGGGAACCATGGGATGGAAATATAGATACAGCTAGAGAAAGTCAATATGAAACACCTGTAGAAAATCCTTATGATGGTACTAGGGAATATTCGAACGGTACTTATGGACAAAATGATTATACAGTAAGAGAAATTGGCAACGGGGAATATGCTTTATATATAAAATCTGATTCAGAAAAAACACACGACCACTGGCTAATTGATGAAAATGGCGATATTATAGAAAAATATCATGATTTCAGAATCGAAAATTCGATTTTTGAAGATATAAATACTCTATCAAACCAAGAATTTTTAATAAAAGCTAATCAATATTTAGAAACTGAAAAGCCAAAAACTTTATGTAAAAAATTATACTAGAAATATCGGTTGATATTTCTTTTTATTTTGGAAATGTATGCTATAATAAAATAGTGATAATTATGAAAAGAAAAATATGGTATATATTATTAACTGCATTATTTTTAGTATTATTAATTTTGTATAAATTTAATAAATTAGAATTTATTGATGATTATTTTTATAAAATTATAATAAGTATAAAAAATGATAATATAACAAATATTATGAAAAATATTACATTTTTAGCTAGTACGAATTTTATATTACTTTTAATGTTAATATTATTTATATTAAGTATATTTAATTATAAAATACCTATTATTATAAATATACTAATAATTATAGAAACTATTATTAATCATTTAATAAAAATTATAATAAGAAGAGATAGACCTATATTGATTAATTTAGTAGAAGAAACATCATTTTCTTTTCCTAGTGGACATACTATGGTTAGTGTTATTTTATATGGTTTTATAATCTATATAGTTAATAAGAGTAAATTAGATAAAATATACAAAATAATAATAATTAGTTTATTATCATTACTTATATTATTAATTATGATAAGTAGAATATATTTAGGAGTACACTATTTTAGTGATGTAATAGCAGGGTTTACATTAGCACTTGCAATATTATTATTAGCAATAGATATAATAGAAAGGAAGAAGATTTTATGAAAGCACTTATAACAGGAGCCTCTAGTGGAATAGGTAGAGATATGGCTTATTACTTATCAGATAAAGGTATTGATTTAATTTTAGTAGGTAGAAATCTAGATGAATTAAAAAAAGTAAAAGAAAAATGTAAAAGTAAAGCAACTGTATATGATTTAGATTTAAGTATAAAAGAAAATGTTTTTAAATTATATGATATTACAAAAGATGAAAACATAGATATATTAATAAATAATGCTGGTTTTGGTTTATTTGGTAATTTCTATGAAACAGATTTAGAAAAAGAATTAAATATGATAAATGTAAATATTATTGCAGTACATATATTAACTAAATTATTTTTAAAAGATTTTATAAAAAGAGATAAAGGGTATATTTTAAATGTAGCATCTTCAGCAGGATTTATGGCCGGACCTAAACTTTCTACATATTATTCTACTAAGAATTATGTATTAAAAAGTAGTTTAGCAATATATGAAGAATTAAGACATATGAATTCTAATGTAAAAATATCTGTACTTTGTCCAGGACCAGTAGAAACTAATTTTAATAAAGTTGCAGGTGGTAGTTTTAATACAAAAAGTGCTACAAGTGAATATGTAGCACGTTATGCGATAGATAAAATGTTTAAAAATAAACTTGTAATAATACCAACTATTAAAATAAAATTAGCAGTATTTCTAACAAGATTAGTTCCAACTAAATTACTACTTAGAATAAATTATCATATACAAAATGTTAAAATAAAAAAATATAATAAAAACAAAGATTAAACTTTGTTTTTTACTTTCTTATTAATTCCTAACATAGAACCAAATACAGTACTAATTACTAATATCACATAATAAATTAAAGTATTAATATTTAAAGAAAATCTAAATATCAAAGAAAGTATAACTAATATAAAAATACATATTACTGATAATAATAATCCATTTAAATATCCTTTACTATTACTTTTTCTACCAAGTATAAATCCTATTATAAACATAAGTATACTACCTATAATAATTATCATTATTTTATTTGTTTCTAATTTTAATAAATTAAATAAACTTAAAAAGAAAGGAATAATTATAATAGAACTCATAAATATAATTAAAGATTTTAAATATTTATAAAAAGTATTCATTAGATCACCTAATAAATACTATTCATAATACTTTATTTTATAACATCATTTGCAACTTTACTATAACTTCTAAGCAATGGACCAGCACCTAATTTTACTCCTCCAAAATATCTAACAACAACTATTAAATGATTATTTAAATTGTTTCTTTCTAATACATTTAAAAGTGGTGTGCCACAAGTACCACTAGGTTCTTTGTCATCAGTCTTTTTTGCAGTATTATTTATTTTATAAGCATATGGAAAATGTCTAGCTTTTTTATTTTCTTTTTTTATATTTTCCAATATAACATCTACTTCATCTAATGAATCTATTTCATATAAATAACCATAAAATTTACTTTTTTTAATTTCTAAATATGATTCTCCAACTAATTTCATACAAAATCACCACAATTAATATAACATATTTATTTACAAAATGGAAAATTTATAATAAAATATATTGTGTAAGCGATGACGGATGTGGAAAATTCAGAGCTATGAAAAATAAAGAGACCAAAGTAGGGTGGAACAGCGATTATAATTGCCCCTATAATAAAGTCTTTTTTTTATTGTAAAAAGGAGGATTTATGAAAGTATTTATTGCAAGTGCTGCAAATTTAGATTTAGAAGAAAAATATATGAATTTAGCAAGAGAAGTATCTGAAATTTTTGCAAAAAATAATTTTGATTTATTATTTGGAGCAGGGCACTATTCAATGATGGGGGAATGTTATAAAACATTTGTAAAATATAAAAGAAAGATATATGCATATACAGTACCAAAATGGGAACGAGATTTTTTGAGAATACCAAAAGCAAAATGTGTTAAAGTTAATGATACACTATTAAGATTTAGAAAAATGTATTTTGCAAGTGATATAGTAGTAATCTTACCTGGTGGTATAGGAACATTAGCAGAATTTACATGCGCTATTGAAGAATATAGATCATCAGGAGGAAATAAGAGAATTATTTTATATAACTTAGATGGTTATTATGATGACATATTAAAGTTTACAAAAGATAATATTGATACAAAATTCTTTAAAGATGATTTAAGTGATTGTTATCAAGTAGTTACAAATTTAGAAGAATTAGAGAGTATTGTAGAGGATTATAAAAAGAATTATAATCTATCTAAAAAATTTAAATAAGGAGTGAAATTATGGCAATTAAAAATATGGAAGATATAGTAAATTATTCAAAACAATATGGATTTATATTTCAAGGTAGTGAAATATATGGAGGTTTATCAAATACTTGGGATTACGGTCCTTTAGGAAAAGAATTAAAAGAGAATATTAGACGTGCTTGGTGGAAAAAATTTATACAAGAAAATCAATATAATTATGGATTGGATGCTGCTATCTTAATGAATCCGAATGTATGGGTTGCAAGTGGACATGTTACAAGTTTTGCAGATCCTTTAATGGATTGTAAAAAATGTAAAGCTAGATATAGAGCAGATAAATTAGTAGAAGAATTTACTAACGGTTCAGAAACTGGAGATGGATGGAGCAACGAAGAATTAGAAAAATTCATTAAAGAAAATGAAATATCTTGTCCAAAATGCGGTAGCAAAGATTTTACAGATATAAGAAAGTTTAATCTATTATTTGAAACTCATATTGGAGTTACAGATGATTCAAAAAGTATTTGTTATCTAAGAGGAGAAACTGCACAAGGTATATTTACTAACTTTTTAAATGTACAAAGAACAATGAGAGCAAAACTTCCTTTTGGTATAGGACAAACAGGTAAAAGTTTTAGAAATGAAATAACTCCAGGAAACTTCATATTTAGAACAAGAGAATTTGAACAAATGGAATTAGAATTCTTTTGTAAACCAAATACAGATTTAGAATGGTTTGCTTATTATAAAAATTTTTGTATGGAATTCCTAAAAAGTTTAGGAATAGAAGAAAAAAATTTAAGATTTAGAGATCATAAAAAAGAAGAGTTATCATTTTATAGTAAGGCTACAACTGATATAGAATATTTATATCCAATTGGATGGGGAGAACTATGGGGAATAGCTGATAGAACAGATTATGATTTAAGTGTGCATATGGAACATTCTAAACAAGATTTAAGATACCTTGATCCTGAAACTAATGAAAAATATATTCCTTATGTTGTAGAACCAAGTGTAGGATTAGATAGATTATTCTTAGCAGTATTATGTGATGCTTATAAAAAAGAAATAATTGAAAATGATGAAAGAGAAGTATTAAAAATACATCCATACTTAGCACCAATAAAAGCTACAGTTTTACCATTAATAAAAAAAATACATAGTGAAAAAGCATTAGAAATATATAGAAATTTATCTAAAGAATTTAATACATCTTATGATGAAACTGCAAGCATTGGTAAACGTTATAGAAGATGCGATGCTATTGGTACACCATTTGCAATAACTATAGATGATGAAACATTAGAAAGTGGAATAGTTACTGTAAGAGATAGAGATACTATGGAACAAGAAAAAGTTAAAGTAGAAGAATTAGTAAATTACATAAATGAAAGAATTAAATACTAATTCTTTTTTTATGAGGAAAAATACTTTATAAAGAAAAATAAAAAGTATAGTATTTTCCCAATAATTATTTTAGATTTTTGGCTACTTTTCTTATATTTTTATTAACAGTTATTGAAAAATGTGTTATAATAACTTTACTTAAATTTTGTTAGGAGGAATATTATGTACGTACCGATAGTACCATTTGTACCACATACAACTCATACTACTGTGGTAAATAAGACAATTGTATATAGCGATACTGTTTTACCAGTAAAAGATATAGGAAATAATCTTAAAGTTTCAACAATTTCAAATGTAAGTGAGTATTCATTAGAGAATTGTTTAAAAACAGTTTTTGAATCTAATCCAAATGTAATTTTTAATACTATTCAATATTCAAAGAATGATAAAAAAGTTTACTTTTATACAAATCAAGATATATCAACAAAAGCATACGAGGAGAGTCAATATAAAAAATATAAACCAATCACTAAAAGTTCTGAGATTCTTGAGGAAGTAAAAAATATATTGGTTTGTGAACCTAATAAAAATAGTGATTGTATTTCATTATATGATGTTGCTCAATTGTTAAAAAAATTACGCAATAACTACGAAATGATGCAAGAAAGATATAGGACTCAATTTAAAAGTATTTTAAGGGCTAATTTTGGAGATAGTAGCAGTATTGTTATATATGATTTTGATTATAAAAAAAGACTTTTAAAAGTTGGATTTAAAAGATGGGATTTTGGGGATTATGAAGATATTAGTTTTGCAAAAGAGAATGGAGATTTATATATTGCTAAATCAGAATGTTGTTATGATAAAGAAGTTTTTGCAGCATTAAGTTCGGATTTATCAAATTTATATGATGAATTTATGAATTTTAATGACTATAGAAATGAATATAATGCAAAATATGATACAAAATCAGTTAATTCAAATTTTTGTGTTGATATTAGTCATTTTGGTGCTAGTATTTTTGTTCCATCCAGAAATAATTCTTATTCGCATGATTTTAGATTGTTTTCGCCAAGTTATGCTGATAAATATTCCTTAGAATGCAATTCAAGTATCGTAAATGAAGCATTAAACGATAAGGAATATGATATTTTTAAAAGAATATTTGTTAAAATAGATAACTGTCCTGAATGGAGTCAATCTTTATTATATGAAATAAGACAAAATCAGTTAGCAGAAGAAAAAAGAATAGAAGAAGCAAGATTGTTAGAAAAACAAAAAATAGAAGAAGAAATTCAAAGAAGAGAAGAAAAGAAACAAAAAAGATTAGAATTAAAAAGAAAGATATTTCCATTTTTAAAGAAATAAAAAACAAGTGTTAGCACTATAATTTGTGTTAACACTCTTTTTTGATACTTAATTAATAATTATAACTTTTTTTTTAATATCTTTATTATTTTATAATATATTTTTTTATTTTATAAGTATTTTGTGGTAAAATACTTATTAGGTGATTCGTTATGTTAGAAATTAATAATTTAACTGTTTCTGTTTCAGATAAAATAATATTAAAAGATTTTAGTTTAACTATAAAAGAACATGAAATACATACTTTAATGGGATTAAATGGAAGTGGAAAAAGTACTATATGTAAAGTTTTGATGGGAGATCCTACCTATAAAATTGTAGAAGGTTCTATTTTCTATAAAGGTATTGATTTATTAAAACAAGATACAGTATCACGTGCTAGAATGGGACTTTATTTAGTAAATCAAAATCCTATAGAAATACCTGGTGTTAAAAACTCAGAAATGTTAAGAGTAGCATTAGAACAAAAAAATAATAAACATTATAGTGTTTTAGAATTTTATAAAATAGTAAATAATATTTTAGAAAAAATAAAACTAGATAAAGATTTTATACATCGTGGTATAAATGAAAATATGTCAGGTGGAGAAAGAAAGAAAAATGAATTATTACACTTATGGGTACTAGAACCAGATTTAATAATTCTTGACGAAATAGATTCTGGTGTAGATATAGATAATTTAAATATAATAAGTGAATCTTTAAAAGAATATTATGAAACACATAATGCTTCATTTCTAATTATTACACACCATACAAATATACTTAAAAAATTAGTACCAAATTACGTACATATATTAAATGATGGTAAAATAATAGAATCAAAAGATCATACTTTAGCTTTTGATATAGAAAATAACGGATTTAATAGGACAAATAAAGTAAGTGAGAGTATAGATTATGAATAAAATATTATTAGATAAGGAAAGTATTATTAACTTAGTAATAGTTGAAGATTCTATATGTGAAATAAATAGAAATGATATAAATGAAATTAATATAGAAATTAAAGATAATATAAAATTTAGAATAATTCATAAATGTAAAAATAGTACTACTAATAATTTAAAAATAAATATAAAACAAAATAATAACTCAGAATTTATATATAATCATAATTTTATTAATAATAATATATATAATTTAGATATCAATATAGAATTAAAAGGTAATAATTCTAAAAATAAAATATATATAAACGGTATAAGTGATATGGGAAAAAGTAATATAACTTTAAATGGTAAAGTTAATGATAATACTAAAGATAATGAATTATTAGAAAAAGTAAATTTATTAAATATAAACGAAGGTAAATCAGTTGTTTTACCTAATATGTTTATAAATACCAAAAATGTTATAGCGGATCATGCTGTAAGTATAACGAATATAAATGAAGATTATTTATTTTATTTAAATAGTAAAGGTATAGATAATGATAATGCTAAAAAGTTAATTATAGATGGATTTTTAAATAAATAAGATGTGGAGGTGAAATATGTTTAATTATAGAGAAGATTTTCCAATGTTAGAAAAAAATATTATTTATTTTGATAATGGAGCAACAACATTTAAACCTAAAAGTGTCATAAATGCAATGAATGATTACTACTTTAATTATTCTGCTAATGCACATAGAGGAGATTATACTATAAGTTATAAAGTAGATGTTGCTTATCTAAGTTCTCGTAAGAAAGTTGCAGAATTCATAAATGCTGAATTTGATGAAGTAGTATTTACTAGTGGTACAACAGATTCTATAAATATTGTAGCAGAAGGTTTTTTTAAAAATTTATTAGAACCTGGTGATGAAATACTTTTAACTAAAAGTGAACATGCAAGTAATATTCTTCCATGGTTTAGATTAGCGAATACTAATAATTGTATAATTAATTATATAGAACTAGACGATTCTTTACATATTACTATGGATAATGTAAAAAAAGCTATAACAGATAAAACAAAATTAATAAGTATAGCAGGTATAACTAACGTGGTAGGAGATTTAAGACCTATTGATGAAATATGTAAGTATGCACATTCAAAAAATATATTTGTGATTGTAGACGGAGCGCAATTAGTACCTCATAAAAAAGTAGATGTTAAAAAAAGTGATATTGATTTCTTAGCATTTTCTGGACATAAAATGTGTGGACCAACAGGCATAGGTGTTCTTTATGGAAAAAAAGAGTTTTTAGATAAACTTACACCAATTAATTTAGGTGGAGGAATGAATGAATCTTTTGATAACGAAAATGAAATATATTTAAAAGAATTGCCAAATAGATTAGAAGCAGGTACACCAAATATAGCAGGAGCTATTGGTTTAGGGGCTGCAATAGATTATTTAAATAATATTGGAATGGATAATATTGAAATCTATGAAAATAAATTAAAAAGTTATTTAATTGATAAATTAATAAAAATACCTTTCATAGATATAATTAATATAGAAAGTGATTCTGGAATAGTATCATTTAATATAGATGGTATATTTAGTCAAGATGTTGCATTTTATTTAAATAAATATAATATATGTGTTAGAGCGGGAAATCATTGTGCTAAAATATTAAAGTCAGAAACAGGAGTTAAAAATTCAATAAGAGTAAGCCTATATTTTTATAATACATTTGAAGAAATAGATAAATTTGTTGAATTAATAAGTGATAAAGAAAAAATAATGAAAGAAATGATAATGTAATGGATAATGAAATAAAAAGAGAAATAATATTAGATAATTTTAATAATCCATTTAATAAAGATGGAAATATAAATTTAGGCTATGAAAAAATTAATTCTAATAATGAATCTTGTATCGATGATATAGATTTATATATAGATATAAAAGATAACATAATTAAAGATATTAGATTTAATGGTGAAGCATGTGCTATATCTACATCAAGTACATCTATAATGTTAAAAAATATAATAGGAAAAAATGTTCTAGATGCATATAAATACGTTATAAATTTTATGAATATGGTAGAAGAAAAAGAATATGATGAAAAGTTATTAGGTGAAGGTATAGTATTTAATGAAATTTATAAACAACAAAATAGAAAGACTTGTGTTACTTTACCTTATACTGGAATATTAAAAATATTAGAAAAATATATTTGATTAGGAGTATTTATGATAAATATAAAAACTGATTCAAGAAAAGTTTTACCTGGAGATACTTTTGTTGCAATAAAAGGGTATACAGTAGATGGACATGACTTTATAAATGATGCAATAAAAAATGGAGCAACAAAAATAATTGCTGAATATGGAGAGTACGATGTAGAAACAGTTATAACAGATAATACAGAAGAATATTTAAGAAAATATTTAATAGAGAATTATAGTACTAAATTTAATGATATAAAATTTATAGGAATAACTGGTACAAACGGAAAAACTACTACAGCATATCTAACTAGCAAAATGTTAACAGAATTAAATATAAATAATTCATATATAGGAACTATAGGATTTTATATAAATGGAGAATTTATAAGAGAATTACCAAATACAACTCCAGAAATATTAACACTTTACAATCTTATATTAGAATCAATTGAAAATAACGTTAATGTTATAGTAATGGAAGTTAGTAGTCATTCCTTATCATTAAATAGAATATCAGGTATAAAATTTGATATAGCAGGATTTACTAATTTAACTATAGATCATTTAGATTATCATAAAACTATGGAAAATTACCTTGATGCTAAAAAATTAATTTTAAATTATATAAAAGATGATGGAATTATGATATCTAATATAGATGATCCATACGGATTAGAATTTAAATATAAAAATTTTAAAACACTAGGATTTAATAAGTCTGATTATCATATTATAGATTATAGTTTCACTAACTTAACTACTAATATTTCATTTGAAATAAATAATCAAAAATATGAAGTAGAAACAAATTTACTAAACAAATTTAATATATATAACTATATAACTGCTCTAGCATTTGTAAATAATCTAGGTGTTGATATAGAAGAAATATTAAAAATAACAAATAAAGTATATGCACCTAGTGGTAGAAATGAAATAATAAGTGTAAATGATGGCAAAGCCATTATAGATTATGCTCATACACCAGATGCATTAGAAAAAATAATACTAAGTACACTTGAAAATAAACAAGGTAAAATAATTACTATATTTGGTTGTGGCGGAAATAGAGATCCTAAAAAAAGACCAATAATGGGTAATTTAGCAACTGAGTTATCAGACTACGTAATACTAACTAATGATAATCCTAGATGTGAAGATGAAACAAATATAATTAAAGATATACTAAGTGGAATCAAAACAAATAATTATGAAATAATATATGATAGAGCATTAGCAATAAAAAAAGGTTTAGATATGATAGGTAAAAATGATACTTTACTTATCCTAGGAAAAGGACATGAAGATTATCAAATTATAGGACATGAAAAAATACACTTAAGTGATAAAGAAGAAGTATTAAAATATAAAAAAGACTAAAAGGTTCAATAAATTTGAATCTTTTAATTTTACAAAAAAATGACAAAATTAGCACTCATATATTGACAAGTGCTAAGCATAATATTATAATGGAATTAGCACTAAGAGAAAAAGTGTGCTAAGGATGGTGATCATGTGGGAGATAGGCAAAACAAATTGTTAAAAGCTATTGTAGAATCATACATAAAGAACGTTAAACCAGTTGGTTCTAAATCTCTATGTGAAATGTTTAATTGTTCATCAGCAACAATAAGAAATGATATGAGTTATTTAGAAGAATTAGGATATTTAGAAAAAACACATACTAGTAGTGGAAGAGTTCCTAGTGAAAAAGGCTATAACTATTATGTAGAAAATCTGATGAAACCTAAAGAAATAACTGGGGAAGATTTTATGAAGTTACAAACTATACTTAATAATAAAGAATTAGTTTTAACTGATGCAATAAATAAATGTATGGAAATAATAAGCGATATAACTAATTATACAAGCATAGTATTAGGTAAAAATAGTAATAATAATATATTAAAACAAATTAGTATTATTCCTATTGATAATAAAAGAGTAGTAGCAGTATTAGTAACTAATACTGGTCATGTAGAAAATAAACAAGTTATTATACCAGATGATATAAGTATAAAAGAAATAGTAAAAACTTGTGAAATAGTAAATAAATCTCTTGTAGGTACACCACTAAATGAAGTTTTAGAAAAATTAGAGTTTGAAATTAAGCCGGAAATAGCTAAAACTATGGCTAAGTATGAAGAATTATGTAGTTTCTTTTATGATGCGTTTTCAGATTTTAAAGAGAAAAATGAAGACGATATATTCTTTGGAGGTAAAACTAATATTTTAAAACAACCAGAATATAATGAACCAGAAAAAATTAAAGAAATTATTAGTAAACTAGAAAATATTGAATTAGTTAAAAATATTGAAACTGATGATAAAGAGATCAAAGTATATATAGGTAACGAAAATAATTTTGATCCTGATACTACAGTTATTAAAACTAGTTATAATGTTAATGGTGAAGTAGGAACACTAGCAATAATAGGACCTAAAAGAATGGAATATGATAAAGTCGTTACTTTATTAAACTTCTTAAAGAACTACATAGAAAGGTAATAAATATGAACGAAAAAGTTGAAGAAAAAATAGAAGAATTAAAAGAACAATCTAAAGAAGAAAAAGTAAATAAAAAATCAGAAAAAAAAGAATGCAAAGATAATAAAAAATTAAAGGAATTAGAAACTGAGATAGAAGCTTTAAAATTAGCACTTAATGCTAGTAATGAAAAAGCTTTAAGAGCTAATGCAGAAATGATGAACTTTAAAAGAAGAAAAGAAGAAGAAACAGCTTATATGTTAAAATTTGCTAGTGAAGATGTTATAAAAGCTCTATTACCAGTTGTAGATAATTTTGAAAGAGCTATAAAATTAGATGATAATGATTTATCAGACGAAGTTTCTAAATTCTTAAGTGGATTTAAAATGATATATACTCAAATGATAGATGTACTAAATAGAAATGAAGTTAAAGAAATAGTTTCTGAAGGTGTTGAATTTGATCCTACAGTTCATCAAGCAGTATTAATGGAACATGATGATAATAAACCTAGTGGGGTAATATTAGAAGTATTACAAAAGGGTTACCAATATAAAGATAAAGTAATTAGACCTGCTATGGTGAAAGTAAATGAATGATAAAAATAAAATTATGTCTTTATTGATGGGTTTTGGGCTACCAAGTTATTCAGATTATAAAGATTTAATTTTAGATGAAAAAGTAAATGATTGTTTAATTAAAGCATATTTTTCTATGTTAGCAAACAATCAAGAAGACCGTGATAAATATTATAATGAGTTTGAAATTCGATATAATGAGTTGAATGACGAACAAAAAGAGCTTGCAAATATAGAACTTGCAAAAGTATTAAATATAGAATATAAGCCAAAAGTAAAGAAAAAGGAGAGATAAAAATGGCAAAAATTATAGGTATAGATTTAGGTACAACTAACTCATGTGTAGCTGTACTAGAAGGTGGAGAACCAAAAGTTATTACAAATGCAGAAGGAGCAAGAACAACTCCAAGTGTAGTTGCATTTAAAAATGGTGAAGAAATAGTAGGAGTTACTGCAAAACGTCAAGCAGTAACAAATCCTAAAAAAACAATTTCTTCAATCAAAAGAAAAATGGGAACAAGTGAAAAAGTAGAAATAGATGATAAAAAATATACACCAGAAGAAATAAGCGCAAAAATATTAATGAAATTAAAGAAAGATGCTGAAAGCTATTTAGGAGAAACAGTTACTAAAGCAGTTATTACAGTTCCTGCATACTTTAACGATGCAGAAAGACAAGCAACTAAAAATGCTGGTAAAATTGCTGGTTTAGAAGTAGAAAGAATAGTTAATGAACCAACAGCAGCAGCTTTAGCTTATGGTTTAGATAAACAAGATAAATTACAAACTATTTTAGTATACGACTTAGGTGGAGGAACATTTGACGTTTCAATACTTGAATTAGGTGATGGAGTATTTGAAGTTAAATCAACAAGTGGAAATAATAGATTAGGTGGAGATGATTTCGATCAAAAATTAATAGATTATATGGTTTCAGAATTCAAAAAAGAAACTGGTATAGATTTATCTAAAGATAAAACTGCGATGCAACGTATTAAAGAAGCAGCAGAAAAAACTAAGATTGACTTAAGTAGTATGACTACAACAAATATAAATATTCCATTCTTAACTCAAAATGAAGATGGTCCAGTACATTTAGATATGAATATTACTCGTGCCAAATTCGAAGACTTATGTAGAGATTTATTCGATTCTACATTAGAATCAGTTAGAAAAGCTATGAAAGATGCTAATCTATCTAAGGGAGATATTGATCAAGTAGTATTAGTTGGTGGTTCAAGCCGTATTCCATATATTCAAAATTTAATTAAAGAAGAAATAGGAAAAGAACCAAATAAGAGTGTTAACCCTGATGAAGTAGTTGCAATGGGTGCTGCAATTCAAGGTGGAGTATTAACTGGAGAAGTAGATGACTTAGTATTATTAGATGTAACTCCATTATCATTAGGAATTGAAACATTAGGTAATGTTATGACTACATTAATTCCAAGAAATACAACTATTCCTGCAAGCAAATCACAAGTATTCTCAACTGCAGTAGATAATCAACCTGCTGTTGACATTCATGTATTACAAGGTGAAAGACCAATGGCTGCAGATAATAAAACATTAGGAAGATTCCAATTGACTGATATTCCTGCTGCTCCAAGAGGAGTTCCTCAAATAGAAGTTAAATTTGACATAGATGCTAATGGTATTGTTAATGTTACAGCAAAAGATTTAGGAACAAATAAAGAACAACATATAACTATTACATCAAATACTAACTTAACAGATGAAGAAATTGATAAAATGATGAAAGATGCAGAAGCTAATAAAGAAGCTGATGAAAAGAAAAAAGCTGAAGCAGATGCAAGAAATGAAGCAGAACAAACAATTTTTGCTACAGAAAAATCAATTAAAGATTTAGGTGAAAAGTTAACAGAAGACGAAAAGAAAGACACTGAAAAATTAATTGAAGACTTAAAAGAATCTTTAAAAGGAACTGACGTAGAAGACATCAAAGAAAAAACAACAAAATTAAATGAAAAAGCTATGGAATATGCAACTAGAGTTTATAACGAAGCAGCTCAAGCTAATAATGCTGGAAATGCTGAAACATCTGAAGATGACACTGCAGAAGCAGAATTTGTTAATAAATAATTAGAAGAGATTAGATATTTCTAATCTCTTACTTTAAGTTATTGGAGGAAAAATGGAATATAAATCAAGAAAAGAAGTTCCTGATAAATATAAATGGGATTTAACAGATTTTTTCAAATCTGAAGATGATTTTAATAAAAATTTAAAAGATACAACCAATCTAGTAAAAAAACTAGAAGAATATAAAGGATGCACTAAAGATGCTAAAAAATTATATGAATATTTAAATGTTAGTTTAGATTGTATGAGACTATGGGAAAATCTTTATGTATACTCATATTTAATACATGATCAAGAACTAGGTGTATCAGAAAGTGTTACAAGAAAAAATAAAACTTTAGTTTTAATGAATGAATTAGATAAAAACAATGCTTTCTTTGTACCTGAATTATTAAAATTAGAACGCGATGAATATGAAAATTTATTTAAAGAAGATAAAAGATTAGAGAGTTATAGAATTTACTTAGATGATATATTTAGAGAAAAAGATCATGTGTTAACGGAAAATGAAGAAAAAATAGTTTCAGAATTAATTAATTCTATGAATAATTTTAGTGATATCTCATCAACTATCTTAAATAATGAACATAATTACGGTAAAATAAAATTGGAAGATGGCACTGTTGAAACAATAGCAACAAATAACTTTAGAAAATTAACTAAAAATGCTAACGAAAGTATTAGAAAAAAAGTATATAATTCTTTTAATAAAAAAATAGATGAATATTCAACTATTAATGCAATGCTTTTAAATTCTTATGTAAATATGAATAATTCTATTGCTAAAATAAGAAACTTTGATTCTGCATGGGATAAAAAACTATTTACTCTTAATTTAAATAATAAAGTATTTAAAAGTTTAGTTCATGCAACAGAAAAGAATTTAAATATTTTACAAAAATATTACAATTTAAGAAAAAGAGTATTAGGAATAGATAAACTTCACAAATATGATATGAATTTAGAGTTGACTAAATCTAATAAAGATTATAACATTGAAGAAGCGCAAGATTTATTGCTAAAAGTTATAGAACCTCTAGGGCAAGATTATATCAATCATTTTAAAAAAATATTTGATAATAAATACATTGACTATTGTACTTATAAAGGAAAAGAAAGCGGAGCATATTCATTTAGTACTTTAGATAAAGATTCTAGAATATTAATGAGCTTTAATAATGACTTGGATTCTGTATCAACCATTGCCCATGAAGGTGGACATAACGTACATTACCAATATATATTTGAAAACAATCCTTTGCAATATAGAAATACATCTAACATAGTTGCAGAAGTTGCTTCTTTAACAAATGAATGCTTGTTATCTAATTATTTATTAAATAACTCTTTAGAAAAAGAAGAAAAATTAGCAGGATTAGAAAATATTATAAGAGTTATAGTATCTAATTTATTTGGTGCCGTAAGAGAAGCAAAAATGGAACAAGATATGTATGAATATGTTAAAAGTGGTAACACACTAACAAAAGATTATTTAGACAACTTATCAAAAAAATCATTAAAAAAATATTACGGAAGAGAAGTAAATTTAGACAAATATGCTAAAAATGATTGGGTTAATAGAAGTCATTATTATATGTACTTTTACTTATATAGTTATGCAATAAGTATTAGTGTAGCTACTAATGTTGCATCTCGTATATTATCTAATGATAAAGAAATGTTAGAAAATTATCTAAAGTTCCTAAAAACTGGTAGTGATAGATATCCAAGAGAAACTTTCCTTATTTTGGGAGTAGATATTGAAGACGAAGAAGTATATAATAATGCAATTAAATATTTTGAAGAATTAATTAATAAATTTGAAGAAATTTATTTTGATAAAGAGGTGTAAGAATGTCAAAAGATTACTATAAAACATTAGGAGTAGATAAAAATGCAAGTGATGAAGAAATAAAAAGAGCGTTTCGTAAACTTGCCAAAAAGTACCATCCAGATGTAAACAAAGAAGAAGGAGCAGGGGAGAAATTTAAAGAAATAGGAGAAGCATATTCAGTATTATCCGATGCTAATAAACGTCGTCAATATGACCAATTTGGATCTGCTGCATTTGATGGAACTGCTGGTGCCGGAGGTTTTGGTGGATTCGGTGGAGGTTTCTCTGGATTTGGATTTGAAGATTTTGACTTAGGTGATATATTTGAACAATTCATGGGTGGTGGAAGTAGAAGACGTAATTCTAATCGTCCTACAAAAGGTGATGACGCTTTAGTTCATATTAACTTATCTTTTGATGAAGCTATCTATGGCACAGAAAAAGAGTTTAGTATAAATATAAAAGATAAATGTAGTGATTGTAACGGTCATGGAGGTCATAATCCTAAAAAATGCTCTACATGTAATGGTAGGGGAAGAGTTATTCAAGAACAAAGAACTATTTTAGGTATGTTTCAAACTGAAACTACTTGTTCAAGTTGCGGTGGAAGCGGAGAAACATTTGAAACAACATGTAACACATGCCGTGGTAAAGGAATAACTCAAAAGAAAAAGAATTTAAAAGTGCGCGTACCTCGTGGAGTTGATAACGGTGATCAATTAAGAATGAGCGGTAAAGCATCAACTGGAACAAACGGTGGACCTAATGGAGATATTTATATAGAATTTACTGTAAAAGAACATCCAATATATCAAAGAGATAAAAGTGATATTTATATCAAAGTACCTATTACAATAACAGAAGCTATATTAGGTGGTAAAAAAGAAATTAAAACAGTTGATGGTAAAGTAAAAATAGAAATTGAACCTGGAACACAAAATGGAGATAAATTAAAACTACGTGGTAAAGGAATAGATGATGAAAAACTAGGTAGAAAAGGAGATACTTACATAATATATAACGTAATTGTTCCAACTAAACTAGATAAAACACAAAAGAAATTAATTAAAGAATTAAGTGAGACAAATTTATATAACGAAGACCAATTTAAAAAGTTTGATGAATATAATTAGACTATAGGTCTTTTTTTTGTTATAATCTAATAGGTGATGACATATGACTTTTACAACAAGAATTAAAGATGAAATAACGAAGGAAACAAATAATTCATTAGAAAATAGAATAGAGTTATTATCTTATTTAAAATATACAGGAATTATAGAAGAAAATAAAATTAGTTTACTTATAGAAAATGCTAGTGTTGCTAGATATATATTTAAATTACTTAAGATAAATTATAATATTAATATTAACCTAACTATTAGAACACAAAAAAGATTTAAATTAAAAAAGATTTTTATATTATCATTTACTGAAAAAGCAGATATTATAAAAGAAGAAATAAATAATTTAACTAATAATATAATAAATAGTAGTTTTGAAGAAATGGCGTCATTTTTAAAGGGAGTATTTTTAAGTTGCGGTTCAATAAATGATCCTAGTAAAAGCAAATATCATTTAGAATATTTGATTGAAGATAAAGACGCAGCAGAGTTGATTAACAATCTTTTATTAAATTTACGATTTAAAAGTAAGGTTATAAGACGTGATAAAGGATATATGGTATATATTAAAGTAAGTGAAGAAATAAGTGATTTTATTAAATTAATGGGGGCTACTAATTCTTTATTTTATTATGAAGATATAAGAATATATAGAGATCATAAAAATATGGTTAATAGATTAAATAATTGTGAACAAGCGAATATAGAAAAAAGTATGAAAACGTGTAAAGAACAATTAGAAAATATAAAATATTTAAAGGATAATGATTTATTAGATTTATTAGATGATAAAATTAAAATAGTAATAAATTATAGAGAAAAATATCCTGAAACAACTATGAGTGAACTTGCAAATATTATATCTTTAGAAACAGAAAATCCTATTACTAAATCGGGAATAAATCACTATTTTAGAAAAATAAAAGACTTAGTAAATAAAAATAAAAAGTTATAAAAAATGAAAGGTTCAGACTTATTTAGATTTAAAGTATAAAACTGAATTCTAAATAAAAATTTGCGGCGGTTTAACATGTGTAAATATATCGTTGACAATTGTAAGTTGTTATTATATAATCATTTTAGGTGATATTTATGGAAATAGAAAATAATAATAATATAAATAATGATACGGATACAAATGATGAATTAAATTTTTCAACTATGATATATCAGCATGATATTATAAAAAAACCTGAGAGACAAAGTTCTTATGAAGAAGCAGTAAAAATAGTACCGGATGAGTTGACTAAAGATCAAATTATTTCTGCCAAACATATTGTTGTTCAAAGCATACAACATTTAGACCTTGATATTTCTGAGGAAACTAAACATAGGTTTTTAACTATGCCAGTATTAGCAGCGATAAACTTAGCAATTTCAGTTGGGTGTTGGGTATATTTCAAAAATTTTTTATCATCGGCAGTTGCTAATGATATTAGTCATGGTTTAGTTTTTTATGGAATGTCTGGTATGGAACGTGTATTAATGGCTGTTAGTGTTAGTTTAGCTGGTATGGGAATGTCATTGTTTTTACCAGCTACTATCTCTAGTATAATAAATATTAAATCTACAAAGCTAAAAGATTATAAATCTGCAAAAAAACAGTTAGAAGAGATAAATAAGCAATTAAATGTTGCGGCACAAGAAAAATTTGGTATGGATTTAGAGAGTGCATATGAGTTGTTTGTAAGAAATTTAAAAAACAAAAGTGAAACTTTAGAAGATAATGGTAATGAAACACCAAAATTAAATTAATTGTTGTTTTAGAAATGATTAATATAAATAAAAAGGATGGTATGTTTATGCAATTAAAAATATATGATAAATTAACAATTGATAATAATGAATATATAGTTGCTTATGTATTAAAGTATGAGGGTAAAGTCTATTATTATTTAACTAATCAAGATGTTGAAACTGATTTAAAATTTGTTTTTGTAGAAGAAAATGAATTTTATGAAGTAGAGGATGATAATTTGATCTTTAATTTATTTGCTGTAATAGCTAAAGAAAATATATAATTGTTGTTAAGTTTTTTAATAAATTAGATAAATTAGAAATGATAATAAAGGCGGGTTATGAAGTGATACATTAAATGTAGACATGTAAAAAAGACATTGTCTACATTTTTGTTATTATAAAATTAAGGCGTGTTAGAATGAAAAGAAAAAATAATATGTTATCCCCACTAGGAAAAATCTAAAAATCATCCACATATGGTATATATTTAATAAAAGCAAAAATTTGATTATTCTTCACACAGTTTGAGGTGCAGTTTATAAGTTTCTAGAAGAAACGTCACTGAGTTGAAAAGGAACACCAAATGATAACCCTCTGATGGAATAAAACTAATAAAAGAATATATTGATTATTACAATTATGAAAGACTATCATATGTATTAAAATATAAAACCCCAATTCAATGAACTGAATCAGGGTTTTTAAGAATGTCTTTTTTATGATGTCTACCGAACAGGGTTCACATCAAGATTTCTGTCATTTTTTATTGTATAATATTAACTTTGTTAGTTTTTGTTACCCCTTCATAAGTAACATATATAGTACATTCAGTTTCTGTACATTCTTTTTTAGAAGTTGTATTACTTGTAATATCTGTTCCATCATTTAATATAGCTTTATATAATGTATTAGAATTAAACATGTTATCAATTTCATCCTTAGTTAAAGAGGCATTCCCGGAATTAATACTTACATTAAATTCTATAGGAATTTCTATTACAGGCTCTACTGTAATTGTTATACCATCACTATTGCATAATGCATAATTTGTATAGATTGTTTGTACTTTAAATTCAGTAGTAGAATCTATTTTACCATTATATGTATAATTTGTAGAAGTAGTATTACCTAAATAAGAACCGTTCATATATATTGCATATGCAACAGTACCTAATGTAGTATTATTATATTCAATTCGTTTATTTAAGTATTTCTCTTGCCATCTTTTATAAATATTGTTTGAGAAATACTCTGTTAAGTAATTAGTATCAAGTGTTTGTGGAGTATTTATTCCAGTCCAAGTTAATGTTACAGTATTTGGTGTCGATGTGTAATTTAAATTAATAGGGTCATCTAATTTTGCAAATCTATTAGAAATTGCTTTTGGAGCAGTACCTTTTTTAAAATATTCGACACTTCTTAAATCTTCTGGTGTAGCATCGCTTGCTAGTTGTAATGGAGATGTTCCTATTTCAATTTCTGCTGTAACTACACTAGTAGGCTTTTTCCATTTAGAACCAGACTCAAGTATTTTAGAACCTAAATATTTACTTATTGCTTTTCTTTGACTTGAACCTTCATTTTGAGATAAGTAATAGCCATCATCAACATAATTTTTATAACCGTACCATAAAGATATTACATAGTCAGGAGAATATGTTATTTGCCATGAATCTCCAACGATACTTCCTTTTATTTTATTAGCTTTTTTAACGCTTGAATCTACTGTTGAAGTACCTGTTTTACTTGCAACATCTGTACCACTTTTAGTTCCAGTTGTAACACTTCCGCTAGTAACAGCATATTTTAACATCATATTTATCATATAAGCCGTTGATTCACTCATTGCTTTTTTCTTTTTAGGTTTTACAGTATATGTTTCACCAGAATTTGAATATTCAATCTTAGTAAAACTATATGGTTCAATATAAGTGCCACCTCTTGCAAAAGTAGCATAAGCAGCAGCCATTTGTAATGGATTAACTCCGTTAAATCCTCCAATACTATGAGATTCATGAATATATCCATTTTCATATTCAGGTATTATACCTAAATTAGTAACAAATTCATTTATTTGATCTTGCGATAATTGTTGGAATGCGTATAATGCTGGAATATTTCTACTTTCCGCTAGGGCAACTTTGGCAGTCATAACACCGTCATAGCCATTATCCCAGTTTTTAATACTTCCACCACCTGAATAAGTATAAGTATCATCTATAAGTGTTTCTCCAGTAGACCAATTTAAGTATTCTATAGCAGGACCGTAATCAAATATTGGTTTTGCCGTACTACCTGGATGTCTATCAATCATAGTTGCATAATTATAACTTCTTTGAGTTTTCTTGTTTCTACCAGCGCCAACAGCAGTAATAGAACCATCTTCTACATCAACTACAGCTATTCCAGCTTGAACAACATCATTCTTCCATTTATAACCATTACCAGCATATAAATCTTCGATTACATCTTGTTTTTCAGGATTTAATGTAGTATAAATTGTCATTGAAGTTGTAGCTGGATCATTTCCAGTTCGTTTTATAACTTCGCTAACTACAGTATCTACAAATCCTTGATATTTATTAACACTTCTAGAAGTAGAGTTTAGTGTGGATTCTAATGGAATGCTCTTTGCAATATCTCTTGCTTCTTCAGTTATATAACCATGTCTACACATAAGATTTAAAACTGTATTTCTTCTTGATTCAGCCTTTTTGGGACTATAATAAGGGTCATAAGCATCAGGTGCTTGGAACAAACCAGCAATAGTCGCAGCTTCAACTAACGACAGTTCATCAACACTTTTATTAAAATATATTTGACTAGCTTGTTCAACACCGTAAGCGCCACTTCCTAAGTAAGGAATATTTACGTAGAATTCAATAATTTGTTCTTTTGTATAAGTTTTTTCAACTTTAAATACTGACATATAAATATCTGTGAATTTTCTTATAATACCTTTTATACCAGAAGCAGCAGTACTAGTATATGTATTTTTTACAACTTGCATTGTTAATGTTGAACCACCACCAGCATCACTATGTCCTAATAACTGACCTACAACAGCTTTAGAAAATCTGGCTAAATCAACACCATTATGTTGAAAATATCTTGAATCCTCTGTAGCAACTATAGCATCTACTAATACTTGAGGTAACTCTTCATAAGTAACTAGTTCTCTATTTTGAGTACCAAGTCTAGCAAATTCATTCCCATTTATATCTAATAATACACTTGCTTCCTTACTATAAAGGTTTGATGTATCAAATTTTGGAGAATTAATTATTACATATAAAGTAAATGTTATTCCAATAGTTAAACATATAATTAAAAATATCATAAATATGATTAATAACTTTTGAAAAAAACCACCTTTTTTATATTTTAATTTTAATTGATCAGCCTCATATTTTGCAATACGTGCATTATTTTTTAATTTTGCTTTTGTTCTTTTAGAATCTTCATATTTATATACATTTGTAAGTTCTAGTTTACTTTTTTCTATTCTTTCTATTTCTTTTTGTACTTTATCTTTTTTAGGTTTTTTATAAGTATTTTTTTTCATAAATTTTCCTCCTTAAAATAGTAACTATCTATAACTTTTATATAATCCAAAGCAGGTCTAATATTTTCTTTTATAACAATTCCATTATTTTCTATATATTCATATGGTATACTTTTTCTATCATTATTTTCTATAAAATCAATAATTAATTTACCATCTAATAAATAATATAAGCTGTTCATCTTAATAATCAAAAAACTTATACCACCATGTTTTATAACTCTCTTCATATGTAAAAGTTGATGATCATGCAAATTAGATAAAGGAAATGATGTCTTAGATAATGTTTCTTTAGCATCAAAATCAATATATTTTCCTCTATATATACCATTATAATCTAATGTAGAAGGTACTTTATAATATCCTTCTTTAATTAAGTTTTTTTTATAATCAACTTGACATACTAATATAGGTGTAGGTTTCTTATATATAACTGCTATATCATTCTCTAAATAATATTCATTACTTAAATTAATCAAATTTTCTAACTTCATACCTCTATTTTTATGAGGTATATTTCTTTTATAATCTTTCTTTATATTTCCAGGATATAACAACTAACATCACCTTTAATAATTATATAATATAAAGGACTTAAATTCTATAATTTTGTTCATTATTTGCATTATTTTACATTTTTTTATATAATTATTAATAGGTGAAGAAAAAATGAAAATAGAAACATCAGAACTTACTAATATAGCAGTAAGAACTAGTCAATATCCTGAAACAAATTATCCAGAATTTTTATTAGTAGGTAAAAGTAATGTAGGTAAAAGTAGTTTTATTAATACAATATTATCTAGAAAAAACTTTGCTAGAACTAGTAGTAAACCTGGTAAGACTCAAACATTAAATTTCTATTTATGTAATAATAATTTCTATTTAGTAGACGTTCCAGGATATGGTTATGCAGAAGTATCAAAAAGTCAACAAAAGAAATTTGGATTAATGATAGAAGAATATATTGCAAATAGAGAAAGTTTAAAAATGGTATTTATGCTAATAGATTTTAGACATAAACCAAGTGAGAATGATTTATTGATGTATAATTATTTAAAATATTATAATATTCCAGTTACAATAATCGCTACAAAATATGATAAAGTTAAATCAAGTTTAAAAGAAAAAACAGAAAAACTTATTAAAGAAACTTTAAAAATAGATGAGAAAGATAATTTAGTATTATTCTCTAGTATAACTAAAAAAGGAAGAGAAGAAGTATATAGAATTATAAATGGCTATTTAGATGAAAAAGACAGTTAGAATTATAATAGAATTAATAATTTCTTTATTATTAACTTTACTAATATTTTATATGTTAAGTTGGTATAGTTTTAATACATTACCTACAAAAGTAGTATTTATAAGAATGATTATAATGACTTTAATTATATTTGACTTAATATTATTAATATTCCATAAAAAAGACTTCAAACGTAAAAAATGAAGTCTTTTTATATTATGAGATATAATTTCTATTTAATCACTTTATAAATATAAAATAAGAATTATAATTTATGTTATAATTAATTCATGAAAGGATAGTTTTATGAAAAAAATAATAATTGCAATATTTTTATGCATATCTTTATGTGGTTGTGATAAAAATGATATTAAACAAGTTATAAATGAAGCATATATAGAAAAAATAGTATTAGATAAAGAATATATAATACTTGATGTTAGAACAAAAGAAGAATATGAAGAATTACATATAATTGATGCAATTAATATTGCATTAAATGAAATAGATGAAAATATTAAAATTGATAGAGAAAAGATAATATTCGTTTACTGTAAAAGTGGTAATAGAAGCAATATGGCTTATAATACACTTACTAATTTAGGCTATACTGTATATGACTTAGGTGGAATAGATAGTATAAATTTAGAAAAAGAGTAGTATTGAGGTGTTATGTCAAGTTTTGAATATAATGACTTATTTATAAAATGTCAAAAATATGCACCATATCACATGTTTACATTTGATATAAAAGATTCTAAAAAAATGGATAAAAAAACTAGATTAGAAGCTCAATATAAACTAATAAATCTAGCTAAGTTGAATTATAAAGTACTAGAACTAATTGAAAAACAAACCAATAAAAAAATACTTTTAAGATTAGAAAATAATTCTAATATAGGATTTTCTTTTTATGATCCTGAACAATTAGTAATAGGTGATTTAACATATTTTATAATATATAGAAATTCTATGAAACGCGAAGAAGTATTAGAAATATTTAATTTCTGTAAAAAAATATTAGATATAAATTTTGAATTTCATTATGCAGATGGATACTATGAAACTAACGATTGGTGTGAAGGTAAAACAAAATATTTTAGAGGTTACTGTTTACAAACTCTATCAGAATTACATAAACCATATAATGATAAATTAAGAAAAACTTTAAAGAAAACAAATTAATCTTTATACTTTATATCATAATTACTAGGACCTTCTAACGAATTTCCATCTATATCAAATTTAGAACCGTGACAAGGACAATCCCATGTAAGTTCTATAGGATTAAATATCAAACTACATTTTAAATGAGGACACAAATTATAAACTATGTGTTCTTTTTTATTTTCATCAATATATATAGCAACATTTTTACCATTTCTTTTTTCAAACTTAACATTATTACTATAAAAACTTTTATTCTTATTAATCTTATTTGCAATAAAAGAATAAATATTACTACCAATAATAATAGGAAAACTAAGTATAGAACCTATATTAATTCCTCTTTTAGGATTAAATAAATCTATATATTTATTATCTTTATTTAATATAATATCAGATATTATTTTACCAGCTAAACTTCCATTAGTCATACCCCATGTATTATAACCAGTACCAAGTAATAATGTATTATCACAACTTATAGAACCTATAAAAGGTATAGAATCATTAGTAAGTATATCCATATTAGACCATAAATATTTTAAATTATCTTTTAAAAATATATTAAAGTTATCTTTTTCATTATATTTAAAATTACTTAAATGTGCATTAGTTAAAAAGAATTCATAATTTACTTTATTATCTATTAAATATCTCATAGATATAGTAGGCTTAGTATCATTTATTGCATTAAATTTAAAATAGTCATTAACTTCATAAACCCCAATATATGATTTTTCTATAATAGTTTTAAATGGAGTAAAAAATGGAATAAGAAAATATGGATAATGTAACGCTAATACTACATATTTACACTTTATAGTATTATTATCTGTTTTACATATATAATAATCATTCTTTTTATCTATATAAACTATTTTAGTATTTTCATATATAGAAATATTTTCTTTATTACATTTATTAACTAATCCATTAATATATTTTATTGGATGAAATTGATAAGTATCACTTACGTAATATGAATTAGTTTTAATACCATTAGGTAAAATATTACTTTCTTTAATATCAATATTTAATTGCTTTAATAGATTCTTATCTTTATTTAATTTTTGTTTATTATCACTAAATATATAAGAATTTACTTTATCTAAATTACAATCAATATTTTCTTTATTAATAATATCTTTAACTAAATTCATTGCATATATTTGAGAATCTAAATAAGTTTTTGCTTTATTAATACCAAGACTATTTTTTATTTTAGAATAAATATCCTGATTATATGTAATTTTACCAGTAGTTTTACTAGTAATACCTGATCCTATTATATTTTTTTCTACTAAAGTAACTTTCAAATTAGAATCTTTTAAATGATATAAAGTACTAACACCAGTTATACCTCCTCCTATAATAAGAACATCAGTTTCAATATCACAATCTAACTTATTAAAAGTTTCATTTATTTCTTCACTCCATATACTTTTATTTTTATAATTCATATTATCACCAATATTATTATGTACAAATATTATAATAAAATTATTTTTTAATAGAAAATATAATTATTTTTAGATATAATATTGTTGTAATAGATAGGAGAGTAATTATGAAAACAGTAGTAATAACAGGAAGTGCAAGAGGACTAGGTTTTGAAATGGCTAAAGTATTTAGAGAAAATAATTTAAATATAGTATTAAGTGATTTAAATAGTGATAACTTAAAAAAAGCTCGTGAAGAATTATTAAATATTAAAGCAAATGGAATAGTAGAGTATAAGGTTTGTGATGTTACTAAAACTAGTGATATTAAAGAACTTATTGAATTTGTAGAAAATAAATTTAATAAAATAGATATTTGGATTAATAACGCTGGAGTAAATCAACCTGATAAAGAAATATGGGAACTTGAAGAAAAAGATATAGATACAATATTAGATGTTGATTTAAAAGGGACAATTATGTCTTCTAAACTAGCTATAAAAAGTATGATTAAAAATAATGGTGGAGCAATATATAATGTTGAAGGATATGGTAGTAACGATGCTAAGATGTTAGGATTATCAATATATGGAACTAGTAAAAGAGCAATAACATATTTTACTGAAGCACTAGCTTTAGAATGTGAAGAAAAAAATACTAATATTATTGTAGGAAAACTATCTCCCGGTATAATGATAACTGACTTTATAACAAATGCATTAGGAAACAAAGAAAAAATAGAATTACCAGAAAAAACTAAAAAAGTTTATAATATCCTAGGTGATTATCCAGATGTGGTTGCAAAATTCTTGGTAAATGGTATTCTAACAAATACTAAAAATAATGCTAAGATAGAATGGTTAACAAATAAAAAAGCAGCATGGAGATTTATGACTGCTGGATTTAATAAAAGAAATTTTTTTAATTAGTTGAATATAAGAAGAATTGAAAACGTACTAAGAAGGTGATTAGATGCTACAAAATAACGATAAATACTTTGAAGTATTAAATGATATTAAGAAAACTTTAAATGTTACTAGAAACAAAATAGTAGTAAATGCAAATAAAGAATTAGTTTTAATGTATTATAATATAGGATTAAAATTGATTGAAAATAATAAATGGGGAATGTCGTTTATAGATACTTTAGCAAAAGATTTAAAAATAGAATTTCCAAATATGAAAGGTATGTCTGCAAGAAACTTAAGATACATGCAAAAATTTACAACAGAATTTGATAATGATGAATTTTTGCAACATTATGTTGCAAAATTACCTTGGTCTTCAATAACAACTATTATGGATCAAATAAAAGATAAAGAAATGCGAAAATGGTATATTATGGAATCTATTAAAAATGGATGGTCAAGGCCAGTGATAATTCATCAAATTGCAAGTAAATTATATGAAAGACAAGCACTATTAGAAAATAAGACTAATAATTTTGATGATACATTACCATCTCCAAATAATGAACAAGCAAAAGAGTTATTAAAAAATCCATATATATTTGATTTTATAACTGCTGATAAGAATTTAAAAGAATTAGATATTGAACAAGAACTAACTCATAATATAACAAAATTATTATTGGAACTTGGGAATGGTTTTGCTTTCGTAGGAAGACAATATCATATAGAAGTAGAAAATGAAGATTATTATATTGATTTATTGTTTTATAATTTAAAAGTTAGAAGTTATGTTGTAATAGAATTAAAAACAACAGAATTTAAGCCTGAGTATGCTGGTAAACTTAATTTCTATTTAAGTGTTGTTGATAAATATATTAAAGATGAAAAGGATAATCCTACATTTGGGATTTTGTTATGTAAAGATAAAAAAAGAGTAACTGCTGAATTAGCATTAAAAGATATTCATAAACCTATTGGAGTAAGTGAATATAAAATTTTGTCGGAGATACCTGACTTTTTAGAAGACACTCTACCAAGCATTGAAGATATAGAAAAAAGATTGGAAAAAGATTCTGAATAAACCATATTAATTTTTTAGATATTGACTTATTCCAAAAAGGGGTTACTAAAAACATATAAATTTAAATAAATTCTATGTATTTTAAAACATATTAAAATACTATATAAAATAATTATTTAAACGAAAGAAGAAAGAATTGTATGAAAACAGAAAAAAATATTTTAATTGCATTTATTTTAAACATTTTATTTGCAATATTTGAATTTTTTGGAGGACTGTTAACAAACAGTATTGCAATTATATCAGATTCAGTACATGATATAGCGGATGCTCTAAGTATTGGGCTATCTTATATTTTAGAACGAATAAGTAAAAAACAACCCGATGATAAATATACTTATGGATATAAAAGATATTCATTATTAGGAGCAACTATAACTACAGTAATATTAATAACAGGATCGATTTTAGTTATTATAAATTCTATTAAACGTTTCATTAATTTAGAAACGATTAATTATAATGGCATGATTGTATTTGCAATTATAGGAGTAATAGTAAACTTTTTTGCTGCATATTATACGCATAAAGGTGAATCATTAAATGAACGAACAGTAAGCTTACATATGTTAGAAGATGTATTAGGATGGCTTATAGTATTAATTGGGGCTTTAATTATGAAATTCACCAACTTAAATATAATAGATCCTATATTATCAATACTTGTTTCTTTATATATACTATATAATGCATATAAAAATTTAAAAATTATAATAGATTTATTCTTAGAAAAAACACCAAGTAATATTAATATAGAAGAAATAAAAAAAGAAATATTAAATATAAAAAATATAAAAGATGTACATCATATACATATATGGAGTATGGATGGATATGTAAATTATGCTACAATACATATAGTAGTAGATGAATATAAGAAAAACATAAAAGATAAAATAAGAGAAACATTAAAAGAATATGAGATTACTCATGTTACAATAGAAATAGAAGATGAAAACGATAATTGTATAGAAAAACATTGTCATGTAGAAAGTAATAAAAAACATTTTCATTAAAATAATTTATTGCAATTATATAAAAATATGTTAAACTATATTTAGTAGAGCATTAGGACTTAAATGCCTACTTGTTGTGGTAGACATTTACAACTATATCAAATTTTGGGATGATGATAGTTGTTGATGTCTTTTTTTGTCTACTAGGTAGATTGTTTATAAAATCCAAAACTTTATTAAAAAATTTTTTCATTAACTAAATATCACATATCCTTTCTATAAAACCCCTTGTATAAGAGAATAAAAAGATTAGAATACAAGACATTTAGTAGACATCAGTCCTAACACTCGAATATTTATAATAAACTAATTTTTTAATCTTTCAATATGTTCGACAAAACTAGCTAAAATTAGATGTCTTTCTTTAAATAAAATAAGATATATTCAAAAAACAAGAACACTTCATTTAGTGTTCTTTTATAATTCATTAAAATCATCAACTTTATTTAAAGTATTATTATATTCATTAATAATTAAACTACTAGTAGTAAGTAACATACCTGCTATAGAATTAGCGTTTTGTAAAGCATTAATTATAACATTAGTAGGATCAATTACAGTAGTATTATTAATATTCTCAAATTCTTTTGTTTTAATATTATATATATAACTGTAATTGCTATTTCTTATTTCTTCTAAGATATTACTATCTACACCAGAATTATATAATATTTGCTTTATAGGAGAAATTAGACTAGCTTTTAATATTTTACTAGCCAAATTATTTTCTTTTAAATCATCACTAATTTTTAAAAATATTAAACCACTTCCAGGAACTATACCATTTATACTTGTATCTATTGCTGATAAGGCATCTATATAACGCATTTTTAATTCTCTTCTTTCTAAACTTGTTGGAGCTCCGATTAATATTTCTGCTGTACAAGTTGATAACATAGAAATACGTCTACTAAAAAATTCTTTTTCTAAAGAATCATTAATATATTTAATTTCATTTTTTAATTCTTTAATTCTTAATCGTACCTTATCATTATTACTAAAATTAAATATAGTCATCTCTTCATCAATACTTACATTATTAACTTTTCCTAAATCATTTAAATATATTTCTTTACTGGATATTTTAGCACCACTTATTAAACTTAGATCTTCTAAAGTATATTTAGAATTTATACCATATAAAGGAGTATTTAAAAGATATATAAAATCTCCATAATCAATATTTAAAGATAATATTTCATTTATAAATTCTTCACTATAATTATTAGCAATTATAATAAGTTTATTTTTGTTTTTTAATTCTTCATTAATTATATCTGCAACCAACTCTATATCATATAAATTATTATCTATAATTAAAATATATGGATTATCTATATTTATTTTTTTATTGTTTTTTAAATAATAATTTGAAGCAAGTAGGGTAGAAAAACTATACCCTTTTAAATAATTAATACTTGTATATAAATTATCACTTTCTTTAATAGAAATAACATCTTTATTTTTAGTCTTTAAATAAACATCACTAATATTTTTTCCAATTATTTTATCATTACTTGATATAACTGCTATATTATATAGATCTTTTTTAGTAGGTTTAATACTTAATTTTTTAATATCTTTAATTATTTTATTGGTTAATAGATCTAATTCTTGTTTTAATAATATAGGACTATAATTTTCTAAAAACTTCAAACTATTATTAAAAATACTTTGTAATAATACTAAAGTAGTTGTAGTTCCATCACCGACACTTTCATCAGTTTTAATACAAGCCTCTTTAGCAAGTTCTAATATAGTATTAATAACTTCATCTTCACTTTCTATATTTTTAGCAATAGTAACTCCATCATTTGTTATAAAAGGATTAAATAGGGAATGATCTATAATAACATTATTACCAATTGGACCCAAAGTAACTTTAACAGTATTACATAATAAGTTAATTGCTTCTTTCATTTTAGTTTTTAATTCATTACGACTTACGACTTTTTTCATATTTCATCACTCATTTCTACAATATATTTCCAATATTTTTTAGGCATAAAATTCATTCTACAACGATTATTTTTTCTAGATTCAATACCAATAGTTTTATAAAATTCTTTCCATAAATCTTCTATAAAATCACTTTTATGAGATTCTTCATATAATCTAAAATTATCTCCATTAACTATATATATATCTTTTTTATCATATATAGAAAATATATTTCTAGTTATATCTTTTATAATAAAATATTCATTACTCAAACGCTTTTTAAAATGTATTGCTAGTATATAAATTATATTATTAGTAGGATTAATTTCAGCATATAAAATATTATTTTTTAATTCTTTAAATCTAGTAAATCCTTTAAATTTATGATTTTCTCTACTAACATATTGTGAAATTTTTAATGCCTCACTTACGCATTTTAAATTTCTCATAGAATATATATTATCTTTGTACTTTAAACTATTTTTATAAAAATAATATATTATTAATTCTTTATTATCATCTCTAGATAAATATAAATAATACATAGTTTTTAAAATATTTTTGCTAGTATTTTTAATTATTATATTTATTATATTTTCATTATTATCTATATTTAACTTAATTAAATTATCAAATAGAGTAGGATTATAATCTATCTGTTTAATATTATCTGGTTTAGTATTATTAATTATAAGTATATTAATTAAATTTAGAAGACTTATAAAATTATTGTTATAAATATATATATTATTCATTAAATAAACTAAGTTGGCTTATATTATTATTTATTGTTTCTTTATCTTCTAAAATTAAATTAGTTTTTATAAAATTCTTATTAAAATAATTTTCGCTAATAAAATATTTATTATTACATGTTATAAAATATTTTGCTCTTTTTAATACTATACCCATTTTTTTTAAATCATTATAATCAAGTTTAAAATGTTTTCTAGATAATATTATTCTTTTAGCACTTTTAACTCCTATACCTGGTACTTTTAATAAATCATAGTATGATGCTTTATTTATTTCTTTAGGAAATTCTTCTAAGTGTCTTAATGCCCAATCTGCTTTAGGATCTAATAAAATATTAAAGTTTGGATTATTTTTATCTAATAGATCATTTACTTTATAATTATAAAATCTTAATAACCAATCTGCCTGATATAATCTATGTTCACGTCTTAAGGGAGGAACTTCTAAAGTAGGGAGTAAATTATCTTTATTAACTGAAATATATGCAGAATAAAATACTCTTTTTAATTTATAATTATTATACATGTTTTCACTTTTAGAAATAATATCATAATCTGTTTCTTTAGTAGCGCCTATGATCATTTGAGTACTTTGTCCAGCAGGGACGAACTTTCTACTTTTACTTAATTTAATATAATTCATGATATCTTCTGCTTTTTTAGTTTCTTTATTAGGTGCTAGTAACTTAAGAGAATCGTTGCTAGTGAATTCTATATTTGCACTCAGTCTATCAACTAATAAACCTAATTCTTTGATTAAATATTCACTAGCACCCGGAATTGCTTTAGCGTGTATATAACCATTAAATTTATATTTATGTCTTAATAATTTAACAGTTTCAATAATTTTTTCCATAGTATAGTTTGGACTTTTTATTATACCAGAAGATAAAAATAATCCTTCAATATAATTCCTTCTATAAAAATTAATTGTAATACTTGAAATTTCTTCAGGAGAAAATATAGCTCTTTTTATATTATTACTTTTTCTATTGATACAATATTTACAATCATATATACAAGCATTAGTCATTAATATTTTAAGTAAAGATATACATCTTCCATCACTAGAAAAAGAATGACATATACCAGAAAAAGCGGCATTACCTATACCGCCATCATTACTTCTTTTACTGCCACTAGAAGAACATGAGGCATCGTATTTAGCACTATCGGCAAGAATTCTTAACTTTTCTTTTAATTCCACTTAAACCACCAATAATATTATAATATAAAAAAATACAAAAAGCAAACAAATGTACTCATTGGAAAATATTTCCAAAATATGATAAAATACATGAGAAAGCAGTGAAGTTTATGGAAAGAAATCAAATAGATTATTATTTACATAATATATTAAGAAAACAATTGCAAAAATTAAGAGTTAATGGATATGGTTTATATAGTATATTAGATGATGTTAATATAAAACTACATTCTTTAATTAAAAGATGGAAAGATAAAGAATATATTAATGCTTTATTTGTTACAGTAATAGAAGAAAGTAATTTTTATGAACCTAAAGTTGGAAATAATATAGCATCATTAGTAGTACTATGTATTAGAAATAGCTTATTAGAAACGATATGTAGTATAGATTATAAAAGTTATGGATTAAAAAGTGCAATAAGTAGTAAAGACATTATTGATATAACTAGATCTGCTATAAATTATTTTAAAGATATTGACTTAGATACTTTATCAGATACCATTGAATGTAATGATTTTTATCATGATTTAACTAACGAATATAAAGTAGCATATAAAGCGTTATTAGAACTAAGTAAATGTAATGAATATAATACTGAAAGAGAATATAAGTCTGTAAAAGATAGACCATATATATTTGAAGAATTAAATAAAGTTACTAATGAGAGTAAAGTAATTAATTATGAATCTGGTATAAGTTCATCATTTAATGATAGTTTAATATATATATTAAATGGTATTAAAAATAAAGAAGCAACATATTTTTATATAGATTCTTTTAAATATCTATCAAGAAATTTTGAAAAAATATTAAAAGTTTTAGAATTTATACTAACTCATGATGCATTATTTATAACAAATAATTTTTATATAAGTAATAATTATGTATCAAGAAGAAAAAATTTAGTAAGAAGTAGTCATAAAGAAGATTTTAATATGGAAGCATTAAATACTATTACAGATATTACAATTAAATATAGGGAAGAGTTAACTAATTTATTTTCTTCAGCAATGAATGAATAAATTAGTTTTTATTATTAAAAGTATCATTCATTCCATAACTAGTAGTGTTCCCATTTGCAGCTTGACTTACATTGATAGTTTGTGCTGATATAGTAAGTAATATTTGACCAATTTCTTCTAAAAAGTTTCCAATAGAGTTTTGTTGATTTGCATTTAATGTTGGCGCAATTAAAAAAGCAGCAATAGTTCCTATTAAAGCAAACTCATATGGATTTAAAGTATTAAGCCAATTTGATAATTCACTATAATTTTGATTAATAAAATTATTAAAATCAGTATTATTCATATTTTCTCTATTTAATTCTATGTTACATATTAGATTATATTTGTGAAAAAAGATAAAGTATGCTAAAATAATTAGGAGTTAAGGGGATGAAGTTATGAGAAAAACAGTTTGTTTAATTGGAAGACCAAATACTGGTAAATCAACTTTATTTAATAGATTAATAAATGAAAATAAATCAATTATTGCTGATGAGGCTGGAGTAACAAGAGATAGAATATATGGTGTAGTAAATTATAAAGATAAAAGCTTTACTCTTATAGATACAGGTGGAATAGATTTAGAAATAAAAGATTTCAATGCATCTATAAAAGTGCAAGCAGAACTAGCAGCTGATGAAAGTGATGTAATTGTATTTGTTGTAGATGGAAGAGAATCTTTAACATTAAATGATCTAAAAATTAGAGATTATTTATTAAAAAGCAATAAAAAAGTTATAGTTGCAATAAATAAAATAGATGATAAAAAACATGAAGAAAATATTTATTCATATTATGAATTAGGATTAGATAATATGATAATGATCTCTGCTAGTCATAAAAGAGGATTTGAAGAGTTATTAGATTGTATAACTGAAGATTTTAATCCTTATACAACTGAAGAATCAGATTCTACTTTGAAATTTTCAATAATAGGTAGACCAAACGTAGGAAAAAGTAGTTTAGTAAATGCTATATTAAATGAAGAGAGATGCTTAGTAAGTGATATAGCAGGAACTACTAGAGATTCGCTAGATACAAAGTTTACTTATGATAAACAAGATTATACTATTATAGATACTGCTGGAATGAGAAAAAAAGGTAAAATTTATGAGAACATTGAAAAATATAGTTTGATTAGAAGTTTAAAATCAATTGAACGAAGTGATGTTTGTGTTGTTGTAATAAATGCAGAAGAAGGAATAATAGAGCATGATAAACATATTGCATCATATGCAATTGATGCTGGTAAAGCTGTAGTTATCGTTATAAATAAATGGGATACTATAGATAATAAAGATGCTGCAATGAAAACATGGACTAAAGATATAAGAAATAATTTTCAATTTATCCCTTATGCTCCAATAGTATTCTTAAGTGCAAAAACTAAATCTAGAATACATACTCTAATGCCTGAGGTGATTAAAGCATATAATAGTGCTACTACTGAAATAAAAACTAGTGCATTAAATGATTGTATAAGAGAAGCATATATGTTACATATGCCACCTAGCTATAAAGGAAAAAGATTAAAAATATATTTTGTAAGTCAAACGGGAACTCAACCACCTAAATTTACATTTAACGTAAACAATAAAGGATTAGTACACTTTAGTTATGAAAGATACTTAGAAAATAAAATAAGAGAATCATTTGACTTAACAGGTACTCCTATAATATTACAATTTAAAAATAAAAGTGATAGAAATGAAGATTAATATAGATGGTATATTTTTCGATGTAATTATTACAAGAAAAAGAATAAAGAATATATATTTTAGAATAAAAGAAGATTTAAATATTTATGTAAGTTGTAATAATCTATATACAAATAAATATATAGAAGATTTACTTTTAAAAAATAAAAAAGATATATTAAAAATGTATAATAATATGAGATTAAAAACAAATGATAAAAAAGAAATATACTATTTAGGTGATAAATTAGAATTTATAGAATCAAAAAAAATAAAAATAGATACTGAATATGCATACGGACCAAATATAGAAAGTATTAATGAATATTTAGAAAAGAATTCTTTAAAATTCTTTGAAACAAGACTAAATAGATTAATGATACAATTTAATGATTTACCTAAATTTAGATTACGTACTAGAAGAATGAAAACAAGATGGGGAGTATGTAATAAATCAAGTATGACAGTTACATTAAATACAGAACTTATACATAAAGACGTAACACTAATAGATTACGTTATAATACACGAACTATGTCATTTCAAACATATGAATCATAGTGAGTTATTTTGGAGGGAAGTAGAAAGATATTACCCATATTATAAATTAGCAAGAAAGAGGTTAAAATAATGACTAATGAAGTGGAAAAATTAATAATTGAAAATAAAAAACAACCAAAAATGGATTATAGTGATATAATCGCATATAATTTTTATAAAGAACTTTGGAAATTTTTCTTATATGCAAATAAATATGATTATGATGAAATGAATATAAATTTTAACGTAATAAAAAAGGAAAACTTATATATAAGTAAATATAGTGGTATTAATTATGAGATCAAAGGAGATAATTATCAATATAAATGGAAGACATTCTATGATGAATGTGAAGAATACTATATAGAATCAGTTTTAAATACTAATATAAATGTAGATATATTATGTAAATTATTAAAATCAGATAAGATAAATTACACTATAGAAGAAAATCATCATATTTTAAGATTTAATATAAATACATCTAAAGAACAAATTAATGAATTAATAAATCATGTATTATTAAAAAATAAATGTCTAAAAAAAATTAGATGAGGTCTAAAATGATAGAATCTATAAATAATGAAAGAATAAAAAAATATAGTAAACTATTAGAAAAAAAATATAGAGAAGAAACAAATTTATATTTAATTAGTACAGATCACTTAGTCAAAGAAGCGTTAAAAAAGAATTTAATAGTTGAAATATTTTTATTAAATGGATATGAAAACACATATGGAAATGTAACATATGTAAATGAACAAGTTATGAGAAAACTAACTAATTTAAAAACATTACCAAGTGTAGTTGCTGTTGTAAAAAAAGAAGAAATAAATGAAATTAAAGGAAATGTAATATTGTTAGATAGTTTACAAGATCCAGGAAATGTTGGAACTATTATTAGAAGTGCTGTTGCATTTAATATAGATACAATAATAATAGGTAATAACACAGTTGATATTTATAATGAAAAAGTACTTCGTGCTAGTGAAGGTATGATATATAATGTCAATATTTTAAATAGAAAATTACCTGATGCAATTAAAGAATTAAAAGAACTAGGATATAAAGTGTTAGGTACTGATGTAGAAAAAGGTAAAGATATAAAAAATATAAATTTTGATAAGTACGCATTTGTAGTAGGTAATGAAGGAAATGGAATAAAAAAAGAAATAAAAGACTTATGTGATGAATTCATATATATAAATATGAACTCATTATGTGAAAGTTTAAATGTAGGTGTAGCTAGTAGTATAATTATGTATGAATTAAATAAAAAAAATGTCAAATGACATTTTTTTTTTAATTGTAATTTCAACCGCACCATTTAATATAAGTTTATCAAATATTATTTTTTAGTCAATTTTTTTATTTCGTTTGTTATAGTTTTTGAAATTTTATTCTGTTTTTTTGTCAATGACACTTGTGTTTATT
>JAFQQE010000009.1 GCA_017411405.1 Bacilli bacterium | reverse complement strand
ATATGAAATAGAAATGAACTATTGATTTTTTCGTTTGTTTAAAAATTATAATATATTCTATTTTTTTGTCAATGATAAAATAAACACAAGTGTCATTGACAAAAAAACAGAATAAAATTTCAAAAACTATAACAAACGAAATAAAAAAATTGACTAAAAAATAATATTTGATAAACTTATATTAAATGGTGCGGTTGAAATTACAATTAAAATAATCATTTATTTTAAACATAACCTCACCTGCTTATGTTTTTATTATAACATTTCAAAAATTTAATTTCATGTGTTTTTTTGTTTTGCACAATAAAAAAAGAGTGATAAATCACTCTAATTCTAATGTTTTTGTTCGACACCAAAAACATAATACAACATAATTTAAATACCTTTCTCTTTACTCATTTATATTATGCTATTTAATTATACTTCTATTTATATATTTTTGTTTCTTTATTGTTTGAAAGTCTTTATTTTTTGTCTAAATTTATATTTTTTTGTAATATTTTAAATATTTATGCTATTTAAACGCCAAAAACAGACTTTTCAAACATTTACATTTTATCAAAATTAAAATTAAATTCTGATAATTTTAATGATTCTGATGTAATTTCTTCTATAGTATATAATTTTTTATATTCTTCTCTTTCTTTAATATATATTATATTATCCAAAATTTTATATTTTCCCGTTGTTATATTAGCAGGTACAGAATTTGATGAAATTATTTCTTCTTTTATACTAATTTCTTCATCTTTAAATTCTATAAAATAGCTCATTAATGTATCTTTATCTTGTTGAATATCCAAACTCCAATTATTATTAATTAATATATTTAAATTATTATATTTTTCATCAATATATGAAGCGTTTTTACAATTAGAGTTTAGTAAATTTATATAATAATTAGAAACGAATCCTTCGTTATATGCTTCGATAGCAAAATTACAAATATATTCTTTTTTTTCGTTATTTATTTTATCTATATTTATTTTTTCTATAAACTCTATAAGATATTTTATATCATATTCTTTATTAATAGATTTATTATTCTTTTGTAATTCTATTTCTTTTTTATAAAAATTATATTTTTCATTTAATATGTTTGTAGAATCTTTATATCCTTTAATATCATTTAATATATTTATCGCCTTAATTACTTCTTCACTATAAAAATTATAATTTATTTCTGATTCTTTAAATAAAGATTTTGCCTCTAGATATAATAATTCTCTAGGGTCTTTTTCTATATTCATTATTTTATAAATATATATGCTTCCTAAAGTAATTGTAATTAAGGTAAGTATAGTCATTGTTATTACAATAGTTTTTGTTTTTTTCATTTATATCATTCCTCTATAATAATAATTATAACATATTTTTTAGTTTTTTAAACTTAAACTATTATTTACTATTAATGTGCTATATAAAAATAAAACATCTTGATTATTAAACTCTATTAAATTCATAAAATTATTTGAATTTATATACCTATTATCAATTAAAGTTATTTTTTTATAGTACTTTATAAGTAAAGGTGTAATAGAGCTTGCAAATGAGTCTCTAAATATTATTAACTCTTTATCAGAAGTTGAATAGTTATTATATAATTCTATATATGAGCTTGCTCCATCTAAATATACTTCATATGGATCAAAACTATTTAAGTTTTCTATATTATAAATTTTATTTAAATTTTTATTTTCTAAGTATTTTACTTCTACATTATCTATCATTTCATTTGTTAAATATGTTATATTTTCTGGTTTTCTTTTAATTGCAGATTCTCCATAATAAACTCCATAAAAATTATTATATATGTTTTCTTTATAATATGTATCTTTATAACCAAAGCTCATATTCTCATTAAGTACTTTAACTATTTTACTTAAATTTTCTTGTTTCCAATGAGTATCCGTTTCATAATAATCATTTTCATTTAACACGGTTCTTAAATCAATATTATTTAATCCGATATTATTTATTTCATTATATATATAATCGTAATCTATTTGTAAAAAATTTTTATCTTTTATATAATAATTTTTATCAGGTATTATTGCTATATAAGTATTATTTGATGTATTTAATAAAGAATTAATTTTATAAATATGTTCTTTGAAATAATCTATTGAATTATAATTAGTTGGATAATTAGATTTATATATTTTATTATCTTTTAAATATATGTTATTATTGTCTAGTTTATTTAATACTTTATAATTATAAAAAGCTTTTATTGTTCTATAATTTTCTCTTAAAGGAAAGTGCTCTACTAAGTATGTATCTAATTTTGTTATATATTCATTACTAATTTTAAATTGTGGAAATATTGATAATTTTCTTCTTTCGTTTATACTTATTTCTTTATCTGGAATTATTATACCTAGTATTGAAAATATTAAAATATATCCTACAAATATATATGTGATTATTTTATCTTTCATGTAGCCTCCTAAAATCTAAAATACAAGAATGGATTGAATGATTCATCTATCAAGAATGCTGTACATAATATTAGTAAAATAACATATGTTATTGGTTCTAATATATTTATTGTTTTTTTCCATTTTGTTTTATTTAGTTTATTTATAATATTTTTACATATAGGTGTTGCTGATATTATAGAAATAAATATTAATATAAAATTACTTTTTATATGATATAAAGTTTCTTTACTATATAATGGTATATTATTTAATAAAAACATATTTTTTATTTCTATAATAATGTTAGAAGCTTTTGTTGTATTAAATATTAAAAAACTTATAATTATAAGTACGGATGTATATAAATATTTTATTATTTTGGTTTTATCTAAATATTTTTTTAAAAATAATTTTTCTATAGAAAGTAAAATTGCAAAATATAGTCCCCATATAATAAAATTCCTACTGGCTCCGTGCCAGAAGCCCGTTAAACACCATACTATAAATATGTTTCTAAGATTCTTTAACTTACCTACTCTATTCCCTCCTAGTGGTATATAAATATAATCTTTAAACCAACTTGACAAAGATATATGCCATCTTCTCCAAAATTCTGTTATAGTAGCTGATATTAATGGATAATTAAAGTTTTCTAAGAATCTAAATCCCAACATTAAACCTAACCCTATTGCCATATCTGAATATCCTGAAAAATCAAAATATAATTGCAAAGTATAAAGTATTGGTTTTAGCCAAGAAGATAATAAATTTACATCAATTAAATTTTTTAATAATTCCCCTATTACATTGGCAATTAATACTTTCTTTGATAGACCTATTGTGAATCTTTTTATTCCTTCACTAAATTTTTCATAACTTGTTTCTCTACTAATTAGATCTTTTTCTATATCATAGTATCTTACTATAGGTCCTGCAATTAATTGTGGAAATAAACAAATATATGTCATAAAATCTATTATATTTTTAGCTGGTTTATGTTTTATTCTATATATATCTATAATATAACCTAATGCTTGAAATGTAAAAAAACTTATTCCTATAGGCATAATTATATATAAATAAGATATATTAGAATTAAATATATTATTTATATTTTCTATAAAAAAATTAGTATATTTAAATATTAATAATTGTATTACATTATAAAGTATCCCTATTATTAAATATACTTTTTTATATTTATTTTTATATATTAAATTACCTATTATATAATTTATTAAACAAGATAAAATAAGTATTATTATATATTTAGGTTCTCCTAAAAAATAAAAGAGCAAACTAAATAGTAATAGTACTTTATTTTTATGCTTTTTTGGGATAATAAAATATATTATTAGTAGTAAAGGTAAAAAATAATATATAAAAGATATGCTCGAAAATAACATTGTATCACCTCAAAAAAGACCTTATATAAAGATCTTTATAAATTATCAAAATTGTTTTCTATTTTTTCTGATAGAGCATTAGATGTCATTATAAGGATTATTAAATCTCCTTTATTTTTTACTATAACATTTTCTGCTTCTACACATATCCATTTTCTTGGATTTATATTTTCTTTTATATTCACTTTTATATCTTCGATGTCTTTAGTATTAGCTACTCTTAATAAAACTATAGAATGAGCTATAGAGCCTGTCATAGATTCTGAAGCAAGTGCTTCTTTAATTTTTATATCTTTAACACCTAAATAATATTCAACATTTTCTTCGTTAACTTCTATGTTAGATAACATCATTGGTTTTTCATCATCTGGAATATTTTCATATACTTTAGTCATTAAATCTTCTAAAGAACCTTCTATATTTTTATTAGAACATCCAGTTAAAACAAATAGACTTATAAATCCTATTATGCATAAATTTATTATTTTTTTCATAATTCATTCCTCCTAAAAAATTATATCACAAGTATATATAAAATAAAATTATTTACAAATTTAAAAAATCTAATTGACAAAAAATTATTTTAATTATAGAATGAATATAGGCATGATATTATATCATGCAGATATCACTAACGATTTTATAAAGTTAGTGTATCAACCAAAACCCCCTGAAATCCCAGCCGAGAGGCTGGGATACTTTGTTTATAAGGACTCCAAGCCTTTTCATATATGTATCAGGTACCCAAATAGGTACCTATTTTAATTTAGTTTGTCGATAATGTCTATAATTTCATTCATTTTATTTTTAAATAGATGGGAATAAGTATTTAATGTCTCATCTATTTTTGTATGCCCTAGATATTTTGCAACTACATTTATACTTGCATTACTATTGATTAGTAATGATGCACAACTATGTCTAAAATCGTGAATTCTTATTTGTTTAACTCCTGCTAGTTTACAATTTCTATTTTTACGACTCCTAATTCTACCGCTAGTAATTGGATCAGTATCTCCAAATACATACCACTTATTATTAAATCCGTAATGTTTTTCGCAAACTTTATATAATTCTTTTAAATCACCAAGTAATACTTTAGGTATAGGTATTTCTCTTATACTAGATTTTGTTTTAGGTGTAGTTACCATATAAGGTTTATTTTCATCACCTTGAGTAGCAACTACATTTTTATTAACTCTTAAATAACTATTACCAAAATCTATATCATTCCAAGTAAGACCTCTTAGTTCACCTCTACGAAGACCACAATAATATAAAGTTTCATACATTGTCTTATATAAAATATCTTCTTCTACAGATATAAAACTTTTAAATTCTTCGTAAGTAAAGAATAACATTTCTTTAGGCATTTCATTTGGATTAGTAAAATTAGTCATTTTATTGTAAGTAGTAGTAAAGTTAAAGTTATACCATTTGCTAGCATAGTTTAATAATTCTTTAAAGAATTTAAATATATGATTTTTATGATTAGTTGAATAACCATAAGTATTAATTTCTTTCTTCCATTTCTCAAAATGTTCTATATTAAAATCTTTTAATTTTACATTCTCTAAATTTTTAAAGAACTTTTGTCTATCTCTATAAGTTTTTAAAGTAGTAAATTTAACTTTATCTTCTTTATAAGCATAGAACAAAGTGTATAAATCTTTAAAAGTCATATTACGATTATTATCAGCTCTTTCTGTATTAAGAGTTAGAAACTCTCTTTCTGCATTTAAAGCCTCTGTTTTAGTGAAAAACTTCTTTGACTTATATTTTCTTCTTGTTCCATCTAAATTATTTACATAGTCATAAAATATCCATTTACGGCCATCTTTTGTCCATTCTGATTTATCTAATAGTTTAACTGCCATAGTATTCCTCCTTTGAATCTAAATCATCGCTATCAAATTCTAAAGGTTCCTTATATTTAGCAGTATATAATCTTTCTGTTGCAGTTCGTTTACTTTCTATTACAAGACCATTTCTTTCTAGTTCTTCTTTATGATTTGCAAGTAACTTACCGAAAGTTGATGGAATAACATTTAATTTTAATTTACTAACCATATCAGATGCAGTAAAAGTAAATTCTTTCATATTAATTGAATATCTAAAGAAAGTCATAATGTTTTCATTCCATACTTCATCAGTAAAGTTATCAATTTTAAGTATTAAGTTTTCATTTCTTTTCAGTACGTAATCTTTACTAGGGTAATCTCTGCTTTCATACTTTAAGTAGAAAGTAGATTTAATATTCTCATCTTGTTTTAAAGCAATTTTACCATCTACACAAGTGTCAATAGCAGTACTTCCTAAAGATTTACCTTTACGATTTAAATGATGAACTATAATAATAGCAACATTATAGTTATTACAAAGTTTTCTTAATTGTGGAAATATATTTTGACTCATATCTTGATAATTATTTAAATCATAATTATTACCAAAATTAATTCCATTAAACATATCAATAAATACTAATTTACCATTATATTTTTCACTAAATTCTGCAATTTCTTTTTCAACTTTTAAGATACTTATTTGAGTTAAATTATCTTCAGGAAAAGTATAAAAGAAATCCTTATTATTTAAACTTAATTCCATAAACTTGATTCTACTAATAGTCTCTGATGGATTCATTTCTGTACTTAAATATAAAACAGGAGTTTTATTAGTCTTTAAATTTAAAAAAGGAAATCCATTAGCAACAGAGTTTGCTATTTGAAGAGCAATCGCAGATTTACCAACTTTAGCCTCTCCAAGTAAACAATATAAACCATTTTCTCTAATCATATCTTCAATAATATAATTAATATCGACAATACTACATTTTAATTCTTCAATTGTTTTCATATAATTTCCTTCCTATAAATTTTCTTTAGCCATCTTTTCTAAATAATTAATATTTATTTTTAATTTATTAACGACTTCAATCATTGGTAATCTGTTGTTTGGTAGAGTGTAGCCTTTAAGTATAAGTTCATCTTTTATTTCGCGTCTTAACTTAACAGCATTATTCTTACCAATCTCTGCAAGCTTCATCAAATCATTTATATCACACCATTGCTTGCTAATTAATTTTAAAGTTTCTCTAGCGTTCATATAAAATTGTTCCTCCTTTCGTTTAAACTCTAGATAAAAATGATAACCTTTTATCTATGTATACGATTACCAACTAAAGAAAGAAATTATATTGTGAGTTATGCTCACAACTATATATTATCATATAGAAATAATTTATGTCAATATTTTTGTGATTAAAACTCACAAAAATATTGTTGAATAATCATATTTATGGTAAAATGGATATAGAAAACAAAAAGAGGTGTAGTTTGATGAAAGATAAAACTTTGGCTAGCGTTGTTAAAGATGCTAGAGAAAAATTAGGAATATCTCAAAGAGAACTTTCTAGAAGAACAGGTATTGATAATAATACTCTTGCTAAAATAGAAAAAGGTGAAAGAAAGAAACCTAATGTTCTCTCTTTAAGAAAGTTAGCACTTATTCTTGATTTATCTTTAGATGAATTAATGAAATTAGCAAATTATGATGAAAGCGAGTTTAATATAATTTCTAATAAAATTATTAATAAGGAAAATATTGATACTTCTACTATGGCTGGAGAGTTAATTAATAAATTCATTGATGCATTTAAATATGATGTATGTGCAAGAAAAATTATGGTTGAATTTATTAAGAAAAAAGAGTTTAAAAATTATGAAGAATATAAAAATTTAACACCGGCTGAAAAGAAAAAAGTTGATGAAGTATTTGAAGGTTATATAGAATCGTTTATGGAAGATATTGATGGTCTAGAGTCAAATATAGAAAACGTAAATGATATAGGTTAATGTTTTTTTCAGTAAGTAATGACAGTATGACATCTATATAGATACTGCATGTGGCTCTCGTACTTTTGTCACTCTGTCATAAAGTTATTGTCTAGCAAGCAATGAATTTCTACTCCTGTACGAAATTCTATCGTGGAAACTATCCCAAACCCTTATTAAAGAAAGGAAAGAAATATGAAATTACTAGATTTAAATGTAGGTATTAAATTAGATAATACTAAACAAGTATTAGATTTTATAAAAAGTGAAAATGCAGAAATTTGTACATTTCAAGAAGCAATGAATGCGGTTGATGATAGCTGCTTTGAGGTCTTCAAATCTAAAAACGACATTGTTAAATTAGAAGAATATAAATACAATGAATTTGCTCCACTATTTATAGCAGACGGTATTACTAAAAATAATGTTGTAGTTAGAGATTTTGGTGGCAAAGCAGAACAAGGTTCATTAATTGTATCAAAGTATAAAATTAAAGAACATTATAATCAATTCTATTACAACGATTATAAGTATGAGTATGATGCAACATATTTTAGAGAAAAAGATTGGTGTAGATCTATACAAAATGCAATATTAGAAATAGATGGTAAAGAAATTCAAATAATAAACGTTCATGGAATATGGAATAAAGATAAAATTGGTGATGAAAGAACAATAAATCAGTCAAAATTTATATTAAGCAAAATAAGAAAAGATATTCCTGTTATCGTAGTAGGTGACTTTAATTTATTACCTAGTACAGAAAGTATAAAAATATTAAATAATGAATTGATTAACTTAATTGATAAATATGATATAAAATCAACAAGACCTAATTTTGATGATGGATTAGATAATGGTAATATCGTATGTGATTATATATTTGTTAACGATAAAGTTAAAGTAAATAGTTTTAAAGTTATTAATACAGATATTTCAGACCATTTACCATTATTATTAGATTTTGATATAAAGGAGGATTAAAATATGAGTATGAATAATTTAACAGCTGAACAAAAAAAGAAAGGTGTAATAAATGATTATGACGACATAGCTAAAGAATATGCTGAGGAATTCTTTGAAGATGCTTCAGATAATAAATATATCGACGCTTTTCTAGAAAGTTTAGAAGGAATAAAAATTTTAGATGCTGGATGCGGTAACGGTAAAGATTGTAAATATATATCAGAAAAAGGATTTGATATAAATGGTATAGATTTATCAGTTGGGATGTTAAATATTGCTAAAGAAAAAGTTCCAAACGGAAAATTTGAAATAATGGATATTACTGATATAACTTATCCCGAAGATAGTTATGATGGCATTATTTCAAATTGCTCTTTATTTCATATACCAGTTGAGGAATTACCAAAAACATTAGAATCTTTTAGAAGAATACTAAAACCCAATGGGAAATTGTTATTAATTTTACAAGAAGGAACAGGAGAAATGATGGTAGAAGAACCATATAGACCTGGTGTTCATATTTATATGAATTATTTTTCAACAGAACAAATTCAAGAATTATTATATGAATATGGTTTTGAAATTAATTATTTAGCAAAAGAAGAATCTCCTAACGAGTTTGAATTAGGAAATGGAAAACTAATAGTATTATCAAGTAATAGTAAAAAACTAGATCTTTCTAGTAATAAGAAAAAAATATAAGGAGGAAAAAATGAAAACAATAGTAATTACAGGTGGTAGTGACGGTTTAGGAAAAACATTGACTGAAACATTAGCGAAGGGAAATAATGTAATAATACTTGCTACAAATGAAGAAAAAATGAAATTTGTTGCAGAAGAAAATAATTGTTTCTACAAAGTATGTGATGTAAGCAATTATAAAATGGTGGAAAAAGCAATAAGTGAAATCATAGAAGAATATAATAAAATTGATGTTCTTATAAATAATGCGGGACTATGGATTCAAGAAGAATTAGATACAAATGATAGTGATAGAATTAAATCAGTAATAGAAGTTAATTTACTCGGAACAATAAATGTTTCGAAAGCAGTAATACCATCTATGAAAGAAAATAAAGATGGTTTAATCATTAATATTAACTCACAAGCTGGAATAAATCATAAAGCAGAAAGAGTTGTGTACAATGCTTCTAAATGGGGTGTAACAGGTTTCTCAAAATCACTACAAGATGAAGTAGCTAAATATGGAATAAGAGTTACTGATGTAATGCCAGGTATGATGAAAACGGATATGTTTAATAAAATGAATATTAGTAAGAATATGTCAAATGGATTAGATACAAAAGAAGTTGCTAGACTAATTCAATTTATTATAGATACACCAAGCGATGTTATGATACCTGAGGTCGGAATTAAAAATATAAACAATTAAATATTTTAAGGGGGCTACATGGAAAAAGAAATAAAAAAATTATTAGAGTTAGGGATGACTTTAGTTGGTGCAGGAATGGTTTCACTTCCAGATTTATTATTAAAAGCACTTTATAACCTTTTACATATACCATATGAAGAAATAAATACCAGCATAGCATTTTGGGGTGGGATTGCTTTAATCATAGTTGCCATTGGATTGCATATATTAGACATAAAAAAAGAAAAAGTACTTGCTGTAATAGGACTGGATACAATAAAATCCACAAAAAAATTCAAAAATTCTAATATAATCAATATTATTGATAGTGTAAAAAAATTAAAAAAGACAAATTCTAAAAATATAATAACAGATTATATAGGCGATGTTGATAAATGTTTAAAAAATTATTCTGATTATAATGTTTCATATTTTGGAATAGCACCATTGCCTTTTATTGCCTTAGCAGGTAATGCTTATAGAAAAGAAAAGATATACTCTCACTATGAATATTTTCAAAAAAATGACAAAATAAAAACTTTAAACTACATCCCTGCATTGGTGTTACCAAAGTTATTGTTAAATACTTCATTATGTAAAGATAGTAAAATTGCTGTAGTTACTATTGAGACAACTTGCATAATGAATGAAATGGATTTAGAACAATTTAAAAATTGTAATTTATATAGATTTCAATTGGAAAAACCTAAAACAAATGCAATAATTAGTGAAAAACAATTAGAGGCATATTCTGAAAAAATAGCTGATGAAATATATAAAATTTCTAAAACTACATCTGAAAAAATATATGTATTAGGTGCCTGTCAGAGTTCATTAATGTTCGAAATTTTTAGGAAAATTAATAAAAATAGAGTTATAGATATAATAGTGTGCAACTATTTAAGAACTGCTCGATATAAATACAATTGGGGAATATATGCTAGTGGTAATTCAGTTGGTAAATATGTAGAATTGGGGGATGTGGATGGAAAAAGTAACAACTAGAATGAATAACTTTTATAATGAAAAAGTTATCCTTCCAGGTGAAAAAGTTCAAGATATAAGAGATAAAAAAAGAAAAAATATAGACAGATTAAAAGATGGTATAAAACAATATAATGAGGAAAATGAAAAGAGTTATAAATTATACGATTCTGTTGAACAAGGTAGTATTGCCATGTCAACAGCAATCAATCCAGAATATGATGACTTTGATATAGATGTAGCAATAATATTTGAAAAGTCTAATATTCCAAACAATACGGATGATGTTAAGGATTTGATAATTGAATTTTTAAAACCATATAATTATTTATTTAAGAAAAATCCAACAAAAAAGAAAAATTGTATAAGAATAGAATACCAAGACGATTATCATATTGATTTTGCTATATATAGAACGGAAAATGAATATTATGAACATTGTGGAGAATCTTGGACTGAAAGAAATCCGAGAAGTATAACTAATTGGTTTTATGAAAAAAATCATTTATATGATAATAAACTAAGAGAAATTACTAGGCTTATAAAATATTTCGCTAAAACTAGAAAAGAATGGAATGTTTGTGGTGGCCTTATTATTACTGTTTTAGTAGAGGAACAACTATCAAATATTGATATAAATATAAATTTAGATAAACTTTTGTTGGACATAATTAATAAATTAATAGACCGAATTAATTATAATAAATCTGTATGTAATCCTGTTAATGGTCAAGAGTTAATCACGAGTGATGAACATAAAGAAAAATTAAATAATTTATTTGAAAAATTAAGTATGTTTGTAGAAAAGTTAAATACTGCATATAAAAACGAAAATATTGATGAAATATATAATGCATGGAATAGTTTCTTTAAAACAGATTACTTTAATAATGAAACTAAGGAAGCTAGAAATGTTTGCGAAGATAATGAAATGTTTATTGGAAATTTGTATCCATTTGCAATATGTCCAGTCAAATTAGAATTGAAATGCCAAAGATATGTATCTAAAGATAATTTTAATAGGTGCACACAAATAAATTGTTTTGATGATCAACCATTTTCTTTGATTGAAAACAAAGATGAACAAATTTGTTTTACGATTGAAACAAACATTTCTAAACCATATACAGTATTATGGAAAGTAAGGAATAATGGAAGTAAAGCTATCGAAAAAAATATGTTAAGAGGCGATCTCCATTATGGAAATCATCTACACAATTATGAAGATGACATAAGTAGTGATTGTAGATTTGAAAAAATAAATTTTGAAGGGAATCATTACGTAGAATGTTATTTAATTAAAGATAATGAATGTGTAGCTATAAAAAGATTTAATGTTAAAATAGTTTAAAAGACAATGCTAAATCACATTGTCTTTATCTTTTTTTTCAGCAAGTAAATAATGTTCTCTAATATCTATAACTAATTGTTGAAGATTATTAACAGTTTTTCTTAAAAAATTAACATCTTCAACATAACCCCAATAATGCATTTTAGTAGCTATTTGATTTAAAATATTTCCTGTTCTTCTAACATAATTAAGTAATTCATAAAACTCGGCAGGTGGCTTTTCTTTTGGCTCAAAGCTCATTATTAATTCTCTTATTACAACAGCATAAGGTAGTCCAACTTTTGAAGATAATTCCATTAATCTATCTCTTTCTTCGTGACTTAAATATACATTTAATTTCCAATTTCTTTTTCTCAATATAATCATTCCTTTCTTTTTTTAGAGGGTATGGGATTTCCCATAAAAGCATTTGGGAGGAGAACAAATGCAGTGCTGGCTAATGCATAAAAACTTAATCGTTCTCCCAATTTTTAAATGCTAATTTGTTTTTACTTATTATTTTTAAATTGTATTTTATTCTTAAAATCAGTTCTATTTGTGGTATTAACTTATTAATATCGCATTTAACATTAAATACATCTATTGCAGAGTTAATATGATTACGAAGTGGACAATCTGATAAACAATTTCTACTATGTCCATTTGCTAGATAAAATGCTATTGTATCAGGTATGACAAAGTTAATAAGATATTCGTTATAATTGTTATAGAACGGTAATAATATTTCTTCAAATTCTTTATCAGTTATATCTTCTTTACCTTTAATCATATTTCATCTCCATATACAATTTCTCTTAAAACTATATCTTCAGCAATGTTTTTACAAGTATTCATTTTTTGAATCCATAACATTTGATTTTTAGCTTTTAATTTTTCAGTAATAGTACCATCAAATTCTATTAGTTCATTTATTAAATAGTTAAGTTTATTTTCTGCTTCTATACTTACTGAAAAAAGATGTTCGTTTAATTTATCTTTCATTAGTAATTCTTGATATAATGCTTTCTTATGATACCTTAAATATTCTAATCTTAATAATCCATATTTATTTAATTGTTTATTTTCTTTTTCAACAAGTGCTAAATCAGGTAAGTAATAATCTCCATATTTTTTATAATTTATTTTCATAATTTCAAATCCTTTCTTTTGTGAAGAATATTAGTAGTATTGTTTTTAATTTTAGGTACCCATTTAGGTACTCAATCACTAAAAACTCTTAAAATTATATAAATTTTTATAATTAGACTTAATCTATAATTGCTTAAAATATAAGGATTTAATTAGCAATAATTTATTTCATATATGAAAGATTTTGGCCCCCTGAAGCTAGGTCGAGAGACCTAGCATTTTTGTTTTTCTAAGGAAAATCAAGGGCTTGCGAAGATTGAAGTAGCCCAAAGTGTAATTTTATCTACAATTTATCTACACTTTTTTGACCTAAATTTTTAAACCCAAAATCTCGCAAATCTTTATAAAACCTAGGAAAACTTCATATTAGAGCCCTTAAAATTTAAAAATGCATTTTACTAAGTAGTTTAAGGGGATTTTTCGATAATTCTAAAAATTAAAACCCTTTATTTATCTGGGTTCATGAATAAAAAAATTAAATTTTGGTTGCCCCTTGAAGTAGCACGATACTAAAAATGTAATTAAATTGTTAATTGAAATTAGAAAGAAACGATAAAAATATGTTATAATAATATTAGAAGTTCGGAGGTATTTTAATATGATTCTTAAAAATAATAGAAAATTAAAACAAGAAGATTTTAAAAATGAAAAAGAATTACAAACATACTTTGAAAAAAATATTAAAGAAATAATAGGATATGATTTTATAGAAACTGAATTTACAGTTGGTAGTTTTAGAATAGATACTTTAGCATTTGATGAAGAAACAAAATCATTTAAGATTGTTGAGTATAAAAATGTTAAAAATCATAGTTTGGTTGATCAAGGATATACATATTTAAAATTATTGTTAGAAAGAAAAGCAGATTTTGTACTTAAATATAATGAAAAGACTAGTAAACAATTAATGATTAATGATATAGATTGGAGTCAATCAAGAATTATATTCGTATCACCAGTATTTACACCGTACCAATTAAATGCGACTGATTTTAAAAATATTCCAATCGATTTATATAAAGTATCTAAATATGAAGACAATATTATAGATGTTGAATTAATTCAAAAAGTTAGTAATACTAAAATAGAAGAAATAAAAGTTGAAAGCTTTACAGATCAAGTGACTAGGGAAGTAAAAGTATATACGGAAGAAGATCATTTAAATCATAGATCAGAATTAATAAAAGATATATATGAAAAATTAAAAGAAAGAGTTTTAGAATTAGATGATATTGATATAGATGTTAAAAAAATGTATATTGCATTTAAGGGTTCTAGAAATATCATAGATTTAGAATTTTATAAAAGTAAAATAACAATGTTTATAAATATGAAGAAAGGAACATTAAATGATCCATTAAATATTACGATAGATTTATCTAATTGTGGTCATCATGGTAATGGAGATTATTGTGTAGATATTACAAATATAGATATGATTGATAATCTAATTCCTTTAATAAAACAATCATTAGAAGTAAATAAAAAATAACTAGCAAGAAGCTAGTTTTTTGATTCTTTAAAATGTAATTTTATCTACACTTTTATCTACGAATTTTCCAAATTCTAGGATGGTGAAGCAAGTGTATAAAATGGCAATATGACGTATTTTAAGGGAATAAAAGAGGTTACGAGGTAATAGAATTGCCCTTTAATTTTTCCCCCTGAAGTGGACCAGAGATGGTCCACATTTTTTGTTTATGCCTTGTATTATCAAGGTTTATAAGGATTTTAGTGGTTACACTACAGTTGCAATAGGTACAATTTAGGTACGAGTTAGATAAAAATTCATTGTTTAAATCGTACCTAATTTTAATTTACAGAAAAATAAACCCTTATAAATATTGGGGTAAAATAGAAAAAAGGACAATCTTTATTCTCTTCAGGAGGTTTTGATTGATTTTATAGAAATTTTAATTTTTTTGTTAGAAGTTATCAATGAAATATGGTATAATGCTTATAGGAGATAGAACACTTCCTTTTGTTCACGTGAACAAGGAGGTGATATGATGAGAGCAGAAGTTTTTTTAGGAAGAAATTTCCTTTATTACTTCAGATTCGTTAGTTCTAATGGCCAAATATTAGCTACTAGCGGAGATGGGTATACAACAAAACAAAGTTGCATTCACGCATTAAATCTAATCAAGTTGTATTCGGCAAATTGTCCTGTTTATAACAAATAAAAAAGCCATTAACTTAGTTAATGGCATTGCTTAAATAGAACAGAAGGAAGTTCTCTACGCTATCTCCTATTCTTATATTAATATTATAGCATAAATTAAATGAATTTATGTTATTTTTTTACAAACACATTTAAGTTTACGGTTCTATATGATAACAAATAATCAATAAAATTACAATTATTTATTATTAAATACAATATAATGTTATAAATATGTTATAATTATATAGGAGGTAATACTATGAATTATTGGACAAAATTAAGTGTTGAATTTGCATCTCAAAGAAATTATTTGGATGAATTATATAAAGTATATCCAATTACTCCAAATTTGAGAAGAGAAATATCTAAAGATAAAGAAGAAAATATAAGAAATGCTTTTATTGCAGGAAATAATATAGATTTAGTAAAACAATTATTAGATTTAGAACTTTTTCCTATTAAAGATTCTTATGTTGCTTATTTGAAAAGAGATAGGAGTTCGATAGAAAGAAATCCACAAACTATTAATAGAATTGCAGGTAATTTATTTCAAATGGGTTTTGATGAAATTATTGAAAAATGTACAGAACCAAAAGAGACTAATCGTCAAATTGGGCCAATGTTTAAACAATGGGTTGATAAGGGTGTTTTAGGAGTGCCAGTTTATAAAAATGAATCTGATTTTTTAAATTGCCAGGAAAATTGTATTTATAATGTATCAGATGCTGAAATGAAAAATTTTGCTAAAAGGTATTTAGGGTTTGAAAGGGAAAAAGGTATTGATTTTATAGCTAAGTTTAATAATAAATATATTATTGCAGAAGCAAAATTTTTAACAGATTTTGGTGGGCATCAAAATGCTCAATTTGATGATGCGGTTAGAACAATGCAATCTGATTTTGTTAATAAAAAAGTAGATAATGAAGTTGTATCTATAGCAATAATGGATGGTGTGTTATTTATAAAAGGAAATAATAAATTATACACTTATTTAATGAATCATCCAAACCAAATAATAATATCTTCACTTTTATTAAGAGAATTTTTATTTTCAATTTAAAGGAAAATGCTATGGAATTAATTTATAATGGAAAAAGCAAAACAGATATTATTGAATTATCAAAAAAAATGGTAAAAAAATGTTCTATTAATAATTTTGAAAAGGACAATATACTTATTTATGGAGATAATTTTGTTGGTTTAGGATTATTATTAGAAAAATATATAGGTAAAATAGATTTAATATACATTGATCCACCTTTTAATACAGATCAAATATTTTATGTTACGGAGAGTAGAAGCAATTCAATAAGTAAAGGAAAACATGGGATTGTGGCTTATAGCGATAAAATGAATCTAGAAACATATTTGGAATTTTTGAGAGAAAGATTAATTATTATGAGAGAGCTTCTTTCGGATAAAGGATCAATATATTTACATATTGATTATAAAGTAGGGCACTATGTAAAAATAATTATGGACGAAGTTTTTGGTTTTAGCAATTTTAAGAATGATATAACTCGCATTAAGTCTAATCCTAAGAATTTTTATCGTAAAGCATATGGAAATGAAAAAGATTTGATTTTATTCTATGCAAAAAAATATTCTGAAAATATTTGGAATGATATAAAAATTCCTTTAGATATTAATGAAATAGAAGAGAGATTTTCTAAAGTTGATAGTGATGGAAGACATTACACAACTATTCCGTTACATGCACCTGGAAGTACAAAAAATGGAAATACCTCAAAACCATGGAGAGGAATTCCTGTTCCTGAGGGAAGACATTGGAGAACAGACCCATCTGAATTTGATAAACTTGATAGTCTTGGTTTGATTGAATGGAGCTCAACTGGAAATCCAAGAATAAAAAAATACGCAGATGAACATAAAGGTAAAAAAATACAAGATATATGGAGATTTAAAGATCCACAAAAGCCATTATATCCGACCCAAAAAAATAGTAAAATGATAGAACAAATAATTTTACAGTCTTCAGAAGAAAATAGTATAATTCTTGATTGTTTTGCAGGCGGAGGTACAACTCTGAAATGTGCTGAAAAATTAGGAAGAAAATGGATAGGTATGGATAGTTCGAATGTATCAATTGAAACGATAAAAAAACAATTTGATATTAATGATTATGATTTTATTAAATTATAAGAACATGTAGAAACGTTCTTTTTTTTCAACTAACAACACAACCTGAAGAGACTAAATAGTTCTATTATTAATATTTATATATTTAATACCGTGTTTATATTCTTTTAAAGTTGGTTTAAAAAGATATAATAGTATAGGTTCATAGTATGGTTTATCCATACTTTTTTTATATTTAATTAATATGATAGACATGATATAATATTTATATGATTAGGGTGTTTTTGTTATGAATTTAAATGATTATAAATATAAAAAGTACAAACTTGATAGATATTATATTATAAAGAATAATAACTTATATACTACTTCTAATTCAAAGTTTGATAATAAATTAATAAATTGTTTTTGTATAAAACAATTAGGTTCAAGTGTGCTACCTAAAATTTATTTGGATGTAAAAATTAATAATAGTATAGTAATAAAAAATCACTTTATTGGAGAATATAAAGATTTAATCGATTTCATATTAGAGAATCAAAATAGGTGTATATTTATAAAAGGTTTTAGTAGAGCCAGTATGGCTCATTTACTTAGAATGATTAATCTAAAAAAAGATTATAAAAAATTAAAAAAAGTGGTGAAAAAATGACAAAAAGTGTTACTCCTTATAAACAAAGAGGAAATACTTGTGCAATCGTTTGTCTAATGATTGCTTTAGAATATTATGGAAAAATAGAAAAAGCAAATTGGTATGATGAAAGAAAATTATATAAACAATATGCTTCAAGGTATATAGTAGGAACTCCGTTTTCTGCAATTGCATACATTTTATCAAAAAAAGGTTTAAACACAAAAATGTATCATTCTGAAAAAGATTTTTTTACTAATAAAAATAAAGTTTTTAACGATGTAGATTTTAATTTAGTAATAAATGAATATAAAGAATATATAGAACTCGCTAAAAAGCTTGGAACTAATATTATTAATGGTATAGATATAAATATTGAATTAATAAAAAAAGAATTAGATAATGATAAATTAATTATTTTAGCTGGTGAAATTAATGGCTTTTTTCATGCTATTTTGATTGCTGAGAAGGATAATGACATCTATGTTGTTTGTGACCCTCTATATAAGAAAAAACAAGAAAAAACAGGTTATGACTTAGAACAATTTATGAATACTAGAATTGGGAAATGGTTTATAAGTGTTGATAATAAATAAAGTATGGCATTCCATACTTTTTTAATCTATAAAACTTATTGAATCTATTATTCTTTGATAATATGGGTATTCACTAAAGTTATTAATATTTTTTTCTATAAATTCTTTTGAATCTATATTAGTTTGATTTAATATTTTTATATCTTCTTTTATATTTGCTAATTTAAAAGACATTTCTCCACTTTGTTCTGTTCCGAATAGATTTCCACTACCTCTTAATTCAAAGTCTTTTTCTGATATATAAAATCCATCTGTAGATGAGCATAATACATTAAGTCTTTCTTTATCATAATTACTTACTAATAAGCAATAAGAAGTTAAATCATTTCTACCTACTCTACCTCTTAATTGGTGTAATGTAGATAATCCAAATCTTTCTGCATTAAATATTACCATACAAGTTGCATTTTTTACATCGACACCAACTTCAATTACTGTTGTAGATACAAGTATTTTGATTTTCCCTTGTTTAAAATTATCCATAATTGTTTCTTTTTCCTTGGTTTTTAATTTACCGTGTAATATTCCTATATCAATTTTATTATTAAAAGCAATATTAAGTTTATCATATAATTTTTCTACATCATATAATGTTCCTTCTTCATCTTGTTCTTCTACTAATGGTGATACTACATATATTTGATGTCCTTTTTTTATTTCATCTAACATTATATTTAAACATTCTTTTATATCTGATTCTTTATATAATTTAGTAATTACTTCTTTTCTACCACTTGGTTTTGTTTTTATTTCAGATATATCCATATCTCCATATATTGTTAATGCATATGTTCTTGGTATAGGAGTTGCTGACATATATAATACATCTACTGCATCTCCCTTATTTTGTAAATTCTTTCTTTGGTTTACACCAAATCTATGTTGTTCATCTGTTATTACTAATCCTAAATTATTAAATTGTACTTCTTCATTTATTAATGAATGTGTACCTATAATACAATCTAATTCATTATTTTTTAGCTTTGTTAATATTTCTTTTCTTTTTGTTTTAGATGTAGTACTTGTTAATAACTCTACATTTATATTTGGTATTGTTTTTTGGATATTGATAAAATGTTGGTTTGCCAATATTTCTGTAGGTGCTAAGAATGCTGATTGATATTTTGATAATATGTTTGCATATATTGCTATAAAAGCAACTATTGTCTTTCCGCTTCCTACATCTCCTATAACTAATCTATTCATTCTTTTATTTGAATTAAAATCATTTAGTATGTCTTCTATTGCTTTATTTTGATCTTGAGTTAAATCAAAAGGTAAACTATTTATAAGTTCTTTTATTTTTTCTTTATCAAATTCTTTTTTTATATTGTTTAAATTTATGTTTCTTTTTATTTTTAAATAATTTATTTTAAACATAAATTCAAATAACTCTTTATATTTTAAATATATTTTTGCTTGTTTTAGATTATTAATATTTTTTGGATTGTGTATTTCTTTTAAAGCATTATGTTCATTTATAAAGTTATATCTTTCTATTATATATTCTGGTAAAGTATTTTCCTGTTCTATATTATTTAATGTATTACATATTAGATTGTTTAATTGTTTATTTTTTAAATTATTCTTTATATGATATATTGGTTCTATTATAGATTCTAATAATGGAGTTAATAATATATTATTTGCTGTAAAAGTATTTTTTTCTTTATTATATTTACCTATTAAACAGATTTCTTTACCTATAGTTAAATTATTTTTTAAGAAGTTTCTATTAAATATAGTAACATTGATTATTTTATTTGATGTTACTACTCTAAAAGAGAGGTAGTTAAAATTCTTTTTTATATATATTGCTTTAGGTATAGATTCAACTATTCCGTTTATAGTAATTGTTTCATTTATATAGTTGTTTATGTTTTCAGGTTTATAAAAATTATATTTATATGGGTAATAATTTATTAGGTCTTCTACACTAAAAATATTCATGTTATTTAGTATTTTTATTGTTTTATCACCTATACCATTAATGCTTGTTAAATCCATATTTACCCTCCTATATAATAATTTAAACTTTTTTTGATTTTTTTAGAAAAAAGTGTTGACAAATCAACCTTTTTACATTAGTATATGAAGTACCAATTCACTTTAAGAGCGAATTGGTGCTAGTATCACACTAGCCAACCCCTTTTTATTCTTTGAAGCTGTTCTCAGGGGGACAGCTTCTTTTTTTATATAAATTTTTTGTAATAGTTATAACGTTCTATAGCGTTATTTTTTTGTTCTTGTAATAGTTCTTCTGCTAATGATTTATCTTTTAATTTTAATGAATTAAATCTTATTTCATTATTTAGGAATTCTTCATATTTATTATAATCTGGTTCTTTAGAATCGATTGTTATTTTTCCGTTGTTATATCTCATAAGTATATTATATCCGCATTCTACAGATAATCTTTCTTCTTCTAATGAATTTGATAATCCACCTTTTATACCATGTTCTATACAAGGAGCATAAGCAATAATGATTGATGGTCCTTCATGTTCTTCTGCTTCTATAAATGTTTTTATTGCGTGATTTTCATTTGCTCCCAAACATATTGTTGCTGCATAAACGTTTTCATAGGTTGTGGCTATTTTGAATAAATCTTTTTTATTTGTTCTTTTTCCAAGTGTTGCGAATTTTGCAATTGCTCCTTTTTTTGTAGCCTTAGATGATTGTCCTCCAGTATTAGAATATACTTCAGTATCTAACACTAAAATATTTATATTTTCATTGGATGATAATATATGGTCTATTCCACTAAATCCTATATCATAAGCCCATCCATCTCCACCTATGCACCAGACACTTCTTGATTCTATATAATCAATTAAATTTTTATCAAAATCTGTATTAACTAAGTTTGTTTTAATATCATGTGTTATAGCATAATTATTTTTATTTTCTAACCATTTTTTATAAAGAATATTGTTCTCATCTTGTTTCATTATTTCTTCTATTTCATTTCTTTTTTGTTTGTATGTCATGTACATTCCATATCCAAATTCTGCATTATCTTCAAATAAACTATTCGCCCACGGAATGTTATATGGTGTACTTGGACATGATGCTCCATATATACTAGAACATCCTGTTGCATTTGCTATTATTAGTTTATGTCCAAATAATTGAGTTAAAAGTTTTAAATAAGGAGTTTCTCCACAACCTGCACACGCTCCTGAAAATTCAAATAAACTTTTATTTAATTGACTTCCTTTTATTGTATTTAATGGGAATTGATTTTCATTAATATGATTATCAAATACATTTCTTTCTAATTCAGTTGTCTTTTCTTTATCTTCTAGTACTAATGCTTTTTCACCTAATTTACCTGGACAAATTTTAGTACATAATCCACAACCTGTACAATCTTCTTTACTAATTGATATTGTCCAATTTTTTTCACTTCCAAAACATTTAATATGTTCTAACTCATCTGGCCCATCAATTATTGGCCTAATTACTGAGTGTGGGCATATTAAAGAACACTTACCACACTGTATACAGTTTTCACTAATCCATTTAACATTTTTGTTAAATAATGCTCTTTTTTCATATTTTGTATTTCCTCCTTTTAGTATTCCTGTACTAAGTGTTAATACTTCTTTTGTGGATAACTCATTACCTTTTCCACAATTTAATTTATCTATAATATTTAAATTTTTATTTAGTTCTTCATTATTTTCATCATTAATATAGATTTTTTCTAATATAATATTTTTAATAGCATTTATATTTGATATAACTATGTCATTACCTTTTATTCTAAATCTTTTTTCTATTAAATTAATTAGCTTATTTTCATAATCAATTATATTTAATTTATTTAATATTATACTTTCTATTATTATACCTATTTTACCTGGTATATTATTATTTTCTGATATTTTATTAGCATCTACTTTATATAAAGTAATGTTTTTTTCTTTTAGTATTTCTTTTATTTTTGTAGGAATAAGTTTATTAAGTATTTTATCTTCTTTGTTTGTGTTAACAATTAATATTCCATTATTTTTTATATGTTTTAGGATATCGTATTTATATAAGTAATTATCTTTTGTAACTACTATTATTTTTGGATTTTCTAAATAATATGGAGCTTCTATTTTTTTATCACTGAAACGTAAATGTGATATTGTTAATCCACCACTTTTTTTTGAATCATATTCAAAATATCCTTGTACAAATTTATCATCACCTAATATTTTTAACAAATCTTTACTAGCACCTACACTACCATCAGAACCAAAGCCATAAATTTTTACTTCATCACATTTTAAATCATATTTATATTCGTATTGTTCTAATGAAGTTTTATTAAGGTCGTCGTTTATACCTATTGTAAAGTTTTCTTTAATGTTGGTTTCTAACATTTTAAATACATTATAAATGTCTTGCGGTGTTGTATTTTTTCCTGATAATCCATACCTTCCACCAACAATATTGATATTTTTATCTTTTAAAGCAGAAAGAACATCTAAATATAATGGTTCTCCAATACTTCCAGCTTCATTAGTTCTATCTAGTACTGCTATATTTTTTACTGTATTGGGTAAAATACTTTGTAAGTATTCTTTACTAAAAGGTCTATATAAATGCACTTCAACTAATCCAACATTTTTTAAATCTTCTACTACTAATTTTATTGTATTTGTAACAGAGCCCAATGCTACAATCACATTTTCTGCATTTTTACTTCCATAATAATTAAATGGTTTATAATTTGTTTCTTGTAGTTTATTAATTTCATTCATATAGTTTTCAACAGTACTTGCTACATTTTTATAATAAGCATTTCTTGCTTCTGTACATTGAAAGTATATATCCTCATTTTGTGCAGTACCTCTAGTTATTATATTATTAGGTTTTAAGGCATTACTCTTGAATTTTTCTATTTCATTTTTAGGTAATAGTTTTTTTAATTCATCAAAATCTATTTCTTTTATTTTATTTACTTCATGGCTAGTTCTGAATCCATCGAAAAAGTGAACAAATGGTAAAGATGTTTTTAATGTAGATAAATGAGCAACTGCTGACAAATCTTGTGCTTCTTGTACATTAGAAGAAGCTAAAATACAAAAACCAGTTTGTCTTGTTGCATAAATATCTTGATGGTCTCCTTGTATACTTAGTGCATGTGTGGCAAGACTTCTTGAAGCAACATGAATAACACACGGTAACATTTCTCCTGCTATTTTATACATATTAGGAATCATAAGCAATAATCCTTGACTTGCAGTAAATGTTGTAGCAATACTACCGCTTAATAGAGCACCATGTAAAGCTCCTGCTGCTCCTGCTTCACTTTGCATTTCGATAACATCTGTTATTTTATTATAAAAGTTTTTTTCTCCTTGATTTTTTAATTCATCTAATTCACTTGCCATAGGACTAGAAGGTGTTATCGGATAAATAAAACTCAATTCACTAAATTTATATGCTATATCTGCACAAGCAGTATTACCATCTTTAATTTTATACATATAATCACTTTCTTTCTAAAATAATTATAATATTTTATTAGTTAAAAAACAACAAAATAAAAAGTAACTTTTTAAGTTACAATCATTTTAAATATTGGATCTTTTGTGTTTTCATATAACAAAAGATTATCATTTATGTTTTCTAATATATCTTTATTAGACGTAATTAACAAGGTTTTTTTATCTATATTATTTAAATTAAATTCTTTTATTTCTATATATTCTTCTTTACCTTCACTCAAATATATTCCATTGTTAGTCCATATACAAATAATATTATCATATAAAGATTTGTATAAATCTTCTTCATAGATAGTTTTATAGTTAGAAAATCCTAAATTATATAATACCATTTTTAATATATAGAGATTAGTTTCACAATATAATTTATTTATTAATATATATATTTTATTTTGTATAAACATATTTGATAATTTATATTTATCTATAGTTTCTTTTAAAGAATCAGATAATACTTTATAGTCAGTAATATAATTATTATCCATTATATTTAATGTTTCTTCTTTATATAGAATATTATCTTTATATAACCATATTTCATTATCTAATATTTTTATAATAATTTTATTCTTCATAGTATCTTATAAAAAGAATTCTTAATTTAAGTCTTCTAATTTTGTTTCATAATATTTTTTAGGATCTATATTATTTCCATTTAGGCTTACTTCGAATAGTAACATATTATCGCTAGTTGAGCTTATATTATTTTTACCGCTAGTACCAATTATATCACCTTTTTTTATTGTTTGTCCCTCTTTAACATTAATATTATCTACACTATAATAAGTAGTTATTAAAGAAGAAGAATGTGTAATTTCTATTACTGTACCTAATAGCTCATCTGTTGAAAGTTTAGTTATTGTACCATCCAATGTTGCTACTACTTCAAATTGTTCATCACTGCTATATAATATTCCTGTATTAGGCATATAAGTATTTTCATAAAGTATTAGTGATTTTTGTTGTGTTGATTCATCTGAATCTTTATCATAAAAATCTATATCAATATTTATATTTTCTGTAGTATAAGGTTTTATTATAATTTCTTCTTTATAATTAATAACCGGTATATCATTATCTATAAAGTTTTTTAAAATATAGGATATATTGTAAGGTTCTCCATAATTTTTATTTAATAAATCGCCTACAAATATCATACTAATTACTATAATTGAAACTAAATATAAATATATTGCTACTGATGCCCATCTTTTTAACTTTAATCTTTTCGTTTTCATATTTCACCTTCCTAATAGAATTATGGGCAAAAAAAAAGAAATTATACAAAAATTTCTTCTATATTTTTTAGTTTGATATCTTGATAATAATATTTTAATATTTCATCATATGTATATTTTTCTTTAGCCATACCATTTGCACCATATTGACTCATACCTACTCCATGTCCATATCCTTTAGTCGTTATTAAACACACATTATCTTTTATTTTTATTTCAAAGTCTGTTGAACGTAAAGAGAGGAGATGTCTAAAATTTATTCCTGTATATGTTTTATTATTTACTTTTACTTCTTCTACTCTATTATTTTTATCTCTTTTTAATATATTAATATTTTTAATATCTTCTTTTAATTTTAATTTAGTTTTTATATCATCTAATTTAAATTCTGTTGTAACAATAAATTTATTTATAGATGAATTATCCCATGGTGATGTTACACTTTTAATATTTCCTTCATTAAATACAGTTATTGAATCTTCTGTGTATCCATTGCTCATTGAAAAATAAAATGATTTAAATAAGCTATTATCTTTTATCATTACTAAGTTTTTTGTTTCATTTACTGCATTTTTTATTTTATTATAATATTTATTATAATCATTACCCCATTTTTCTTTCATTTCATTTTGCGTTATATATACTTGATCATCTGTTGTTGCTTCAAGTTCTTTATTTAGTTCTATTTTATACATCGCATAAGTTCTTGAAGCAACAGCTTGAGCTTTTAATGCCTCCACCTCAAAAGATGCAGGCATTTCTCCCGCAACTACTCCAATTATATAATTTTCTAATGGTATTTCTAATACTTCATTATTTTTACTTATTTTTATTAAATATTCTTTACTATTTTTTTTATTTTCATTTATTAATGTTTTATATAATATGCTTACTACAAATAATGGAATTAATATTAGTACTGCAAAATATAATACATTTTTTTTATTCATAAAATTTTACTAGAAGATAAGAAATCTGTTATAAAATTAGTTAATAGATATGACATAATTAAACTTAATAATATAATAAATATTCTTGCTTCTGTAGTTTTTTTCGAATTCCAAAACTTATTAAAATTAATTCCAGTTAAAGTATAAGCAGATAGTAATGTAGTTATTATATAGATATAAACTTTTATATTCATATTTTATCTCTTTTCATATTCACTTATTTTATTAATTCTTCTTATATGTCTTTCTTCGTTTGCAAAATTAGTTTTTACAAATGCTTTAATGCAATCTATTAAATCATTTATATTATTTCTATAACTCATTGCAATTATATTTGCATTGTTGTGCATTCTAGCTAACTTAGCCTCTGCTAAATTAGAAACGTGAGCGCATCTTATGTCTTTTACTTTGTTTGCAGCTATAGACATTCCTATTCCTGTTCCACAAAGTAATATACCTAATGTATTTTCATTATCTCTTACGTATTCTGCAACATTTATAGCAAAATCAGGATAGTCGTCGGTATCGTAATTTTCTTGACTCATATCTATTATTTCATATTCATTTATTAAACTATTTATGATTATTTTTTTTTGTTCTACTCCATTATGATCAGTTGCTATTACTATTTTCATTTTTTTCCTCCATTGCTTTTTTAAATAATGGCAATAAGCCTATTCCCTCTTTTCTATGTACAGGTAATTGATATAGATCATGTCCTGGAAAATCATTTCCTTCTATCAAAAATGGTTTATCTTCGCCTACACAAACATCCCATCCTATATAGCCTATTTCAGGAGTTATTTCACATGCATCAACACATAATTTTTTTACTTCTTCCCACATAGGTATTTTTAAACCAATGATGTTTTCTTTTGTGAATGGATGTGTTTCATATATATTTCCTTTTTTATCTAATGCAGGAAATTCTATTATACCAGAGTCTAAATTAATTGTTGTAACCATACCATCATGATTAAAATTATCTACTATATTACCTTTATTACCAAATCTAATAAATGCTGCAACAACTTTTTTATTTAATGTAACAATTCGTATTGTATTAACAGAGTTTGGATAAATTTTAGATATTTCTTTATGTTGTATTGCTACATCTTCTACTAATAATTTATCATTTTTTATTAAATAATTATATAATTCTTCTACTTTATAATCATTGACATTTATTTTTTCTACACCTTTACCACAAGATAAAGATAATGGTTTAACAATAATTTCTTTTTTATTTTTTAAATATTCTTTAAACTCATTTAAATTATCTTTTAAAAATATCCATTCTCTATTTAAATACTTATCATATATTTTGTTAAATACTGATTTATCTTCAAATATATATGATTTTGATTGATCGTTATATTTTTTTAATATCTCATTATTAATACCTCTTGTTATAATTGTTTTTCTTTCATCATTAGTTAAATTATACATTTCAAATAAGTTATAATCTATATAACCAGCTTGATATTTTATTCCACAATTTATTATATCTATAAATATACTTAGTTTATTTTTCTTAGTTTTTTTATGTACTTTTTCAATTGTATCAAAAAACTGTATATAATTCATTTTAACTATTCTTTTTATTAAATATTTAATTTTTCCCATAGTATCCCTCGTTTACAGTATATCATAATTCATTTTGTTTTTATAAAAAAATAAAATAGACTTTACAGCCTATTTATTTAAATTATATTTTGATTTGAATTTTTCTATCTTAGTACTTCTCTTTGCGTTATTTTGTTTTCCAGTAAAATATGGATGACATTCACTACAAACTTCAACATTACAAGTTTCTTTATTTGATTTTGCTACGAATGTTGCTCCACATACACATTTGAAAGTACAATCTACCATTTCTGGATGTATTCCTTTTTTCATTTCTTTTCTCCTTCCGCCATAACTATATTTAGTTATAGAAATTCGTACTTAAATAGTATAGCATAAAACTAATAAAATGCAAGTAAAATATTGTCTAATTATATTTTTAATTCTAAAATCAAATGATCATTAGCTCCTATACAATTTAATTTATCGCCTTTTGTAAATTTATTAGAGATGTTAAATCTTCTGTTACCATCTACAGTTGATGCATTTATAATAGATTTACTTAATTTTAATAATTGTTCTTTATATCTTCTTTCTTCTTTGTCGTTTGTTGCATTTTTTATTTTTCTATTTATTTCTTCAAATTTAGAAATAATTTGAGCATAAGTATATATTCTATATATTACAAATTCTTCATCATATAATAATACCAATTCTTCTCCTTTTTCTACATTAGTAGATGCTGGAACTATTACTCTGTGTTTTTCATCAACTGTTATTTCTTGACTTCCTAACATTGGCTTATCACCAAACATATTGAGTCCCCCTTTCTTTATGAGTTATTATTATACACACAAATTAAAAAAAAAGCAAATATATTGCTAATCTTCTATTAATTTTATATCTGCTCCAACATTAGATAATTTATCAACAATGTTTTCATATCCTCTTAAAATATGTTCAATATTAGTAATTATTGTAGTTCCTTTTGCTATCATTCCTGCAACCATCATTGCAGCTCCAGCTCTTAAATCTGTTGCAATAACTTCTCTTCCAACTAAATTTGTTTTTCCTATTATTTTTGCATTACAATTATCTGCTTCTATATTTGCTCCCATTTCATTTAAATGAGGAATATGTCTCATTCTATTTTCATAAATAGTTTCTTCAAACTTTGATATTCCTTCACATTGTGTTAAAAGAGTACTCATAGGTTGCCCTAAGTCTGTAGGAAATCCAGGGTATGTTTTGGTTATAATGTTTACAGATTTTAATTTTTCTACTTTGTTAACAATCACATAGTTTTCAACAAATTTTAAATCTGCACCTGTTTCTTGTAATTTTGCTATTACTGCTCCTAAATGTTCTTTAATTACTCCCTCTATTTTTAAATTATTTCCTAGTAATGTACCTAGCATAATATAAGTACCTGCTTCTATTCTATCTGGAATTACTTCTATTCTTCCTCTTTCTAATTTTTTTACTCCTTTTATTGTAATAACATCTGTACCAGCTCCTGATACTCTTGCTCCCATTGAATTTAATAAAGATACAATATTAACAATTTCAGGTTCTTTGGCTGCATTATATATTTTTGTAGTTCCTTCTGCGTAAATAGCTGCAAACATTATATTTATAGTTGCTCCCACACTTGCAAAATCAAGATAAATTTCAGTACCTTTTAATTCTTCTGCAGTTATAGTATAACTATTATCTTCTATTTTTATTTTTGCTCCTAATTTTTCAAATCCTTTCAAATGAAAATCAATTGGTCTACTTCCTATAACACACCCTCCTGGGTAAGAAATTTTAGCTTTTTTATATTTAGATAATAAAACTCCCATAAAGTAATAAGATGCTCTTATACTTGTTGAATATTCTTCTGATATTTCTGCATTTTTTGATTTTCTATTATCAATTATTAGGGTATCGTTTTCATAAGTTACCTCAGCTCCTAACAATTTCACCATTTCTATTAATTTTTGTACATCACTTATATTCGGTACATTATCTATTATTACTACCTCATCTGATAACATAGCTGCTGGTATTAGCGCAACTACACTATTTTTTGCACCTCCTATTTTTATTGTACCGGATAATTCATTTCCTCCGTTTATTATTAATTTTTTCATACTATCAACTCCTAAAATGTAGAAAAATGTTAATAACTAATATTTCTTCCACATTTTCCTACTTAAATTATAATTTATAAAATAAATATTAGCAATATTTCTCTAAAATATTTTAAGTAAAAAGACAATTCCTATAAAAAATAAAAGTATAGCACCTATTAAATAGGAATATTGTTTACATAATTTATTAATGTATTTACCTAAAGATAATCCTAAAAATGTAAAAGAAAAACTACATATTGAGAAAACAGTTGAAGATAATAGTAAATTATCCGTAATAGCTTTTAATCCTATACCTACTGAAAAACTATCTAAAGATACTCCTAATGCAAAAAGAAATACTCCATATCTTTTTAAATTAATTTCTTTTGTTGATGGTTTAATATACTCTATAAACATTTGTGTAGATATTAGTAACAAAATAATTCCTAGTATAATATCTGTATTTATTAACATATATTTTGTTATTTGATTAGATATAAAAAATCCTAATATAGGCATAACGAAATGAAATAATCCTACTGTTAGACTTGTATTTAGTATTTTTTTCATAGATAAATTACTCATTCCTATACAAGTTGATACTGAAAAAGCATCTAAACTTAGACCTATTCCAATAATAAGTAGCATAATTAATTCTTTCATTTGATCACCATACTAATTTTATTATTTATACTCATTTAATATTTCTAAAACTTTTGATTTATATTCGACAAAATTAGTATCATTATTACTTACTTCTATCATACATAATGGAGGAAAAAGTACACACCACCAATTATTTCCTTTACTTTCTCCAATATTAACTACTAAAGATTCATATTCTCCTTCTTTATAATTTATTCCGTATAATTCTTTTTTAGGAAAATAATTTTTACCATAGTTTATTGTAAAGTTATCATTATTTAATGTTTTTTTTACTACTCCATTTATTTCTTCTATACTATTATTTATATTTTCTCTTGCTTCTTCTATAGTTTTTGTATTATCTAATTTTTTATATAAAATATTTTCTATATTATTTTTTACTTTTAATTTCATTAATTGGTCATCTATATTATTGCTGTTGGCAATAACTCTTATTCTTATCGAATCTTCTGGTATCATTATCTTTTCGTATTCTTTATTTGATATTAATAATAATATAATTATACTAAGTGCTATAAGTACTTTTTTCATAAAAAAACACAACCTTTCAATAATTATTTGGGTTGTGTTTAATTATTTTATTCATTTATTATGAATAAAAATCTATCTCTATCACATAAATCTTTTTCTAAAGAAATTTTAGCATTTGGAAAGTGTTTTTTTGCTAATTTAGATAACTTATTACCTTGTTTATCTCCTATTTCAAATGCAATTAAATTCTTTTTGTTTAAATACTTATCACATGTAGAAAGTATATGTTTATAATATTCTAAACCATCATCTTTTGCAAATATTGCTAATTTGGGTTCATATTTAATAGAATAATCTGTTTCATCTTTATCTGTTATATATGGAGGATTTGATATAAGAATATCATATTTATTTACTGGATTAAATTTAAATATATCATTATTTATAAAAGTTATATCCGCCTTATTTAATTTTGCATTTTTTCTTGCTACTCTTAATGCTTTTTTACTTATATCTAATGTAGATATGTTTAAATCTTCTATTTCTTTTTTTAAAACTATACTAATACATCCTGAGCCAGTGCCTAATTCCAGTAATGATGCCTTTTCTAGTTTTAATTTTTTTATATAATCAATAGTTTTTTCTACTAATGTTTCTGTTTCAAATCTTGGTATTAAAACATTTTTATTTACATTTATTTTATATCCAAAGAAGTCTACATGACCTATTAAATATTGTACTGGATATTTTTGTTCTATTTTTTTTATTATTTTTTTTAAATTAGAATACTTTACTTTTAGTAATTTCCAATCATTATTTGTTACTGATTCTGGTTTTTCCATTAATTACCTTCTAATTTTGCTCTTTGATCTTCAGTAATTAGAGCAGTAATTATTTCTTCCATATTACCTTCCATTACTCTATCTAGATTCATTACTGAGAAATTTATTCTATGATCAGTTACTCTATTTTGTGGATAATTATATGTTCTTATTTTTTCCGATCTATCTCCAGTACCTATTTTACTTCTTCTTTCTGCACCTTCTGCTTCTAATTGTTCTTGTAATTTTTTATCATATAATCTAGTTTTTAATATTTTTATTGCTTTTTCTTTATTTTTTATTTGACTTCTTTCTGTTTGAGAATAAACTATTATTCCTGTAGGTATGTGAGTTAATCTTACTGCTGAATCGGTTGTATTTACGCCTTGTCCTCCACATCCACTACTTCTTGTAATATCAACTCTTACTTCGTTCATATCTAATTCAAAATCAAATTCATCTGCTTCTGGCATAACTAATACTGTTGCAGTTGATGTATGTACTCTACCTTGCGTTTCAGTAGCAGGTACTCTTTGCACTCTATGAGATCCACTTTCAAATTTAAGTTTTGAATATACATTTTCTCCTTTTATTGAAAACTCAATTTGTGAATATCCGCCGCTTGTTCCTTCTTCTGCATTATTAACTTCAATTTTCCAATTGTTTTTTTCTGCATATTTAGAATACATTCTAAATAAATCTCCCGCAAAGATATTAGCTTCATCGCCACCTGCTGCTCCTCTTATTTCCATTATAATATCTTTACCATCATTTTCATCTTTAGGTATAAGAAGTATTTCTAACTCTTTAATTAATTCTTCTTTTTTTTGTTCATTTAGTTCTAATTCTGATTTTGCTATTTCAGCCATTTCAGAATCATTTAACATACTTTTTAAACCTTCTATTTCTTCTGTTACTTTTAGTAACTCATCATATTTCTTTACTGTTTCTTCTAAATCACTGCGTTCTTTAGATAATTGTTTCATCTTATTATAATCAGATATTATTTCTGGATTAGTTAGTAAGTCAGATAATTCTTCATATCTCTTCTTTGTTAATTCTAATCTTTCTATCATTTTAATACCTTCCTTAATTTACATTAATTCGTTTTCTTCGTTTTCATCCATTATTACTAAATCTTTTAATTCATCTTCATCTTCATCATCATCTAGTATTTCTTCATCATAATTGATTTCTTCTTCTAGTTCTTCTTCGTTATCTTCTTCTAATTCTTCTTCTATTATTTCTTCTTCTTCATCTTCTTCATCAATTATAAGTTTTGTAGAATGGTTTATTTTTAAATCCCAATAACCTTTTTCTATCATAATAAATCTTTTATCAGTAGATAATAATTCAAAAAAGTCTAATAAGTGTTCTTCAAAAGCACTTTCACTTAAGTTCATAACTTTAATAACTTCTTTGAATAAATCTTGAGTTTTCATTTTTTTTCCTACATTTTCTAAAATTATTTCAGCCACATCATCATAAGATAAGCTTTCTAATTCTTCTTCAGTTAAATTAATCGATTTCATCTTTTTTCCTCCATTTAAACTTATATGTATTCAAAACAAATATAATTTTATCATAACAATTATGATTGTCAACTATTTTCTTAATATATTTCTAATATAATTTCATTTGTAGTTTCTTCTTCTGTTTCTATACTATATTTAATATGAATATTTTCTTCTTTAATATTACATTCTATAACTTTAATACTTAATATAATTGAGAGATTATTTTCTTTTAATGTTATTTTACATTCCTCTTCTTTAAAATTAAAACTTATTATTTCTTCTTTAGTTTCTTTAGTAAATATATTATTAGTATATGAATATTTTATACCATCTAAATTAAAGTATACTTTATTGTTATTTAATATACAGTTAATTTTATCTTCTTCTATTATTGTTTTATCATTCTTTAAAAATTTAAAATTTAATTTTTTCATAATATCTTCCTTCGAGAAAGATTTTATCATACTTTTCTAATTATTTCACTTATATTTAGTTTTAATTTACACATAATACTTTTAGGTGATTTTTTTGAAACGTTTAAAATTGTTATTTAAAACTTCTATATTTGTTCTAATCAGTTGTATTGTATGCTTAAGTGCTCTATATGTTTATGCTTATTTATCAGATGGTATTGATATTAAAACTAGTAACTCTTTTTATATATATGATAATAAAAATGAAATTGTATATCAGGGTTCTGGAAATAACGAATGGGTGAATTTGGAAGACGTAAGCGATTATTTTTTAGATGCTATAATAAGTACTGAGGATAAATATTTTTATAAGCATATTGGTTTTGATTATTTAAGAATAGCAAAGTCTTTATATACTAATTTGAAAAATGGATATATTACTCAGGGTGGAAGTACTATAAGTCAACAATATGTTAAAAATATGTATTTAGATTTTGATCAAACTTGGGAAAGAAAAATTCAAGAAGCATTTCTAACAATAAAGCTAGAAACTCATTATACCAAAGATGATATTTTAGAGGGTTACATTAATACTATAAATTTTGGTCAAGGTTGTTATGGAGTAAGTGAGGCTAGCAAATACTATTTTAATAAAAAACCTAATGAATTATCTTTAGAAGAAGCTATTATTCTTGCAGGTATACCAAAATCACCAAATAATTATAATCCTATATCAAATTATGATAAATCTATAGATAGAGCTAAAATAGTTGCTCAAAGTATGTTAAATAATGAAAAAATTGATATAAAAACTTATAATACTTTATTTGAAGATGAAATTATTCTTCACGGTAAAAGAGATTTAAATAACTTACAAACTTTAATGTATTATCAAGATGCCGTAATGGATGAATTAAAAACATTAGATAATGTTCCTAACAGTTTGATAGAATCAGGTGGGTTAAAGATTTATACTAATTTAGATATAAAAGCGCAGACTGCCTTAGAAAATTCTATAATAAATAATATGCAGGATGATGAAGTACAAGTCGCAAGTGTCATAATAGAGCCTGATAGTGGTAAAATTATTGCTCTTACTGGTGGTAAAGATTATAAGGTTAGTCAATTTAATAGAGTAACTAAATCAAAAAGACAAGTTGGGTCTACTATTAAGCCTTTTTTATACTATACAGCATTAGAAAATAATATGACTAGCGCATCTACTTTTATCAGCGAAAAAACTGATTTTGTATTTTCTAACAATCAAACTTATAGTCCTACTAATTATGCTAATAAATATGCAAATACTGATATAACAATGGCTGCTGCATTAGCATATTCTGATAATGTTTATGCGGTTAAGACACATTTGTTTTTAGGTGAAGATAAATTAGTGAATATGATGAAATTAGTAGGATTAGAGGAAGAATTAGAAGAAATACCGTCTTTAGCATTAGGAAGTAAAGAAATTAATATGTTAGATTATGCTAACGCATATAATACTTTAGCAAATGGCGGCTATAATCAAGATACTTATTTAATAGAAAAAATAGAAGATTTGCAAGGTAATATTTTATATAAACATAAACAAAAACGTGAATTGGTTTTAAATACAAATTATTTATATATATTAAATGAAATGATGAGTAACACTTATAATACTGATTTTATCAGTTATAATTCACCTACCGCTTTATCTATAAAAAATAAACTAACTAAAAAATATGCAATAAAGAGTGGTTCAACAGATAATGATTATTGGTTAGTTGGATATAATCCGGATCTTTTAATGATGGTTTGGACAGGTGAAGATAATAATAAAGAAGTAGAATCCAATTATTCTAAAATCACAAAAAATATATGGGCAGATACAGTAGAAAATGTATTGATTGATAAAGAAAATAATTGGTATCAAAAACCTCAAAATATTGAAGCAGTTTATTTAGATCCAGTCAGCGGGAATTACGTAGATGATACTAGTGGAACTTTATTTTATTTTTTAAAAGGAACAGAACCATAAAAAAATAGTTCATTTTTGATATGAACCCCGTTTCTTGGACAAAATAGAAACGAGGTTTTTTATATGAGTAAATTAAGTTATGAAGATAAAATTAATATATATAATAAGAAAAAGGAAGGAATATCAATAGGAAGTCTATCAAGTAAATATAAGGTAAGAAAATGCGTTATTAATTATTTAACTGCATTAATAGAAAAGCATGGATATGATATTTTACGAACAAGACAAAATAAAGTTCATACAATATTCGAAAAACAAGAAGCAATCGATAGAGTATTAATAAACGGAGAATCAGTATGGTCTGTTGCTATAGATTTAGGATTACTTAGT
>JAFQQE010000023.1 GCA_017411405.1 Bacilli bacterium | reverse complement strand
TAACATCAATTAATATTTTATTAGATAATATAATTGATGATCCTAAAATGGATAATGAAACTAGACAAAGATTTATAAAAAACATAAAAAGAGAAATAACAAATATTACTTTTTTAGTTCAATCTATCTTAAAACTTTCAAAGTTTGAAGCTAATACTATAACTTTTATAAGAGAAGATATATCAGTAAAAAAAATAGTAAATGAAACTATTAAAAATGTATCTAATTTATGTGATTTAAAAAATATAAATATTGAAGTAAATAATAAATGTCAAAATAAAATAAATTGTGATTATAAATGGCAAGTTGAGGCATTAACTAATATTTTAAAAAATGCAGTAGAGTATTCTTATAATGATAATAAAATTTTAATAGAGTGCGATGATAATAATGTTTATACACAAATAAAAATTAAAGATTTTGGTAAAGGTATGGATAAAGAAGATGCTGAAAATATATTTAAAAGATTTTATAAAGGAAAAGATGCTGGGAAAGATAGTATAGGAATAGGTTTATCTTTATCAAAAGCAATTATAGAAAATGATAATGGTAGAGTATCAGTAGAATCTGTTAAAGATAAGGGAACAACATTTATTATTAAATATTTCTATAATATTAATGGTGGTAATAATGAAAAAGATATTTAAAATATTAATTGTAATAGCAGTTATTTGTATAACATTGGTATTGTCTATAAATTTTTATGTAGTTGAAATAGCAAAGGATAAAATGATTAAAGATAATAATTATTCATCCTTAAAAGATGTTGATTGCATTTTAATATTAGGAGCTGGAATTTGGGGAGATAAACCAAGTCCAATGCTAGAAGATAGACTGAAAGAAGGAATTAAATTATACAAAGACAGTATTGCTCCAAAAATAATAATGAGTGGAGATCATGGTAGAGAAGAATATGATGAAGTTAATATAATGAAAGAATATGCAATAGAACAAGGAGTAACTTCAGAAGATATATTTATGGATCATGCAGGATTTTCTACTTATGAAAGTATTTATAGAGCAAAAGAAATCTTTGATGCAGATAATATAGTAATTGTTACACAAGAATATCATTTGTATAGAGCATTGTATATTGCAGATAAGTTAGATATAAATGCCCATGGTGTTAATTCTGATCCTAGAAAATATAGTGGACAAACATTTAGAGAATTAAGAGAAATATTAGCAAGAAATAAAGATTTTATAAATTGTATAATAAAACCAAAACCAACATATTTAGGAGAATCAATTCCTGTAAGTGGTGATGGAGATATTACGAATGACAAACAATAATCGCAACTAATTTTCAACAAAGTGCATCTTCAAGTTGGTAGATGCTGTGAAAAAAAGAATATATAATTATGTAAAAAAAGAGTAGTAGGTGTAGTATGAATTTATTTGAAAAATTGCTTTATTTTTTACAGGGTGAAATGACTGAACCAACAGCATTTGGTTGGTTTCATGTATTATGGTTAGTTTTGGTTATAATTTCAGTATATATTTTATTTAAGAGAAAAAAATATTATAGTGAAAAACAACTAAAAATTGTATTGGGAGTTTATGGTGTTATAGCATTAATATTAGAATTATTAAAACAATTAATATGGACATTTAATTATGATCCGATTTCTGGTATTACTACTTGGGATTACGAATGGTATGCTTTTCCTTTTCAGTTATGCACAACTCCAATATTTATAAGTATAATTTGTTTATTTTTGAAAAAAGGTAAGGTTAGAAATAGTTTGTTATCATATATGGCTTACATTACTATACTTGGAAGTATTTCAACTATGTTAATTCCTGAAAGTTGTTTTGTAAGTGATATATTAGTTAATATACATACAATGTGGTTACATTTAGGAAGTTTTGTTGTGTCAGTATATTTACTTATGTCAGGGGAAGTAAAAATCAATATTCAATCGTTAAAACAATCAATAAAGGTGTTTTTGATTTTTGTTACAATTGCAGGAATTATGAACATTTTAGTTTATAATATTGGAATATTAAACGGAGAAACTTTCAATATGTTTTATATTAGTCCATATTTTATAAGTACACTTCCTGTATTTAATGTTATACAAGAAAATGTTCCTTATGTAGTATATTTAATAATTTATATTTGGGTATTAATTTTAGGATCGTTAGTTATATATTTTATCTCTTATTTAATAAGATATTTGTCTAATAAGAAAGCAGGTGTTTATGAAAAAGATAGTATTAAATCCAATTAGTATGTTTATAATAGGTGCGATATTAGGCGTATTATCTAAATTGTTTGATATACATTCTGAAGTATTAGGAAATATCTTTTCTGAATTTGCAATATGGATTTTATTTGGTGTTTTAATATCAATTTATAGTAAAACAAAAAGAAAAGCTATGATTAATATTTTTCTATTTTGTATAGGTATGTTACTAACATATTATATTACAGCAGAAATTACTAATTCAGTGTATGGATTAGCATTTGTAAAAGGATGGACTATATTTGCTTGTATTTCACTTTTATTTGCCTATTTTACTTGGATGAGTAAGGAGAATGGTGTATTTCCTATAATGATTAAAATTGGAATAACAGGAGTATCATTATTTTGTAGTTTATTTCTAGTTAGTTTAAATATATTTGATTTAATAATAAATATAATTTTAATATACTTTTTATTTATTAAGAAAATAGATAGAATTAATGTAAAGCAGATCATAGGTGATTTGCTTTTTATGATAAATTTTATTTTTTTGTAACCTTTTATATAAAAAAATCGTCTTTATAGTGAATCGATTCAAAAGGAGGTATCAATTTGGGTAATAACATTCAATTTAATATTGAACTAATAATAGATGAATATAGCAATTATGTATATAAAATTGTGGATAATGTTATTGGTACTTCTTTACCATATCAAGATAAAGAAGAAATTGTTGCAGATGTATTTTATTTGTTATGGAAAAATCAAAATAATATAAAAAGTAATTTAAAATCATACATAGGAACAATCGCAAGAAACTGTTCTTATGAGAAACTTAGGAAAAATAAGATTACTTTTGAATATGATGAAACTCAATGTATTAACGAAACAATTGATTATGATCATCTTCTTATTATGAAAGAAAAAATAAGTAAACTTTCTGAGGATGAAAAAACAATATTTAATATGTATTATGTTGAAGGACTAAAAATAAAAGATATTTCTAAAAAGACAAATAAAAATATAAGTGCAATAAAAATAAAACTATTTAGAATTAGGAAAAAGTTGAAGGAGGATATATAATGTCTAAGATTGATGCTGAAAACATTAAACAAAGAACTAACGAGATGATTGGTTATTCAATGTATGAAAGGGAAAATATTATGAAACAAAAAAATTTAAAGAAATTTGTATGTGTGTTTGCAATTTTTACATTTTTTATTGCAGGAACAATGACTGTTAATGCTTTAACAGATAATGCAATAGTTGATAAGATAAAAGAGGTATTAACTTTTAAAGTAGATGAAGAACATCCAGTAGATTGTAAATATTTAGAAGATGGTACAAGAATATGCTACTATCATGTTGAAGAAAAATAATTATTAAGCAGATCTATAATAAGATTTGCTTTTTTCATGGTATAATTTTATTAAATGTTAATATCAGTTGACAAATTTCCAAGTCAAACAGGTGGATTGCAACTATAAAAAACTGTATAATTTTAGATGTAAGAGGTGAAAAAATGAATTTAGGTGAAAGATTATTAAATCTACGAAAAGCAAAGCATTTATCACAAGAGGAAGTTGCTGATAAATTAAATGTAACAAGACAAAC
>JAFQQE010000022.1 GCA_017411405.1 Bacilli bacterium | reverse complement strand
GTTTGTCTTGTTACATTTAATTTATCAGCAACTTCCTCTTGTGATAAATGCTTTGCTTTTCGTAGATTTAATAATCTTTCACCTAAATTCATTTTTTCACCTCTTACATCTAAAATTATACAGTTTTTTATAGTTGCAATCTACCTGTTTAACTTGGAAATTTGTCAACTGATATTAACATTTAATAAAATTATACCATGAAAAAAGCAAATCTGATTATGATTTGCTTAATAAATCATGAATTGCTATCCTATAAGTAACTCTAACATAACATATACTAGAATAGCAATCAATCCACTCAAAATCAGTAGTAAAACTTTTTGATATGGTCTTTTTGCTTTTTCTTCAATAATTTCATCTTTGCTTAATGATCTTTGCTCTGTAAATGCTACAATTTCTTTGTAGGTTCTTATGTCATATTTTTGGTGAATTTTTTCAATTTTATGTGACATTATTAATCCTATTATTAATAAAACAGACCATATAATTACACCTGGAATTCGTAAAAAATTTATTAATGGATAAGCACTAAACAACACAATCATTATTTCAATAGTAAATAAAACACTTATACGATTATAGTTATTCATTTCCTTCTCACTAATTATTTTCTTCATTTTCTCCACATCTCCTTTTATAAAATCATCTAAAGATACAGCAAAGACATTACATAACATACAAATTGATTGAATATCTGGATAAAACTTATTTGTTTCCCAATTAGATATAGTTGGTCTTGAAACAAATATTCTATCTGCAAGTTCTTCTTGTGATAAACCATTTATTTCTCTATATTTTTTTATTCTATTTCCAATATCCATTTTGCACCTCCAATTTAATTTTATAAGAGATTTTATTTTTTGTCTGTAAAAAGTATTTTACAGATTACTATTTTTCATTCTTCTTATTATTAACATTTGCAGATAAACTCGCAGAACAGGCACATAATAAAATAATACCGACAATCTTACTTTCATCATTTATGAAATTTATAACAATAAGTATTATACATGCAATTATTCCTATAACCGAGAATATTATTCCTAAATCTGTGCCTGTAATTTTCCTTCCTCTATTCTTTTCTTTCATTTAAACTTCCTCCTAAACAATTTTAAAATCATTATTCTATTTAATTATACCATAAGAAAAGCAAATCTTTTTATGATCTGCTTTTCATTAATTCTATCTATCTATTTTCTTAATGAATAAAAAGTATATTAAGATTAGATTTATTATTAAATCAAATATATTTAAACTAAATAGAAATAAACTACAAAATAATGATACTCCAGTTATTCCAATTTTTATCATTATAGGAAATACACCATTCTCTTTACTTATCCAAGTAAAATAAGCTAGTATTGGTGAAATACAAGCAAATATAGTCCAACCCTTTACAAAAGTTAATCCATACACTGAATTAGTAATTTCTGCTGTAACATAATATGTTAATAACATACCTATACAAAATAGAAAAATATTAATCATAGCTTTTCTTTTTGTTTTACTATAAATTGATATTAAAACACCAAATAAAATCCATATTGCAAACTCTGAAAATATATTTCCTAATAATTCTGAATGTATATCAAACAATTTGGATAATACGCCTAAAATTGCACCAATTATAAACATACCTACTGGATTTAATATAATTTTTTTCATACACACCTACTTTCTGATTTAAAAGAATTATCTATCATTAGTAATATTTCCATCACCACTTACAGGAATTGATTCTCCTAAATATGTTGGCTCTGGTTTTATTATACAATTTATAAAATCTTTATTTCTTGCTAATATTTCTCTTAATTCTCTAAATGTTTGTCCACTATATTTTCTTGGATCAGAATTAACACCATAGGCATTTATATCTAACTTTTCTGCGATATACAATGCTCTATACAAGTGATATTCTTGTGTAACAATTACTATATTATAAGCACCAAAGATTTCTTTTGCTCTATAAATGCTTTCATAAGTAGAAAATCCTGCATGATCCATAAATATATCTTCTGAAGGCACTCCTTTTTCTATCGCATATTCTTTCATTATATTAACTTCATCATATTCTTCTCTACCATGATCTCCACTCATTATTATTTTTGATGCAATTCCTTCTTTATATAATTTAATTCCTTCATCTAATCTATCTTGAAGCATAGGACTTGGTTTATCTCCCCATATTCCTGCTCCTAATATTAAGATACAATCTACATCTTTTAATAATGAATAATCATTATCTTTAATCATTTTATTCTTTGCTATTCCTACCACATAAAAATTTATAGATAATACCAATATTATAGAAATAATTGCTATTACAATTAATATTTTAAATATCTTTTTCATTATTACCACCATCAATATTATAGAAATATTTAATTATAAATGTTGTTCCTATATCTTTAATTGATTCAACTGATACTCTACCATTATCTTTTTCTATAATCGCTTTTGATAAAGATAATCCTATTCCGATACTATCCTTACCAGCATCTTTACCTTTATAAAATCTTTTAAATATATTTTCTGCATCTTCTTTATCCATACCTTTACCAAAATCTTTAATTTTTATTTGTGTATAAACATTATTATCATCGCACTCTATTAAAATTTTATTATCATTATAAGAATACTCTACT
>JAFQQE010000008.1 GCA_017411405.1 Bacilli bacterium | reverse complement strand
CCACTTATAAATTCTATTTCTGTCTATATTATTTTCTCTTGCAATTTTCACAGCTGATTCCCCATTTAAAAATCTCTTTATAATTTGTTCTTTTTCTTCTGCTGTTTTCATATTATTATTTCGCATTTTAATCATCCTTCTATTATTTTATTGTAACAAAAAATGTAGACTGTGTCTTTTTTACATTGTCTACATTTATTATATCACTTCATAATGCCTTTTTTTTTATTAAAAAAGTTGACAAAAGTAGAAAAATAGTGTAACATTGAAATCCTGCCCTGGAGAAGGGAGTGATAAAATGAATAAATATTTATTGTGTTTATTCGAACAATTTAATGAAAGTAGAGGATATAATAGAAAAGATTTTAAATCAAATGATTATATTGAAGAATTCTCCTGTTGGATAAAATTAATGAAAAAAAACATTTTAATATATCAATATTATCTTCAAGAAAATCAAATTGATTTAAATAACAAATTTACTAAAGAATTAAATAAAGGTAAGTATGATACTACATCTTTACCTAATACAAGTATTATATCGCCATATGGACAAAGTTTGGGGAAGGAAAATTCTCAAATCTATATGTTTCAAGGGGAGCCACTTATAATAAATGGTTCTAATATAAAAAGGGAACAGGTCGTTGGAACATATATAACTCAAAATCCATATAGTTTAGATAATTTAGATTTCTTTAAATATTGTATTGAAAATGACGTTGACTTTTTACTAGGAGTATTTGGTACAATTACAGATAAAGATATAAAAACAAAAATAAATAGAATACAAAGAATAAAAAGTATGTATGATAAAGTAAGTGAAAATTATGAAACTTATAATGGCACTTATATATATACAATACAAAATAGGGGGAAAGAGTTAAATAAGACACTAAAATTATAATTATGAAAAAGAAATATAGTTTTAAAGAATTAAAAGAATACTTAATATCATTAAAAAATGAAACTGATATTACTAAAAAAGAAATTAAAAGAAAATTTATAATTGAGAATTCATTACATTTTGTTTATGATTTTATAAACAAAAATGCATTAAATATTTTAAATACAAGTGTTTATGATATAGATGACATAATAAGTACGTGTTGTGAAATTTGGATAGAATTAATTGATAATGATTACATAATAAATTCTGATAAATACTCTATTGTTGAAAATAAATTATTTTATGAATTAACAAATAAATTAATTACTGATAAAGAAAATATATCTGAATTTTTAAAAAGTTAAATAACAGAAGTAGAAAATATACTTTATGAATTTATATTAACTAAATATAAAAAAATAGATTTTGATTATAATGATTTTATAGAATTATTAAAAAAACAATACTATAATTATAGATTTATAAATACTTATTCTTATAATAAAAGTTATTATAAAAAATTATATATTATTTTAACTAGTATTTATGATTCTTTAAGCATAAATGAAATAGATATAAATAAACTATCTAAAACAAAAATAAAGCTTTTAAAATATATATTTATTAACAAAGGAATAGAGAATTCAAGAGTGGATATTAACAATGTTATTGTAAGCAATTTAAGTGAAATTATAGAAGATAATTTTAGAAAAAATAAATTGTTAGAAATAATATTTGAAAGTAATATTTTAAATGAAAAAGAAAAAGAAATAATTAAAAGAAGATTTGGAATTGATGGAAATGATGTAGAAACTTGTCATGAAATAGCTGAGTCTTATAATTTAAGTAAAACGCGTATTCAACAAATAGAGGCAAAGGCATTAAGAAAATTAAGACATTCAAACGAATTAAAAAAACAATATAAGGGGGAATAATAAAAATGAATAAATATAATAGTAAAGTTGTTTTTGATTACATAAATGGAAATGAAATAATAGATTATAATATTGATGAATTAGAAGATGATTATGAATTTATGATGATGGTAATAAATTATACTAATGATAAAAATATGTATAATTTATGTTCGGATAAAGTTAAAACAAATTATGAATTTGTAAAATATATAATAAATAAATTTAAAGATGAGTTATCTTTTATTTCTGGGGTAGCAGATTATTTTTTAGAAAATAATAAAGATGATTTAAAAGAACTAGAAATAGTAATAATAATGCATAATTTAACAAAAAATAAAATAAAAGGATTTAATAAATATAAAGTACTAACAGATGCTAATTATAGTACTAAACTTGTTGAATTAGAATTAATAAGACAAACATACAAAGATGATGAAGAAGTAATAGATGAAATGCAAATGGGATTTTGGTTTATAATTGATAATTATAATTTTAATAAAACAATCATGAACTTTTACGCAGAAAAATTTATAGAAACTATTTTTACTGAAGATATTCCTAATTTAGAAGAGTATTTACATAATAGATTTACAAAATACGAAGATTTAGAAATAATAGGTATTAATAATTATTTAATAAATATTATAGATAGATATGACTCATATTTATCTTATTACATAAGATGTAATTTAAATATTTTAGATAACATAAAAGAACAATTAAACATAATAAAAATTAAATGGAATAATTACATTATAAAGAACGAATCAAAAAAATATCATACTATGTTAAATGAAGTTAGTGAATACTTAGAAAATCATGAAGAAGATTGTCACTTTAATGAAACTCAAATTTTATATTATATAGGTGAAGAACTTGGAATTGGAGAAAAAATCCATCATTATGAATATGTAGGTATAGATTATGAGGATATAATAAGTAATTTATATATTGATAAAAAACAAATGGATTTTGAAGAATTAAAACATTATATGGCTATAAAAAATATAATGATGAAAGTTTTAAATAAAAAACAATCTAATACAAATAATTCTACAAGAAATAATGGAAATAATAAATCCAAAATATTAAAAATTAATTTTAATAAAAACAATGAATAGTACAGACTAAAATCAGATTGAAACCAGACTAAAAACAGACTAAATTCAGACTGTAAGTCGTATAGACATTTGTATTTATTAGAGTATAATAGGATAAAATGGAATAATTCTGATTTAATGAATGTTTCCATTTTTTTGTTTGTAAGAAAGGATGTATATTTAAAACAAGCACCAATTTTAAAAAACTTAAAAATTTATAAAAAATATAAAAAATCCATAAAAATTAGAATATTATAGAAATTTTGCATATAAACAATCCCTTTGTTTATAAGGCTTTGAAAAAATTCTGCATATAAAAAAAATATAATTATATGTATTTTCGCAAGTGCGAAAAATTAAAAGCACCACTTACTACGGCAAAATTCCCCTTATTTTATAAGAAAATTGAGTTGCTGTGGTGCCTTCCCATATCCTGTTCAAAAATTAGAAAACGGAAATAACGCCTTTTTGACGTTATTTTTTTGTGGATAAAAATTATTGATTTTTTAAATTGGTGCAAAATTTTAGTCTAATAAATAATTTATTTATATTTTAATTTATTAAATAAAAAGGGGGGATAAAAATGAAAAATAATAAAATTAAAAATAAATACATAACTTTAAATAGGTGTTATTATGAATGAAAATAATATTACTTTTAAAGAACTCATTTTAGATTATCTTATCGAAGAGATAAAAAAAGAAGAAGGAAATAATAATTATGGGCTGTAAAAAAATAATAAGCGCGTTATTATTAAATTGTCTTAATTGAGAGTAAAGTAAAAAAGAAAGGAGTAATAAATGTATAATAATTACTTGATAGATAAAGATTTTAATGTAGGAATATATATAAGATTATCTCAAGAAGATAAAGATAAGAAATACGAGTCAGATAGTGAAAGTGTTATTAATCAAAAAGAACTTTTAAGAAGTTATGTAAAAAATAATAATTATAATTTATGTGGAGAATATGTAGATGATGGTTATTCTGGAACTAACTTTGATAGACCAGGATTTCAAAAAATGTTAGAAGATATAAAAGAGAAAAACATAAATTGTGTAGTAGTAAAAGATTTATCTAGATTTGGAAGAGATCATGTAATGACAGGATATTACATTGAAACATTTTTTCCAGAAAATAATATAAGATTTATATCAATATTAGAATCATACGATAGTTTTAAAAATCAAGCTAGTAATGATTCTTCAACTTTTATAATTGCTTGTAATGATTATTATAGTAAACAAAATTCTATTAAAATAAGAAATGTATTAAATGATAAAAGAAAGAAAGGAAAGTTTATTGGAAGCAATCCAAGTTTTGGTTATATGAGAGACCCACTTGATAAAGGACATTTAATACCTAATCCAGAAACTGCACCAATCGTTAAAAAAATATTTAAATGGAGAAGTGAAGGAATAGGGCCAACAGAAATAGCAACTAGACTAAATAATAAAAATATTAAAACTCCTGCAGGATATAAGAAAACAAATTACTCTTCAAGATTAATAGATAGAGATAAATGGAATATAACAACAGTTAAAAAAATTTTAAGTAATAGAATTTATACAGGAGATATGGTTCAACATACTCAAACTAAAGTAAATTATAAATCTAAAAAGAAAATAACTTTAGATGAAAGTTTATGGGTTATAGTAGAAAATACTCATGAAGCATTAGTAGACAGAGAAACTTTTAATTATGTTAATAATTTAAGAAAAAGAAATAGTAGAAATTATAATTTAAAAACAGAAAGACCAAAAAGATTATTTGAAGGTAAAATATATTGCAAAGAATGTGGTAATAGATTATCTGTTTATTATAGAAAAAAATTACACTATTGGTCTATTAATTGTAATAGGTATTCAAGAGATCCAAAAAGGGGAAGATGTTCATCACACTTTTATCCATATGATTATTTAGAAGAACAATTATTAGAAAAATTTAACAATTCAGTATCTGTATTTATAAATAAATTAGATTTAGAAGAATTAAATAGAGAAGTAGCAATAAATATTAATAAACAAACTGAAGATATAGATAAAAAAATAAATCACTTAACAAGAGAAAAAGAGCAAATAATGAACAAGTTATCCACACTTTATAATGATAAATTTAATGGAATAATATCTAATGAATTATATAAAGAATTATCACTAGAATCAGAAATAAAACTAAAAAAAATTAATAACATTATAGATGATGAAAAAATAAAAAAACAAAATATTAAAAACAAATTAATTATATTACCTGATTATACAAAGAAAATAAAAAAACTATTAGATTTAAATAAACCTAAAAAAGAGCTAATAAATACTTTAATAGATAAAATAGTAATTGATGAGAATAGAAATATAAATATTAAATTTAAGTATGATGTAATAGCTGAAATTAGTTTTATGTATGAAAATAGAAAAAATGTAAGAAATCCATATGGTAAAAGGGCAAAATAGAATTTAAATAGTAAAATTATTGATTTATTTATAAAAAAGTTTATAATATAGAATAAGAAAGGAGAACTATGGAAGATAAAAAAATTTTAAATACAGAATTTCAAAATAATTTGGATTATGTATTAACCAATTTAGAAAAAGATATATTCAAAGCAAGTAGTTTAGAAGATAAGTTATATTTGGAAATATCTAAAAATGAAATAATTAAATCTTTAAACTATGTTTACCAAAATATCAAATGTTGGCAAGATAGTTATAATGCAAAAAAATATGATGTAATTATAAATGAATATGGTGAAATAGAATCTATTATTTCACAATTGGAATTGTGTCTGGCTGATTATGAAGAACAATTTCATATGGATGGTATATCTTATTCTATATTTCAAATTGGTAAAATTTTATCAAATATAATGAAGAGGAGTGATAAAAATGGCAGATGATAAACCAATAATAAAAGCAACTACACCAAGTAGTAGTAAATATGATACAAAAATAGATGTGTATACTTCAGATCCTAGAGGATCACACGAATCAATTCATATAGCTGTTGATAGTGATTCAAAATCAGCTCATATTATTGATACAACAAATGGAAGTACAGAACACACTGATGTTAAATGTTATTTAACTTCAGCTTGTATGAGATATTTTCAAGAACAATTTGATGATAATTGTTATGAATTAACTGTTCTTAGATGGTTTAGAGATAATTTTGTTTCAAAAGAAGATATAGAACATTATTATGAAATTGCCCCAATAATTGTTGAAACAATTAATAAAGAAGAAAAATCTGGTATTATTTATGATTATATTTACGATAATATAGTAGATTATTGTGTTGAACAAATTGAACAAGGGAATTATGATCAAGCATATAGTAGATATAAAAATAGCGTTTTAACACTAGAAGAACAATTTGCAAGGCCAGTATTAACAAATAGAATGGTAAAAACTTTAAAATTACAAACAAATAATTAAAATAATCTAATCGATGACTAAATAAAAGTCATCGATTAATTTTACTAGTGGAAACTAAACTCCCGAGGTGGCGAAGGAGCCGAAGTAATTTATGCATTACGTGATAAAGATACTTTGGCGAGTAAAATACTTAATGCCATTTCTGAAAAAGGACAAACAGTAAGAAAGTATTATCAACGTAGACTACCAAGTAATACATCAAAAGATTATTATTATATGTTAAGAAATACTCCTAATACAGAAGCTGTAATTGTTGAATATGGATTTTTAGACAATGTAAATGATGCAAATAGATTAAAACAAAATTATAAAAAATATGCAGATGCCGTTATAGAAGCTGTTTTAGATTATAAAAATATACCATATGAACAAGAAGGATACTATACAGTAAAAAAAGGAGATTCTTTATGGAGTATAGCCAATAATTATAATACTTCAGTGAATACTTTAAAACAATTAAATAACTTAACAACTAATAATTTAAGTATAGGGCAAAAATTAAAATTACCAGAATATAGTGATGATGAAATTATCATACCACCTTCATCAAATTCATATGTAGTAAAAAAAGGAGATACACTATATTCTATAGCGAAAGATTATGGTATAACTGTAGATGAATTAAAAACAACCAATAATATTACAAACAATACATTATCCATAGGACAAGTGTTAACAATACCAGGCGAAAGTGTTACTGAACCAACAACTTATACAGTAAAAAAAGGAGATTCTTTATATAGTATAGCAAATAAATATGGTACTACAGTAAATGACTTAAAAGACTTAAATAAACTATCTTCAAATACTTTATCAATAGGTCAACAATTATTGCTACCAGGTACTACTGAAGAATCAACTTTGAATTCATACACAGTAAAAAGTGGAGATACAATTTATAGTATCGCAAGAAAATATAATTTAACGGTAGATGAATTAAAAGAATTAAATAATTTAACATCAAATACATTATCTATTGGTCAAACATTAAAAGTTAAAGATACTAATTCAGATATATTAACAGAAGATTATGATTACTATACAGTTAAATCTGGTGATACTTTATATAATATTGCAAATAAATTAGGTACAACAGTAAATGAATTAAAAGAATTGAATAATCTAACAAGTAATACATTAACAATAGGAACGCTATTAAAAATACCTTCTACAACTGATACTGCATACATAGTAAAAAAAGGAGATACATTATGGAGTATAGCAAATGATAATAACACTACTGTAAATGCAATAAAAGAATTAAATAATCTAACAAATAATACATTAACAATAGGTCAACAATTATTATTATCTTAATAGTTTCAATAGAAACTATTTTTATATTAAAAATAAAAACTGTATAGTATAATTATATTAAGAGGTGTAATATGGATAATTTAAAAATAAGTAGTGATATTAAACCAAAAGATTTTATATCAATTAGAGAAAGTGTTAAATGGAATAAAATAAATTATTCTCAAGTAGAAAAAGCATTAAAAAATTCCATGTTCAACATATCAATATTTATTGATGATTATTGTGTTGGAATGGGCAGAGTAGTAGGAGATAATGTTTTAAAAGGTATGTTAACAGATATAATAATTAGGCCTGAATATCAAGGTAAGGGGATAGGGAAAATTATAGTAACTTCATTAATAAAACAAATAGAAAATAAACTAGAAGAAAATGAGGTTTTTCAATTAGAAGCAAGTCCTACATGTAATAAGAGAGATTTTTATATAAAATGTGGATTTAAATATAAACCAGAAAATCAAGATGGCGTATATTTGTGGATAAAAAAATAACTTTACATAATAAATAATAAAATTCTTGAAAAATTCATATCTCTTTGTTATATTTTATAAGAAGGATGTGATAATATGCCACAATATGATTTAGATAGTGGAATAAGTACAATAACAAATACTGCAAAATCTTTTTCAACATCAGAAGTTTGGATAATTATAAGTATCTTACTTGCAGTTATAGGAGGAATATTCTTATATACTACATATTTTAGTAAAGAAAAAGAAGGTAAATATACTGGTATAAAAAAATATTTATATGACTTTGTTAATTTTAAAATTACTATTATAGAACCAATATTTAGAATATTATACTTAATAGTAGCAATATCAATAACTTTAAGTTCATTCTCTTATATAACTTCTAATTTCTTTTACTTTATTGGAAGATTAGTATTTGGTAATATAATAGCAAGAATATCTTTTGAAATATTATTGTTAATACTAAAATTATTTAAAGATGTTTCTGAGATAAATAATAAATTACAAAAGAAAAAAGAAAAAAAAGAAGATAAAAAAGATTTAATTATTAATGAAGAAAAATAAAACAGACTTAATTTTTTTGATATGAACCCCGTTTCTTGGACAAAATAGAAACGAGGTTTTTTATATGAGTAAATTAAGTTATGAAGATAAAATTAATATATATAATGAGAAAAAGGAAGGAATATCAATAGGAAATCTATCAAGTAAATATAAGGTAAGAAAATGCGTAATTAATTATTTAACTGCATTGATAGAAAAGCATGGATATGATATTTTACGAACAAGACAAAATAAAGTTCATACAATATTCGAAAAACAAGAAGCAATCGATAGAGT
>JAFQQE010000007.1 GCA_017411405.1 Bacilli bacterium | reverse complement strand
AATTATTTGCTCCTTTGAAATAGTTAAAATACATTCGCATAATGCCATTTGATTTTTAGATGTGACAACGTGCACAGGTAAATGTGTTTTCTTAATTTTAGTTGTTAAAGGTACTACGATTAATGTAGGAGAAAAAGTATTCCCTAAATTATTTTGAACAACTAAACAAGGACGTCTTCCTGACTGTACGTGTGATGATGTACTTGGCAAATCAACATCATACACTTTACCTCTTTTAATTTCAGTCATATAAAATAGCTCTTAACAACACATTCAATTTCTAAAATATAATAAGCATTACGTGGATATTTTACTTTTCTTCTGGGCTTATGAAACATATCATCATATATAATACGTAATATACAAGGATACCCCTCTTTTCTTAATAATTGTAAAATTCTATCCCTTCCTATTGTTTTGACTATTTCTCTTCCACAGCAACAGTTTCCATATTTTCTCAGATGATGCAATATCCATTCAGGAATCGCTACATAATCATCAGAAAAATTCATAACAGTTGCTCCTTTCACAAAACTGATGAACTAAATTAAACTACCTTAATTAAATCAACTGCAAAATTACTTCTAACATCAAACCATTTTACTTCATCAATACCATCAAATAAATAATAAATAATATTATTACTAACTTTTATGATGGTAAGAAAATAGCCGTGATTTTCAGATAAAGTATTATAAATACGATACCTTTCTTTTTCTTTAAAAATCACTACCACCTCACTTTACTTTTTTAATACATTGTTTATACTAGTAAACACTACGATTAAAAAAAATAAAATACTTACTACTAGAAATTTACTACTTTAAAATACTTCAGACTATTCAAAGCATAGTATCAAACCACCTCCAAACCACTTCTAAAGTTGTTTACACTAGTAAACACTTTCTATTAAAATAATAACCTTTATTTTTATAAAAGTCAATACCCTCTTTAAAAAAAGTTTTCCACAAATAAATTGCTGTATAGCAAAACTATACAGCCGATACTATTTTCAATCCTTAATAGATTTAACATATTTTTCTAAAATTGCTAATGTTTTATCTAATCTTTCCACGTCTTCAATTGAAATAGTACCGATAGCGCCAATTAAATTAAATAATTGCTCCATTTTTACTACCAAAGAATTACAAAAATCTAAATCATTTAAAGTTTTATTGTAATTTTCTCCTATTTTGTTTAATTCTTGTACAACATACTGCATTACTTCACAAGGCATATCTTTCCCTTCTTTAAGATATTCCTCAAATACTACTAAAACTACTTCTACTTCCTTATTTATTTCTTTGATCATATATTCTATCCTTTCCCATAATTGGCACTGCATTTAGTGATGTCTTATCCTTTAGTTTTTTTAGACACACTTCTAAAATCTGAATCGTTGATTCAGCATCCAATTGGGTAGATAAAGTAAAGTTTTTCTCTCCTTCCATTACGAGAATTTTAATACTTTTCACTTGTCCTACTGAAGACTGTTGTCTATGCAAAATTTCACCTGCCTTCCATACCATAAGTCAGGATGAAAACATCACCCTAATCATATATGTCATTTTTACTACCTCCTACTGCTAAATATAACTACGTTATACAAAAAATATTCTATCAAAAATATTTTTAATTGTCTACTAGTATAAACGATATGCGCTGATATCGAGCACAAAATTGTTTGTACTAGTAGACATTTTTATAAAAAGATAGTAAAATGTTATTGAGGTTAATTTTTTATGAGAGGAGATAAAAGATGAGTAGAGAAGATGCTGTAAGACTAATCTTAATCGAATATTTAGACTTACATAATATGAGTTTATCAGAGTTCGGCAGAAGGTCCACAGTAAATAAAGCCACTTTAAGTAAAATAATGAATCATAAACATGGTAAAATCGGAGTATCTGGATACATTTTAGAACATATAGCTAATGCCATGGGAATTACTTTACCAGAATTAGAAGAAAAAATTATTGAAGTTCAAGCTGCATTCCAAAAAGGTGAAATACAACAAAAGACATACACAGGAAAAGATAAACTTGTTGCTCGTATTTCCGAAGATATTAAAAAATTAGATATTAATGAATTAAAAATTTTACATAGTATTATTTTAGATGTTGATAAGAACACTCTAAAAAGTTTAGACATAATATTAAAAAATATGAAAAATATGAAATAACATATTTTTTATTTTAACTAATATGGCAGTTCATAATCATCATAGAAATCTCGATCATATTCTGAAACAGTTTCTTTAAACCACCCTAATTCCTCATCCCATTCTATTTCGTTATTATTAAATCTATCAATATTGTTTGTGATAGATTTTTTTAAATATCCAAATTTATTTGATATTTTATTATCATCTTCATCCAAAAAATGTCTTTTAACCACACTAGAAGTAATATAATGCGTTATTGTCATTATATCTGTAAAATCATATTGTTTTAATAATTGTTTAAATAATTTATCATATTTATAGAGTTCTACATCATCTAATTCTAAATATTTACGTTTCACTAAATCTTTTGTAATGGAATGATGTTTTTGCATTTCTTCCTCATTATTAGATTCTGAAAAAAATTCTTCATTTATGGTTTTATCTATTTTATCTATTTGTTTTTTAGTATTTTGTTTATTAGTATTTATTTGTGTGCCCTTTTCGGCATCTCCTTCAACGGCATATCCTTTTTGGGTATATGGATTATCTTTATTTATTTCTTTCACAGGAATTTCTCTAATTATATATTCGTATTTGTAATATCCGTTTTCTCCTCTTGTTTGGATAATTTCTAAATATCCTGCTTCTTTAAGTTCATTTAATATTGTTCTAATAGCTTTAATATTTTCTTTACTAACACTAACTAAACCTTTTAATGAATAATCCCAGTCCTCTGGTAAACTTAACATAAAAGATAATAACCCTTTGGCTTTATATGATAAATTTTTGTCTTGTAAGTGATAATTACTCATAACTGTATAATTCTTTTGTTTCTCTATTTTGAATACTGCCATTCATATCATTCCTTTCTTTTTTACGACATAAAAAAAGAACTGAATCATTTTTGTCAGTTCAATTATTTATAAATAACACGTGTTATCATACGCTACATTGTGGTTGTTTTGAAAATCCTATTTCAAGTGCACTTGCATAATTTTCAAACTTACTAACAATTTCTTCTTCCATTTTTACAGTCACTCTCACGTAAATATTATAAGTAGTTTCTATTGTGCTATGACCTAATCTTTTTGATACTGCTTTTATATCTGCACCTGCTTCTATTAATCTAGTTGCATGTGTATCTCTAAAATCATGAAATCTACAAGGTATTCCTAATTCGTAATGAATGACTTTGAATGGATATTTGCAAGTATCATTTCCTTCAAATGCTCCATTATTTTTAACAAAAACTAAATGCACTTCAGGTAAAGCGACTTCAATCTCTGCAGCTGCATTTACTATTTTTGTTTCTGGTTTATTAGTATATGGATTCATAACTTCTTTAGCATAATGTTTAATATACATTTCTCCATATTGTTCTTTATATAATTCTTGTTCCTCTTTAAATGCTTTTAATGCCTCTACAAGGGTATCACCTATTTCAATTGTTCTATAACTTGCTTCTGTTTTACAAGGACCAAAATACCAAACTGTTGTAGATTGTCCTTTTATAAGACGTTTCTTTGTTCCACCCTCTTGATTCTTTTTTACAATATTCCTATCAACTGTTAAAGTTTTATTTTCAAAATCAATATCTTCCCATGTTAATCCAAATACTTCTGAAATCCGTAATCCAGTATAGTATGCTGTTAAAAAAGCATAATATATACAATGACTATTTCTAAACCTATTGAATATCATTTCAATTTCTTCTGGCGTAAATATATGAGCTGGATCTGTATCCTTGCCTTCATATTTTGGTACTTTAATTTTTAATGCTGGATTTATTTTTATAAATTCAACTATATCCGTTGCGTATCCAAAAGATGATTTTAATATTTTAATAAAATTTTTTAAATAGTTTTTTGATGCTCCATGTTTTACATAAACGTCATTGATAAATTCTTGTAATGTTGCTGTTGTAATTTGTGACAATCTATAAAATCCTAGTTTAGGTTTTATATGATTTTTTATAATACTTTTATATGCTTGTATAGTATTATATCTTAAATTAACCTCACAATAAGTCTTCATCCAGTAATCTAAATAATCAGAAAATGACATTGTAGCAGGTTGAAAAGTATGTCCAACATTTATATATTCGTTATACGCTTTTACTCCTGCTTCATACGCTTCTTGTCTTGTTTTAAAACCTGATTTATTGATGTACTTTCTAGTTCCTCCTTGTGGTGCAATTTCAAATCTATATTGAAATAGATTTCCCCTTTTTGTCACGTTTACTTTTACCATAAATTCCTCCTCTAAAAGTTTTTAGAAAAGGAAAAAACTAGCACGAATGCTAGTTTCAATTTTGTGTGCACATATATTTAACCCTTATAAAATAAGGTTTTTTTTAGATTGTGCACATAAATTTTAATTTTATGAGCACAAATTGTGCACAAATTGAGTTTTGTGCACAGTTTTTTGCTATTTTTTAACTATTTTCAAACTCACAAACCCTTATAAAACAAGTTATTTCCCACAACATTGTTTATATTTCTTACCACTGCCACATGGACACGGATCATTTCTACCTACTTTTTTATCATTTTTCTTAGGTTTTGCTTTTAAATGTTCTTTTCCATCATTTGTAATAATTTGTTTTTGTGGTTTAGTTTCTATATTTTGTGTAATTTGCATATGTAATAAGAAATTACTAATTTGTTCATCAATAGAATCTTGCATATCTTCAAAAATTTCATATCCTTCCATAGCATATGCTTGTAATGGATTAGTTTGTGCATAACCTCTTAAACCTATTCCTTCTCTTAATTGATCCATAGTACTTATATGTTTTACCCAAGCTTGATCAATGACTTTTAAAGTTATATGTCTTTCTATATCATTAATAACTTCTTTAGGAATATCTTTTGTTTTTTCATTTAACTCTTCTATAACGTATTCACTTATTTTATCTGATGCTTCATCTTCTGATTTTGATTTAATATTTTCTATATTTATATCATTTTTTAATAAGTTAGAATTAATGTAATTAATGATATCTTCATAATCTTTATCAGTTAAATAACCTTCAGGTTCTATGTGTTCATCAATTAATCTATCAACAAAATCTCTAATTGTACTTATTGATATTTCATGAACGTCTTCAGAATCTATAACTTCATTTCTTCTTTTATAAATTATTTTTCTTTGTTCACTTACAATATTATCATAATCTAATAAACTCTTACGCATGTCATAGTTGTTTCCTTCAACTTTCTTTTGCGCTCCTTCAATTTGTTTAGATAAAAATTTATTAGTAATATCTTGATCTTCTGGGTATCCAGTTTTTTGAATTAAGTCTCTAACTCTATCTGCTCCAAATCTTCTCATCAATTCGTCTTCAAAAGAAATAAAGAATTGTGAATATCCGGGATCTCCTTGTCGTCCAGCACGGCCTCTTAACTGATTATCAATACGACGAGACTCATGTCTTTCTGTACCAATAACGCATAGTCCGCCTAATTCCTTGACTCCTTCTGCAAGTTTTATGTCTGTTCCACGTCCTGCCATATTTGTTGCTATAGTTATTGCTCCAATTTCTCCAGCTTTTGCTATTATTTCTGCTTCTCTAGCATGGTTTTTAGCGTTCAACACTTCATGTGGTAATTTTTCTTTTTGAAGCATTCTACTTAATAATTCGTTTGATTCAACTGAAATAGTACCTACTAAGATTGGTTGTCCTGTTGCATGAACTTCTTTTATGAATTCAATTATAGCTTTATATTTACCTCTTTCTGTAGAATACATTCTATCTACCATGTCTTCTCTTATACAAGGTTTATTAGTAGGTATTTCTATAACATACATGTTATAAATATCTCTAAATTCTTCTTCTTCTGTTTTAGCTGTACCTGTCATACCAGCAATTTTTTTATACATTCTAAATAAATTTTGGAATGTTATAGTTGCTAAAGTTTGAGTTTCTTCATTGATTTTTACACCTTCTTTAGCTTCAATTGCTTGGTGTAATCCTTCAGAAAATTGTCTTCCTTGCATTAAACGTCCTGTAAATTGATCGATTATTAATATTTCTCCTTCATCAGATACTACATAATCCACATCACACTTCATACCATAATTAGCTTTTAACGCTTGATTTAAATGATGAACTATTACTGCATTTTCAATATCATATAAATTTGATAATTTAAAATGTTTTTCAATTTTTCTTGAACCATCTTCAGTTAAAATAACTGATTTTGTTTTTTCATCTACTGTATAATCAGTATCTCCTTTTAATGATTTTACAGCCCTATCAGCATCTTTATATAAATTTGCAGAATTAACTTTTCCTCCAGATATAATTAATGGAGTACGTGCTTCATCTATTAATATAGAGTCTATTTCATCTATTATTACAAAATTTAATGGTCGTAAACATCTATCTTCTTTACTTACTACCATATTATCTCTTAAATAATCAAAACCTATTTCATTATTTGTAGAATAAGTTATATCACAATTATAAACTTCCCTTTTTTCTTGTGGTGAAAGTTCTCTCAAGTTAACTCCAACTGTAATACCTAAAAAGTCAAATACAGGTTTCATCCATTCTGCATTACGAGCGGTTAAATATTCGTTTACTGTTACAACATGTACTCCTTCTCCTGATAGTGCATTTAAATAAGCAGGTAATATTGTTGTAAGAGTTTTTCCTTCTCCTGTTTTCATTTCAGCTATATTTCCAAAATGTATAGCAAGTCCACCTAATAATTGAACATAGTAAGGTTTTTCACCTATTTTTCTAAATGCCGCCTCTCTAATAGTAGCAAAAGCAGGAACTATTATGTCATCTAATGTTTTTCCATTTTCTAGTTCTTTTTTTAAAATGTTTGTCATATCTGATAATTCTTTGTCAGTTTTTTTACTATATTCTTCATCTAAAGCATCAATATCATCTGCTATTTTTTTAAATCTTTTTAATTCTTTATATTCTGTATCTAATAATTTTTTTAAAAATCCCATATTGTTTATCCCTCCGATAATTATTATTATAACATAAGAAAAAAGAGTTTTCACTCTTATTTTGCATTTATAATGCCATATTCCCCATCTTTTCTTTTATAAAGTACAGAAATACATTCTTCATCAATATTTTTAAACATAAAGAAATCATGATTTAGTAATTCCATTTGTAATATTGCTTCTTCTTCATCCATAGGTTTTACATCTATTTCTTTTCTTTTTATAATTGTTGTTTCTTCATCATCTGATTCTATACTATCGATAAAATCAAAATTAAAATCCATATTATTTTCTTTCTTATATCTATTATTTAATTTAGTTTTATTTTTTCTTATTTGTCTTTCTAATTTATCAACAACTAAATCAATAGCAGCATATAAATCATCATTTCTTTCTTCTGCTCTTAATGTATATTTATTCGTAGGTATAGTAACTTCAATAATTTCTTTGTTATTTGAAACCTTTATAATTATTTTAGCTTCTAAATCTTTTATATCAAAATATTTTTCTAACTTGCTTATTTTATCTTCTACGTAAGATTTTATAGCATCAGTAACTACTAGTTTGTCCCCTCTTAAATTAATTTTCATCATATATCATCTCCCTATTTTTATTATATCAAATAACTATAAAAACTACAATATGCGTTTTAGGTATAAATATCCGTGTTTATTGTACGGTTTTTTATTCACTCAGTATAAGATGACTAAATCTATATTAATGTATGTACTTTTTAATGGTATCTAGTATACTTTTATCAACTAGTTATATCACATATACTGAACAAAAAAGATAAATAAGAATATTCCTATTTATCTTTTTAACTATAATATTGTAGTTAGTTCTGTTTCGGTTACATCAATTGCTTGTAAGCCTTTTCCTGTTTCAATAAGTTTAAAGTCAACAATGTCTCCTTCTTTTAGGGTTTTGTATCCTTCTTTTCTTATTGCAGAATAATGAACAAAGATATCTTCTAAGTCATTATATTCAATAAAACCGTATCCTTTCTCATTATTAAACCACTTAACTTTACCACGCACTTATAATCATCCCTTTTCTATCTTTATTTTTTCACTACATGATACTAGATTAATTTTTGTCGACAACTACTATTTTTCTCTTACAGTGATAAAGTAAGTTTACCATAACTAAAAGATATTTTTATTTATTCCGTGCTAAAAGTACGGTTTTTGCGTCTCAATTTTAATATTTTTTTTACTTTTATGTTGATTTAGGATTTTTATGCTTATATTTTTGATTTTTAGACATAAAATATTATTCTTTACTGTTAAGTGTTATTCTTATATTGTAAGGAAAATATAATATGAGAGATAAAGTAGTAGATTATATAATGTTAAAAATTGAGAATAAAAATGAATATGATAAAACAAAACTATTAGAAATTAGGTACGGACTACAAGGTTTGTATACACTAGTTACTAAGTCTATAGTTATTATTATATTAGCTATTTTATTAGATTTTGTAAAAGAACTGTTATTATTCAATTTGTTTTATATTCCTTTAAGAAGTGTTGGTTATGGAACTCATGCTAGTTCAAACATACAATGTTGGATTTTTAGTATTTTATTTATATTAGGATTCCCATATTTATTAATCCATTTAAATCCAACTCTTACAATCCAATTATTTTTATGGGGGTTATGTTTTATATGCTTTTTATTATTTAGTCCAGCTGATACTGAAAAGCGTCCAATGATAAATAAAAAACGTAAATTAAAATTTAAATTAGCTATATTAGTATTAAGTTTTATATATTTATTTTTATTACTAAGATTTGAAAGCATTTCAAATCTAGTAGTTTCAGCAATGTTATTACAATCTGTGTTAGTTAGCCCATTAGGTTATATAATAATGGGACAAAAAGTTAGATTTCGTTTAAATGATATAAATATATTTAAACTGAATTAGAATGGAGGTAAAATTATGTTAGAATTCTTAGCTAAAATTGGACTAGCAACTGTTTCTACACCTTATACTTTTTTCTTTTATTTTGATGAACCAGAATGTCCTGAATCTTTAATTAAATAATTTAATTAAAATTAAAAAAGAGAAGTAATTCTCTTTTTATTTTTCTTTGTAAATTAAATCAGTAATAAACAAGTTATTAACAATTTTATAACTAACTTTAATATTATTATTTTTTAATTTGTTTATATAATTTAGTCCTAATCCAGATTTATATTCCTTTGTACTGTAATTTTTTTTACCAATTTTATTTACGTCTACATTATTCTTAAAGTTATTATATATTCTCATTTTTATTTCATTTTTATTTTGTGTAATAATTACTTCTATCACTTTATTTTTAGTATTATTACTTGCATCAATAGCATTATCAAATAATATACCAACTACATTACATAAATCTAAATAATCTTTTCTAGGAGTTTTAAAATTTTCTTTAGTATTTAAGTATATCTTTACTTTTTTTTCTTTTGCTTCATTTATTTTTAAATAAATTATTCCTTGTAGTCCTTCTGGTACTTCATCTATTCTATTTATCCAATCATATTTTGTATTATATTTTATAATTAACTCATTTATACTTTCTTGATGTTCTTTAGGTAAATTTAATTTTAAGTAATATAAATCATTTTTTAAATTATGTTTAATTTCTTTACAATCATCTATTGTCTCTGCATAAGCAGTATAAGAATCCTTTAAGTTCTTATTTTTTTGTTCTAATACACTATAATTATATTTATCATTGATAATAATGTTAAATGAAATTAACATAAATATGCAACTCGTAATAACGAAAAATATAAAATATATATTATTAAAAGCTTCTCCTAATAAATACATGCATATTACTAATATTATATTTATTAATAGTATAACAAAATAAAAGAATTTACTATTATTTATAATTTCTTTTAATTTTTTTATAATTACTAAAACTTTTTTGGATTGAAATACATAATAAGTTATAAAAGAAAAAATAATCGATAAAAAACTTTTAAAATAGATATTTTGATTCAAACTTTCTATATTTTTAATTTGACTTAATAAGAATACTGATACAAATATTTCTATAATCATACCTAAAATCACATAGATTAAGGTATAAAATAAACTATCTTTTATATTAGTTTTAAAAATTAATTTACATGTTATAAAACATAATAGAAAAGTAAACAATATTTTTAATCCAGCAAGATTATATAAATTGTTTATTAATAATAAAATTGTAAATATACTAATAATAAAATAATCTTTTTTTGTAAGTAATATCTTTTTTTCTAACATTTGAGTTATAGCATTTAAAAATACAAATACTAATATTAATTCACTTACCAAACTAACTAATGTGTCTACTATCATAGTTTATTCCTCTTCTTTGAACTTTCTAGATAACAAATCAACTTTTTCACCAGTATCTGTAGTAAAATATCCTTCAGCATAATTTTTTTCAGTAATTCTATCATTATTTATGATACAACTTCTGTGGCATTGAATAAATCTATTATCTAACATGCTTAAAATTTCATTCATAGTTAAATTTACAACAAATTCATTATTGCTAGTTTTAATTATCAATTTTCTATCAACAGTATCTCTATAAATATAAAGTATATCTTTTAAATAAATTTGTAATTTAATTTTCTTAGTATCATAAATAAATTTATCTTTATCATGTTTTTTATTAAATATTTTCTTTAAATCTTTTATTAATCTACTTTCAAAGTTATCAAATTTTTCTATAAAATCAAATGTTTTATATATTTCTTTATGAACAGTTTCAAACATTCTATCATGATTAGTTAATACTATAATTTCACTATCCCAATCTTCTTCCCTTATTTCTCTTAATATATCCATACCAGTATGTTTAGGATCTAATTCTAAGTCCATTAAATATATCTTTTGTTCACTATTATCATTTATAATATCTCTCAATTCATTGTTATATTTTTTAAATTTATATATTTCATACTCTTTATCAGTTTTAAATAAAATATTATTTATTACCCTTTCATATTCTGTCATCCATTTTTCTTCATCTTCTACAATGATTATTTTTACCATAATTCCCTATCCTTTACTTCATTTATAATATTTCTTTTGTTTTTTATATCTATTAAAGATATTAAATAATTCACTCCCTTATATTCTTTTATTTCTTTTATTCTATTTATTTCTTTATTATGTAATATTTTATTTCCACATTTAGTTGGTATTATTGAAAACACTTCATTATTCCTGTCTATAAGACTAAATCTATTATTGTTTTCACATACATTACATAACTTATTGTTATTGATATTTTCTTTTAAAATACAATGTTTTAATAACATTAATTCTATTTTTCCATATATTAATATTTCTATATTAGGTGTAGTTTTAAATGTATCAATATAGTTTTTATATAAATCATAACATTCATCTAATGTTAATTCTGGAGATATACCTACTTTTTTTATGTTGTTATCTAATAAAAATTTTAAAGTATATATATTCGTGACATTAGAGTATATATCTACATTTACTTTATTATTATCTTTATATTTATTAATCATACCTTTATCACTTATGTATAGCAATTCATCATTATAATCAGTTTCATTTTTTATAATTCTTGGTAATCTATAATATATGTTGTTATTATTTTTATATTTAGTATATAAAATATAATTTTCTGTATAAAATGTTATATTCTTTTTATCTTTTAGTTCTAAATAATCATTTTCATCTTCTAATAATATGCTTAATTCATTCGTATAATTATTTTTATTTATTTCAAATACAGGTTTTAGTTCTAAAAAGTTATTATGTTTTTCAATTCTAAGTTTATTTAATTCTTCTACTAAAAATCTTCTTATTTCATTTATTTCTTTAATTGGTATAAATATATTTTCATCCATATCTATAACTATATTTTCTAACTTATATATAGTATTTCCTAACTTAGATATTTTTTCTATAATATCTTCTTTTGTTATTGGATATGTTTTTGAAATTTCTACTAAGTTACCTTTTTTTATAACTTTGTTTATTCCATCTGATATACTGATTTCTAAAAATTTATTTAATTTCGCAATAACATTAATATTTACAGGAATCTTTTTTTCTTGATAATTCCTAATAATCTTTGTTAAGTTATCATCTATTGTTTTTAAAACTATATCTTTTTCTTTTAGATTTATTTTGTTATCTATATATATTATTTCATCTTTATTAGCTTTATTAATTAATTTTAATTTCTCATTATATAAATAATTAATATACATTCCTTTATCATTATTTTTAAATTTTATCGCATCATTTTGAGTTAAATTGTTTGATAACTTTATTTTGATTTTATCTTTGTTTATTTCTATTACTTTTCCTATTTCTATTCCAATATGATTAGGTGTATGTTGATTTATTATAGATTTATCGTTTAACAAAAAACCTGTAGTAAATTCTCTATTATAAAGTAATTTTAAATTATTCAATTCTTTTTCAGATATTTTATATTCAATATTATTATAGTAAAAATCTATAGCTTTTCTATAAAGTTTTGTAACATATCCTACATATTCAGGACTTTTCATACGTCCTTCTATTTTTAATGAATCAATGTTACTTTCTATAATTTCTTTCATATTATTTATTGTGCATAACTCTTTAGTGCTTAACAAATAATTACCATTTGTATCTATTACTTTATCATTTTCTGCTAATTTATATGGTAATCTACATAATCCCGCACATTCTCCTCTGTTTCCACTTCTATCTAAAATCATACTAGACATTAAACATTCTCCAGAATAACTTATGCATAAAGCTCCATGGATAAATACTTCTTTTTCAATATTCGATTCAAAATTTCTTATTTCATCAATCGATAATTCTCTTGATAATACAGCTCTTTTTACACCTATTTTATTTAAAAGATTTAAAGTTTCGTTATTACTATTATTAAATTGTGTTGAAGCATGAATTTCTAAATTTGGAAAAGTTTTTCTTACTAAATTTATCATCCCTAAGTCTTGCATTATTACGGCATCTACATTGTTTTTATGTATAAATCTTACATAGTTTATAAATTCATCAACTTCTTTATCATGTATTAATGTATTTATTGTTATATATACTTTTACTCCATATAAATGTGCATAATTTATTGCTTCAATAATTTCTTCATTAGAAAAGTTTTCTGCAAATTTTCTAGCACCATATCTATTTCCAGATAAATATACTGCATCTGCACCGTTATGAACTGCTTGTTTTAACATTTCTAAATTACCAGCAGGACTTAGTAATTCTACTCTTTTCATGTAACCTCCTTACTAAAAAATGTGGAAAAGTATATACTAATCCACATTAAATACGTTAAATCTATCTGTAATTCTATCTTTGCCTAATATTTTCATTATTTCATATAAATCAGGAGTCATTGATTTGGTAGTCAATGCTACTCTAATTACAGTTGATATATCTGCAACATTACCTTTGAAATTTTCAGGATTTTCCTTATATTCCTTCATATTGCTTGCATATCCTAATTTGTCACAAAGAGATTTTATTTTTTCAAACCAAACTTCTTTATCATCTTTCTCTTCATAAAAATTATTAATATAATCATTTAATATATCTTTAATCTCTTTTTTATCACAAATCTTTTGAAAGTCATAAGTTTGATTTCCATCATAAAAAAGTTCATCAAACATATACCATATATGATTTTTTATATCACTATATGATGAATAATCTTTACGAGGTTTCTTTTGTACTCTTTCAATATTTAATATATTTGTAGTATAATCTTTATTATTTATAATAATATTATAAAATTCTTTATCATATTCTTCTGTATAGTTTACCAAATTTTCATATACTTCTTCTGCAGTTAACTTACTTATATAATTTTTAGAAATATTAAGTAATTTTTCTACGTCAAATAAAGTGCCACTTTCACTTATTTTTTTAAAATCAAATTCAAAATCATATATACTTTTTTCTGGATTAGAATCAAGCCACGCTTCAAAATTTGTATTTGCTATAGTCATTAAGTACAATTTAACTGCATCAATAGGTATACCTTTTTCATGATAAAAACTAACAGCGGCTTCTGGATCTTTTCTTTTGCTTAATTTTCTACGTGATCCATTTTCATCTATCTTCATCACTACGCCTAAATGTCCATATTTTGGCTCTTTAAATCTTAATATACTAAATAATTGAGAATGTATTGGATAAGAAGATATCCATTCTTCACCTCTTAATACGTGAGTAGTTCTCATTAAATGATCATCAATTACATGAGCAAAATGATAGATAGGTAATCCATCACCTTTAATAAGTACAACATCTATGTCATTTTCTGGCATTTCTATCTTTCCACGAACCAAATCGTTTAAAATTATTTTGTTTTCAAATTTACCAGGTGATTTTAGTCTAATAATATATTTTTCACCATTTTTTATTTTTTCAATACGTTCTTCATTAGTTAAATCTCTACATTTAGCCCAATTACCATAGTAACCAATTCTAGTTTTTTTATGTTCTTGTTTTTCACGCATTGAAGTAAGTTCTTCTTCTTTACAAAAACAAGGATAAGCTAAACCTTCCTCAATAAGTTTTTTAGCATAACTTTCATATATTTCTTTTCTCTTACTTTGTATGTAAGGACCATAATTTCCAATTTCTTCTGTTTCAGAGATGACACCTTCATCAATTGTTATATCAAAGTCCTTTAAATCTTTTATTATTCCATTAATTCCATTTTCAACTGTTCTTTTTCCGTCTGTATCTTCTATTCTTAAGTAAAATATTCCATCAGTAGTTTTAGGAACAAAATTTTCGATAAAAGCAGTAAGAAGACTTCCCATGTGTACAAATCCAGTAGGACTTGGCGCAAAACGAGAAACTACTGCACCTTCAGGTAAATTTCTTTCAGGATATCTTTGTTCATAAATAATAGTATCACTTGACACATTTGGAAAAATTAAATCTGCTAGTTCTTTATTAGTCATAAATCTCACTTCTTTCGTTTTATAAACCTCTTTAATTATAATATATATTTTAACATTATTCAATAAAAAAACAGACGTAAAAGCGTCTATTTAAGGCATTTTTTTGATATATTCAGTCATATAAAATTTTTTTATGTTAAATAAATGTTATTAATTGAGATTTTTTAAAAAAGCTAAAAAAAGGCAAAAAAAAAAGGCAACTTCTTATTTTCGCGTTGCCACTATCTTCAGCGTTTGAGTGCTTAACTTCTGTGTTCGGGATGGGTACAGGTGTGTCCACTCAGCTATCGTCACCTTTTTATTTTTATTGTTCTTTAAAAACTTGAT
>JAFQQE010000018.1 GCA_017411405.1 Bacilli bacterium | reverse complement strand
TTATTGAAGATTATATACATTATTATAATTATGAAAGACCAGCATATTCATTACAATATAAAACCCCGATTCAATATAAAATTGAATCAGGGTTTTAAATGCATCTTTTTTAGTGTCTACTTTTACTTGACTAGTTCATTATGTCGTCTTTATTCATCTAAAAAACTTAAATCTTTTATATCGTCTAATTCTTTTAAATCTTTATTAGTCATGAAACATATATCTTTAAATTTACAAAATTCACATCCAATATTTTTACCATTTATCTTTTTCGGATTTATAATAAAATCTCCATTAATAACACCATCTACACAATCATTAATTCTTTCATCAGTAAATTTAACAATATTATCGATTTGTTTATTAGTTAATACTTTAGAATAAGGTCCAAAACCTTTACTAGTTAATTTCATACCATGAATTAATTCACTATTTTCATAACTAGTGTCAAAATGCATAAGTTTTTCTTCATTACCGATACTATAACCTTTTAATTTTAAATTATCCATCTTTTGTTCTTTTAAAGTTTTATTTTCTTTTTTACTCATTTTATTAAACAATATTTGTTGTAAATAAAAACCAATTATTTCATAATCTTTATTTAAATTTTTAGTTAAATATAAGTATACTGGTAATTGCATAGATAAACCATAAGGTAAATAATTTAGATTAATATCAACATTATATGTTTTATAATCTATAATAACTATGCTATTATCTTTTTTTAATAATTTATCTATAAAACCTTTAAAATTAATGTTAATAACTTTATTCTTTTCAACAATTATTTTTTTCTCATAAAAAGCTTCATCCATATCCATTAAAGTATTTTGATATTCTATTGTTTTAACAATAAATCTTAATTCATCTAATACCTTATTTAAAAAATACTCAGATTTTTTGCTATCGGGATAAGGATTATTACTTATAAAATAGTGAACACATTCATCAAAATCAAAATTATCAAGATATGCTTTACTAAGTACATAATGAAATAAATTACCTATATAAGTTTGAATAGTTTCTTCAAAATAATCTAGTTTTAATATATTAGATAAATAATATTTAAAACTACAATGATAATAATTATCCATACTACTATAACTTATATTTAAAGTATTATTTAAATATTTATAAAGTATATTTTTATCTATCCCATTAAATCTATTATCGTATTTCATATAATTTATTTTATAATTATTAAATAATAAATTTAGATTATTATTTAATGTATTATATTTAATTAAATTATCTAAAGAACTTGCCAACAATAATTCATTTATTTTATTAGAGTATTTACTTACGTTAACTTTTTCTTCTATTACATTCATTTTATATTCATCAATTAATATACTTGGGTAAAAATTCTCATTTAAATGTTTACAGTTAAAACTAATAAATAAATTTTTTATAGAAGATATAATTTTATAATATAAAGATTTATTAATAATATTCATTTCATAACTTTTTTCCATATAATCTAATTTTATATTATCATTAATATAATCTTCATCTTTATAAGTACGAGGTATCTTATTTAAATTAAAACCTACTAAAAATATATATTTATCATCATTAATATTATTATCTACTATATCTATTTCATTAACTGCATTAATATATTTTATATTATTTATAAAAGTATTTTTCATAACATTAATAATATTATCTTTTATACTTAAATAATCTTTAGTAAAATAAAATTTATTTAAACAATCTATTAATTTATTATATATATTTTTATTATTGATATTATTCATATCAAACTTATTTTCAATAGTACTTAATAATAAATCTATATCATTATTTAAATTATTTATAAAATATTTACCTATATTAGTTTGATATAAATTATTGTTATTATTTAAATTAATAGGTATATTATACATACTAAATATTCTATCTATAACATTATAATAATTATTATCTAAATTAGATATAAATATACTATTAATATCAATATTATTATTTATTAATTCACATATCTTCTCAGCAACAAATATAACTTCATCTTCCAAAGTATTAAATTTATATACATTATGATTATAATCGTTATATTTTTTGTTAATAACTTTTAAGTTATTAACATTATTTAATACTTTATATTGATATTTGTTAATATAATCATAACCATATATTATAATTTCTTTTTCTTTAATCAAATGATAAAACAAATTATCTTTTATTAAAAAATCATTCAATTTACATTTTATATCATATAATTTATCTAATTTATCTATATTATAATATTTATCAACATATTTAATATTGTTTAAATAAAGTTTTGCTATATTATAATTTACGTTTTCTAATTTCATTAATTCATAAATAGTTTTTTCATCATAATCAAATGTTAATTTTTTTATAAATTCATCTAAACTAAATATTTTTACATTTAAATCTTTATTATATAATCTAATATTTCTAATTAGTTCCAATTTTAAATTATTAGGTATAATCAATATAGAATTGTCTTTTATAAATTCAGTCATATACTTCACCTAAAAAAATTGTAACAAAATTAAAAGATAAATAAAAGAGTTTTAACAAATAAATATTTTTTAATTCTTTATTATTTTTTTTAAGCTTTCAAATTTCTTTTTATTATTGTTTTTATGAATATCTAATTTATATGATAATTCCACAAATTCATTATAAACAATTTCTAAAGGATAAAAATTATTTTTATATCCTATTATATATGATTCAAGTAAATCTAATAAAAGATGATTATCAGTATTTTTTTTATCTATAAATATATCTTTAAAACTTTCATATTCTATGTTGCCTTTTAATGTTTCAAAAAATATATTAGGATCTGTAAGGCGCATATTATTAAAGCAATGTTGTAATACTAAATTTTTAAAATAAGTGTATTCTTTTATACCACAAGACTTTTTAACATCTAAATTAGAATCTATATATCCAATTAATATAGCATAGAATTTATATCTATTAATAAGTTCGTTTTTATATAATGTGTCAGGATATTTAGTCTTTTCATATTTATATGATTTTATATCAGCATTTCTATAAATATTATCAATAAGTTTTAAAATATTAATATATTTATTCATAAAAATAATGATATCATTTTTATAGTTTATAAGTAAGTTATATTTGTTTTCTAGAATTACCATTTTTAATCTATACAAATTCATTTTTAAATTTTTAGTATCTTCCACAGTATCACCTAAGATATTATATTTTAAATAAAAATTAATGCATAATAAAAAAACACATATTAGTTTTCATATGTGCTTGTTAAATTAAAATGTTCTTCTAAAGTAATCCAGTCTCCGTTATTATAAAGTTTTGTAGCCAATTCTACACCAACATATCTCAAATGCCATGATTCGTATTTATATCCAGTAAAATTTTCTTTACCCTTTGGATACCTTAAAATAAAACCATATCTATGAGCATTATTATTTACCCATTTTCCTTCTTCTGTATATTGAAATTCATCACTAATACTATTTAAATCAAAAGCAAGTCCTGTTTGATGTTCAGAATGTCCAGGTCTAGCACTATAAGTATCTGCTGCTATTTTACCGTCTCTATTTACATATTTGGTATAAAGACTTTCTTGTAAATTATAACTTCTATACCCGCTTTGTATCCAAATATTTAAACCTAAACTAGTTGCATCAGCTTTCATTTCTTTATACTTTTGATATGCTTCTTTATCAATGCACTCAGTACAATAATTTAGTCCGTTTGCATTTTTATATGTATTAGTAGGAACATAATCTTTAGGTAAAGGATAAGACTTATTAACAATTAATATACCATCAACATATTTAAGATTGATATTTTCATTAGTGGATTTTGTTGTTGTTTTTGTAGTAGTAGTTGTTGTTCTGGTTGTTGTTTTTTTTGTTGTTTTTGTTGATGTCTT
>JAFQQE010000006.1 GCA_017411405.1 Bacilli bacterium | reverse complement strand
ATTGAACTATTATGGATTAAAATTAAATCATAATAAATGTTTATGTCCTTTTCATAATGATAATAATCCTAGTATGGTTGTTAATCATAAAAAGAATATAGCAACTTGTTTTGCTTGTGGTACTGGTGGAAATGCTATTTCTTTTGTACAAAAGTATGAAAAGATTGTTAATAACAATGATATTTCAGTTAATGAAGCAATAACTAAAGTTGTATCAGAGATTTGTCATTTAAATATAAATGTATCTCATTTAAAAAATAATAAATATAATAATAAGTATTTTGTATCTTCAAGAAGGTATACCGAAGAAGAACAAAGACTTTTACAGTTAAATGAAAAATTAAATAAATTATTTAGTTATAATTTAAGTGTATCTAAAGAACCTAAGGAGTATTTATATAAAAGAAAATTAACAGATAAAGATATGAAAGATGTTAGTATGGGATTTGCTCCTAAAGGTCAATTATTAAAAATATCTGAAAATAATGAAAATTATCCTCGTGAAGATTTAATTAAGTTAGGGTATTTAAGAGAAAATGACTATGGTGATTTATACGAAACTTTTTCTGATAGGATTATGATTCCTATTCATGATGAAAAAGGAAATATAGTCACTTTCTGTGGTCGGACTATTAAAGAAGAAACACCAAAGTATCTGCATACACCTGAAACTAAGATATTTCAAAAGAAAGAATTGTTATATAATTTCTCTAGTGCAAAGCCATTAGCATATAATAATGAATTGATTTTAGTAGAAGGTTATATGGATGTTGTAGGTGCTAAAAAAGTAGGATATGAAAATGTAGCAGCACTTATGGGTACAGCACTTACTCCAGAGCATATAAAATTAATCAAGAATAACCGTTCAACAATTACATTAGCATTAGATAATGATTTTGATAAACAAGAAAATATTGGTAGAACAAAAATGCTTCAACACATTCCTGTATTATTAAGTGAAGGATTTAAAGTTGATGTAATAGATTTTTCTAAAATAGGCGATTATAAAGATTTTGGTGTTTTAGGAGAAAATGAAATACCCTATATGGAAGTACAGAAAGCAAAAACTTCTGGTTTTTCTTATTTGTTAGATTATAAATATTTTAATGGACTAGATTTAAATGTTGAAAACATTTCACTTGTATACAAACAATTAAAGCAAGATAAGATTATCAATAATACGTATGATGAATCTCTTTTTAAAGAATATTTATTAGATAGAACAGAATATTATAAAAAAGAGTTAGATGAAATACTTTATCCTAAAAGAATAGTAGAAAAAGAAAATGCTTTAAGTAAGTTTAACTCAAAAGCAATGAGCAATTTTCTTTATTCAGAATTAAAATTACAAATAGATAAAATGGATGATATTGTTTTATCTTCTTATTATTCTAGTTTTAAAAATTCTGTTGAAAGTAGATTAGTATCTATATTTAATAAAGATCCTGAAATGTATTTAGATTACAATAATTCAACATTAAATACTAAACTTTTATTAAATGAATTTTTAAAAGATAATAAAGAATATTCGGATTTTGAAACTCTTAATCGTTTTAAATATACCAATGTATTTGATAAAACTTATATAAAAAATTCTAATGGAAGTGCAATGATAAGATTAAAGGACAATCAAAAACAAATGGTAATAGACCAATATGAAAATAGTTTGTCTGATGAATCTAAATTAGCGTTAGAAGAAGTAGAAGAATTATATATTATAAATAGTATTGAAGACCTTGATGGTATTTTAAATTATGATAATAATACTCTCCATATTATAAAAGATAGTTTAAAGGATAGAATGTTTTTAAATAAAGATAAAATGGAATTTTTTAAATATGGTAATCTTTTTCCTAGCATCAATAAAGAATTTATAGATGATAAGTTTAAAGGTTCAACTGGTAATTTTAAAACTATTTTATTTTATAATAATTTAGATAATAAATTAAATATTGATAAAACTAATGTTATATCTGAAAAAGAGTTAAAAAAAATTGAAGATTCTAAATCTAAAGAACAAAGTATTTCAAAAGAAACTATTATTAAACAAGATTATGAATTTTCTATTAATAAGATGTTATTAGTAGAAGAAAAAGAAACTGATACACATTATTTTGTAAGAATACCATTTACTGGTGCTAAAGAATATTTTTATATACCAAAAAGTGAATGTTTGAAATCAGATAATGGTGATACTATTTTTACAAAATTAAAATATGGACAATCTTATCCAATTTATAATTTAGAGGGTGAATATGTAAGTACCAAAAGTTTTGATGAATTAAAAGAAAATTGGGAAGATAAAACTAAAAAAAACGCAAAAGTAGTAAAAACTAACGAAGAAATAACATCAATACCAAAAGAAGATGATATTTTATATGATAATAGTTATATCTCAAAATATAAAGAACCTATCTGTAAAATTTATCATTCTAAAATTTATTTAGAAACAGAAAAAGGTTTTTATATTAAAACTGAAGATCCGAATACATTGTTATTTGCTATAAAGAAAATATGTAATTGGACAGATAACAAGAGTTATTTAATAATAGCTCCACGTAAGGGATTATTTAATAGTGGTATTTCAAAATATAGATTAACTGGATTCAAGAAAGACTATGAAGGAAAGTTATCTTTTTCCGAAATCAGTAAATATGTTAAGGTGTTTACACCTAGTAATTTAAAGAATAAAGAAGTATTTGTTTTAGAAGTACCAAAATCAAAATGTAGTTTCAAATCTAATTATATAAAAATACCATTAGTTGTAGATGATATAGAAGGATATATTGAAGTTAATATAGTAAAGAGTAAGATTGGTAAGGAAAAGGTAGTATTAGAATTTTTAAAAGATGAACAAATTGGATTCCATAACATTAATGATGAATATATTAATCATTATACTAGTTCTAAAATTATAGATAGTTATAATGAAATGTTAAAAAGTAAAATAATTCAATTTCCTAGTTCTAAAGAAGTAGTTTATGATGTACCAGAAAAGGAGGCAGCATAAATGGATGGTAATGCAAAACACGATTTAGAGCATACTGCTGAAAAGTCTGTATCAATGTCTGCAAAGATTAGTAAAATTTCTACCATATTATTTGGTAGATTTTTAATTAGAGCTAATCGTTATTATCAAAAACATTTTTCATCATCTATGAAGGCATTAAGAAAAGATGGACCAACTAAAGAATTATGTGTATCTCCACCATTAACCAGAGCAGAAGTAAAACAAATAATTACTGCTTGTCGTGAAAATAATGTTTTAATGGGAATCAAGAAGATGCACCCAGATGGTGAACTTAGTAGCAATAAATCATTATATCAACAAGAAAAAATAGCACGTAATGAAATTAAATATAAAAAGTGGGATGATAGGCGTAAGGCAACATCAAAGATAAAGTTTATAAATAATTTTTGTAAATATAAGGCAGATAAATATAAAAATATTTCAGCGTATAATATGAAGTTATCTAATAAGTGGCAATTACGACAAGAAAAATTAAAAAAGATAAAACCTTTAAATTCATATTGTAAAAATAAAGCAGAAATTTATAAAAAAATTGCTATTCAGGAGAAGACAAGAGATGAAGAAGAACAATATGTTATTATTTTTAATAAGAGTAAATTATCTTTCTTTAATGAGCAATTAGAAAAAATACCACCTAACAGATTAAAACAAAATACAAAAAACGAAATACCAGATTTAAATAAAGATGGAGTAATTGACGATAGAGATATTGAACCAATGGTATCAAGGGGTATGAATCTAAAAATAGATGACCTTAATAAAATAGGAGAAGATTTTGGTTCATGTCCTGTTAGAGATTACACAAAAAACTATTGTGTTCAAAAAATTACTAAAGAAGAATACTGTGAGATAAGAGAACAGTTATTTGAATTAACAAGTCATGGTGCATGTGTATTAAATGAAAAAGAAATGATAATTGCGATTCGTTCTGAAGATTTAGAAGAATATAGAAGATATGCTCCAGAACGTCCTATAAAAGAATATGGTGCATCTGGAGGTAGAGCAATTGAAAGTGAATCAAATCTTCACGATATTATGGAAATAGAAATAAATGATATTAAGAGATATAAAGAATTTAAAGAAACTTATTCATCTAAAGATTATGTAGCATCAATTGCTCCAAATGGAACAACAACAATTCTGTTAAAAGAAACGGATACAAGGCAATTATCAGAAGCTAGTAAAAAAAAATCCAAAACAGAGGATTTGGTAAAAGAGGCAAATGAATTAGCAGAAAAAAACAAGAATGATAAAGTTATAGAAAGTGTTATTTTAGAACAGGAAGAAGAACGAGAATTTGATCGTTAAACGCAATAAAAAGAGTAGTATTGTAATTATCTTGTTAATAATGTTAATCGCCTCTTATTATACTCTAAGAGTTTGTAGTTTATCAGAAGTAGCAGGAAAGTTTGAATTTTCTCATTTAACTGAAGCATTAGATAAACTTCATATTATTACAACTCCTGTAATATTAAATGTGAAGACTATTACCACCTCATTATTTGTTGGTGTGTTTGCTTGGTTAATAATTCAAACAATAATGAACCAAAATAAAAAGAATTTACAAGAAGATACGTACGGAAGTGCTGAATGGGAAGATTCTAAAGCAATAAAACCTTATTGTGAAAAAGAATTAGAAAAGAATCAGATATTCACAGCAACAGAAATGTTTGCTAAAAATATGAGAATATCCAAAAGGAATAGACACCTTATTCTAATAGGTAGACCTGGGAGTGGGAAATCCAGATATTACTTTAAAGTGAATTTGTTAAATGCAAATGGAGAAACGTTTGTTGTCACAGATCCAAAAGGAGAACTTGTTAGGGATTGTGGTATGTCTTTAGTTAATTTAGGATATGATATTCGTGTTTTAAATTTAGTTGATAAGTCAAAGTCAGACCATTTTAATCCACTTATGTATATTAAAAAAATTAATAAGACTATTGATAATAGTTTAGAAACTCAAGAATGGATAGCAGAAGACGATGTAATGACATTAATTAATACAATTATGTTAAATACTAAATCAGAAACTATTGAATCTAATACTGGAGATCCATTTTGGGAAAAGGCAGAGATGGTCTTCTTACAGGCAATAATTTATTATATTATTTTTAGATGTGATGATAAGGAAAAGAATTTTAAGACTGTATTAAAGCTAATTAGACTTGCAGAACCAGATAAAGAAGGTAATTCAACATTAAGTAGAATGTTTGATGCTTGGGCTGAAAAAGAACCAGATAATATCGGAGTTAAACAATGGAAACATTTTAAAGTGTCTGCATCATCTCCTAAAATGATGAGTACAATCATTATGACTGCTTCAGCTCGCTTAGCACCATTTAATATATCTGAAATAGAAAATATGACTATTGATGATACGATGGAATTAAATAGAATCGGTGGAAAAGGTGATGAAGGTAAAATAGCATATTTTATTATTAATAGTCCAAATGATTCAACATTTAATTTTATAGCAAGTATTATGTATACACAGATATTTTCTATAATAGATGCAAATGCTAGTAAGAATAATGGTTCACTTTCAACCCCTGTTCAGATATATTGTGATGAATGGGCTCAGCTAGGGGTGATACCACGCTATTTGGAAAATCTTGCGTATGTTCGTGGTCTTAACTGTGGTATAACAACGTGTCTTCAATCATTATCACAATTGAAAAAAGTATACAAGGATAATTGGGAAACAGCATTAGATTGTTCGGATTATATTTTATTTTTAGGATCACGTTCAAAGGAAACATTGGAATACATGAGTTCTATGCTCGGGAAAAAAACTTGGTATAAAAAGTCATCAGGTCGTACTTATTCAAGGCAAGGTTCTTCATCATTCAATTGGGATATAGTTGGGCGTGAGTTGGCTTTTGTTGATGAACTTGCAAGAATGGAAAGTGGCTATGGTATTTTATTGGTTGCTGGTATGCGACCTTTTTATTCTAAGTTGTATGATTTGACAAAACATCCTAGATATAATGAATTATTTGAAAGTTGGAATGAAAAAGAAACCATCAAAAATAAATATGACCATTCAATTGAAAGAGGTATAAGTAAAGAAACAAGAAGGAAGCAGCAAATGTTTAGAGAATTAGGTTTAGGATTTGTAAAAGTAAAACCTGAATTTAAAGCAAGAGATTTAACTAAATATGAAGAACGTAAATTTAATGAAGACGCTATATTACTTTCTTCTAAAAGTTTAACTGATGAATTGTTAGATAATTTATAATTATATTTTTTATGTTGTTTAAGTTGTTAAATTTTTTTTAATTTAAGTGTTTACTAGTGTAAACAAATATAAAAGAAAAGGAGAAAAAATTTATGAAAAAAAAGAATTTGGCAGTTAGTATTAAGCAGGTATGTAAAAAAGTAGTTAGTTTATTTAATGTAGTTTTTTGTGGATTTATTTTAAGTATTAATAGTGTGTATGCAGAAGGAAGTAATACAAGTAGCATTGATGGTTTTATCACATTTGTTTGTGATTGGTTATTAAAGATCGGAGGAGTAGTTGCTTTAATCGGTGCTGTTATGTTTGCTTTAGGTTGGCAACGTGATGATGCCGAAGGTAAAAGTAGAGGATTAATGACTATGATGGCAGGATTCATGGTCATTGCTATTAGTCAATCAAAAGGTTTATTTGGACTATAAGAAGGAGGACTAATAGATGGCTGGATTAATTGAAAGTATATTTCAAATATCCTTTAAAGTGTTAGGTTTTAAAATTGATATTAGTGATTTTGTAGGTACGATTCGTAATCTATGTAATTGGAATTCTATTACAAAAACAAGTATATGGTCATTAGCATCTAATATTCATTCAATTATAGTACCAATAGGATTAAGTTTATTAACATTATTCTTTTTATTAGATGTCACTAAAAAGGTTATGGATTTTGAAAGATTTAGTTGGGAACGGATGATATTTACCTTCATCCGTTTCCTCATCTTTAAAATGTTAATAGAAAATTCATTTGAATTACTTTCGTCCATAATGAGTATATCTAATAATATTCTTACTCAGGTCACAGGTTCACTTGCTTCAACATCATCAATTCCTGATCTTGCTGTACAGATGGGTGATTTAGTAAGAAATGCAGGTGGAATTATTAAGCAAGGATTTATGGGAATTATCATATTAATTCTTTATATACCATTTATGGGTACTTTAATTGGTGTGTTAGTCCAAGTATTTATGCGTATAGGTAAGTTAATATTAAGTTTTGCTTTTTCACCTATACCAATCGCAATAGGAACATGGGAAGATGGGCAGAATGTTTGTAAAAGGTTTATAATGTCCACTATTGCTTTAGGAATTGAAGCATCAATGATTGTTGTATCAACTGCAATATATTCACTTGCTTTATCCACATTAACTGATGCAGGTTCAATTAGTTCAATGGTAGCGATAATGTTTTTAAATGGATTTTTGATGGCTATGATTTCTATGACTAGTACAATGTCTGAAAGGTGGGTTGGTGCATAATGGATAGAATAGAACCTAGAATACATGATGAGATTAAGGATTATAAAGAAAAATTTTATAATTTCACTTTAAGACAATGGTTGTTTGGAATTCTTATTATTATAACAACAGTACCTTTATATTTGTTTTTAACTCCTAAAATAGGAAGTGATTTAACTGGATGGATAGTTATTATAGTTGCTATGCCAATTGGATTTTTTGGATTTATACCAATTCAGGGTTTAAATGCTGAACGTATAATATTCTATTGGAAACGTAATTATATTAACTTTGCGAAACCAATTATATATAAGACGGAAGCAGAATTATTAGAAGAAAAAACCAAAAAGAAAAAATCTAAAAAATCTAAACCTAAGGTAAATAAAAAGGAAATTAGAAATAAGAAAAAAGAAGAAAAATTAAAATTGAAGGAATTAAAGAAGGAACGTAGTAAACAAAGAGAATTAGCACGTGCTAAGAAGAAATTTGGTATTAATACGTTAGAGAATACTACCAGCAATTTTTCGTTAAGTAAGGAAGAAGCACAAGTGCTATTAAAACTCGCTAAACAAGTTGTTGGAAAGGATAATAGTGTGATAAATGAAAAAACAGAAAAAGAAGGGTTTAAAGAAGACACAGAAACAGAAGAATAATGTATTACCAAACAAAGTATTTATTCCTAAAACTAATCAAGAAATCATTTCTTATATGTTTAAGGAAGTTGATGAAAGAACAGGTATATTTAGAATAGATGAAGATACTTATTCTATTTGTATTGAATATACTGATGTATCATTTGCCAAAGCTAATGATGAAGAGGCAGAAAACATCTTCTTTAAATGGTTAGAATATTTACATTCTTTTAGGGAGGATACTCATATACAAGTTATCAATGCAGGTACTCCTATAAAAACAGAAAAGTATAAAGAAAAGTTTATATTTGATAAAGAACATTTAAAGGATGATAAACAGATTCAAATAGCTGATGAATTAAATACTCTTATAACTAATTCGCTTGGCACAAATGAAGATACATTACAAACTAAAAGATTTATAGTAATATCTTTAAAAGCAAAAAACTTTATAGAAGCAAACGCATTATTTTTAAATATCTTTCTAAAGACAGAACAGAAGTTTAAAGAATTAAAATCTAAAGTTAATTTAGTATCAGTTAAAGAAAGATTAAGATTTATATATAATTTTTTTAATGTGTTATCAGTAGAAGATAATAATATTGATAATATAATTGAATATGCTAAAGAAAAAGAATTAACTATATTTGATGTAATTGCTCCTCAAAAAGTTTTGATGCGTGAATCTGATCTTATTGAAATAGATGATAAGAAATTTATTAGAGTTTTATATGTTTCTAAATTACCTAAAAGTTTAACTCCTAGATTTTATAATAGGATTACAACAATGGAAGATATTAACATTATTACTACATTAAATATTAATCCAACTAATTCTGCTAAGATGATTAAAGTTGTGGATAAAAGTTTATCAGCAATGGAAACTGAGCGTCTTGAAAAGATAAAAAGAGCAGGAAAAAGTAATCTTGATTATGAATATGTTAAAGATAAGAAATTAGAAACAAAAATATCTAATGCAGAACAATTACAATATGATTTGCAAAAGAATAATCAAAAGATATTTCAAAATAATTTTTTAGTGTGTATAACTGCTAATAGTTTTGAAGAATTAGAAGACCAGACTGTCAGAGTTCAGGAAGTTGCAGCTGAAATGTTAATAGAAATGAAACCTCTATTGTGGCAACAATTAGAAGGTGTACAAAATATACTTCCTTTAGGTCATAATAGTTTACAATTTCAAAGAACATTAACAAGTGAAGCAACAGCAGTAAATGTACCATTTAATAGTAAAGACTTCAATCACGAGAAGTCTTTATTTTATGGAGTAAATCTTGTAAGTAAAAATGCTATATTTTGTGATAGAAAAAAATTAATAAATGGTAATGGATGCGTACTAGCAACTTCTGGAGCTGGTAAATCTTTTAATGTTAAAACTATTATAGAGCAAATATTAATTCGTTATCCTGAAGATGAAATTTGTATCATTGAACCACAAAATGAGTACGGTGGATTATTAGAAGTATTTGGTGGACAAAAGATATTTATATCTACCAATTCAAATACTCATATTAATCCATTTGATTTATCTTTAAATTATGGATGTACTGATAATGGTAAAAGTGAACCAGTAAAAAGTAAAGTAGAATATATTATTGCTTTCTTAGAAAGTATAGTAGGTGCTAATGCTTTATCTGGTGGACAAAAAACTATTATAGATCGCTGTACTAAGATTATATTTGAAGATTATGAAAAGAGTAATTTTTCTGATGATAGTTTATTACCAACATTACCAGATTTTTATAATATGCTTTTAAAACAACCTGAAGAAGAAGCAAAAGATTTAGCATTAATTATAGAAAGATATGTAAAAGGTTCAATGGATTTATTCTCTAAAAAAACTAATATAGATATTCAAAATAGATTAGTTTCATTTGATATTAGTAAATTATCTGCATCATTACAAACTACTGGATATTTAGTTGTATTAGACCATATCCAGAATAGACTAGCAAAGAATAAAGAGTTAGGTAAATATACTTGGATTTTTATAGATGAATTTCATATCTTACTTGCTAATCCATATTCTGCTCAATATGTTGCTAATTTCTATAAAACTGGAAGAAAACTTAATGCGTTAAATACAGTAATCTCTCAACAAATATCTCACTTACTAAGATCTGAATCTGGTAAAGATATTTTATCTAATTCAGAGTTTGCATTAATATTAAAACAGAAACCTTTAGATTTACCATCTATTTGTAATATCTTTAATATTAGTGATGAAGAATCCATGTATGTTCAAGGTGATGCACCAACAGGACAAGGATTAGTTGTATTTGGTTCTGATGTTATTCCTTTTACTAATAAAGTACCTAAGGATTATTTAATCTATCAAGTTAATAATACTGATAGTCAAGTACAGGCAAGATAATTATGAAAGATAATACAGAAAGAGATGTTAAGAGGTCAATTGATAGATTATCAACATTATCATCAGAAGCATCCAATCATACATTTCAAGCAATAGATAGAATAGCAAAACAAGCGTCTGATTTTGCTGAAAATAAGTCCATAGAAGAAGATTTAACTAAGAATGATAAAGAAGTTGAATCAAGGTTAAAAACGTCTGAGAACACTCAAGAAATAGATAATAAACAGGATGCAACAACTCAAGAAGAGAATAACTCTACTAGTAGGTTGAAAACAAATGTTAATGAAGATAATTCAACTGATAAAACTGATTCTAATGTTTCAGAAAAGACTGAAGGAGTGAAGTCGGACAAGGACACTCCTAAGAAAAGTAAATTAAAAACAGTAGTAGAGAAAACAAATAAAAAAGTATTTAAGTTTAATGATAATCAAGGTAAAGCATCTAAGGTTGCTACTGTTGTTAGTAAAGGTGGAGAAAAGGTATCTAAAGCAGGTAGAGCAATTGTAAGAACATCAAGAGAATTAAATAAAGCAATGAGTGAAGATGGTAGTGGTACAGAATATATTAATGAAAAAATAACTCGTAAAATAAAAACCAAAGCATCTAATAAGATTAAAAAGAAAACAAAAAAAGTAGCTGGTAAGTTGGGGAAAAAGTTTAGTCAAACAATTGGTAAAAAATTATTAAAAGTTGCTAAGGTGGTTGTTGTCAAATTAATTAAGATGCTTATATCTTTATTAGCTGCACTAGCAGAGTTTATTATTCCTCTAGCACTTATTCTTATAATTATAATTGCCGTATGCTCTATATTTGGTTCTACTATGTCTGAAGATTCTCTTAATTCATATCAACAATATATGAATAGTATTCAAGAAGAATATGATAAAAAAGTTGATGAGTTTTTAAAGGATAATCCAGATGGAGAAGTATTTGCTGTTGATGGTAATTATGGTCGTATTGATTGGAGAATACCATTATCTATAATGCAGGGTATAGGTGCAGAGTTAGAATTTGATCAAACTGAAAAAGATTTAATACAAAAGTTTAAATCTGAAGGATTATTAGAAAAACATGAAATATTAGAACAAATTGTAGAAGAAACTGATGATGAAGGTAATACAGTAGAATTAACTAAGAAAGTATTGGTTATAACAAATAGTATGTATGAAGATTATATGGATTGGTGCAAAGATAATTATTCTTATATTGCTAATTTCAGCAAAACTAAAAATATCTCTGATGGAATAGAAACTTATTTTACTGATGAACAATTGGAGATGATAACTTTGTTATATAATTCAGAATTCTTTGCTGATTTATTAGGAACTGATTTTAAGACTAGAACACCAACCTATGGAAAAACAGATATTCCTTTGAAATTAAATACCGAACATTTTAATTCAAAAAATGCTTTAACTAATGCTGGATTTAAAGGACAATGTACTTGGTTTAGTTATGGTCGTGCATTACAAGTATCTGGTAAAAAGATGCCAACAGGTAATGCTCAGACTTGGATTAATTCAGCAATAGCAATGGGTTATGAAACTGGTACACAACCTTCATATAATTCTGTTGTAGTATTATCATCTAATAGATTTGGTCATGTTGCATTTGTAGAAGCGTATGATGGTAAAACAATTACTGTATCTGAAGGAAATATAGGTAATGCTTGTAGGAATGATGATTCATGTAGTCAGGTAGAATATGCTAATGAACACGCTAACGAATTAGTAAGAACAAAAACTTATAGTTCATTTGATGAGTATAGAAGAATAAATAAAAATAATGGATATACCATTATAGGATTTATATATTTAGATTAAAAAGGAGAAAGAAATGAAAAAGAAAAAATTATGGATATTACTTATAATTACGTTATTTGTTTGTAGTCTTACATCAGTATTGTTTAATTATAAAGATATAAAAAGAAATATTGAAATTGCTAAAGAAGAACAAGCAGAAAAAGAGAAAAAAGAATCAATGTTAAAACAGGATTTAATCAGTCCTGTTTTAATTTTGAAACAAGATAAATTAATAATGTATCAAGGTGATGAATTAAATTATAAATCTTTCATAAAAGAAGCTACTGATAATTTAGAAGGTGATTTAACAGATAAAGTTAAATATACAAAAATAGATACTTCTAAGACTGGAGAATTTTATATTGATTATGAAGTAAGCGATTCAGCATCTAATGTTATTAAAGCAAGATTATTAGTAATTATTCGTGAAAAGCCAAAATATAAGGATTAATTTTATTATGAGTGGGGTGATGAAATATGACTGATGAAGAATTATTAACTAAGTATCGTAAGTATAAGAGAAAAAGAAATACAATCATAATTTCAATATTATTAATTGTTATTATATCTGTATTTATATTTATATATATCAGTAATACTTCATCTAAAGAAGATGAAAAGCCAAAAGAAATTACTAGTATCCCAGAAGTAAAGGATGAAATTGCACCAGTTATTAAACTTAATACAGATAATATAGAAATTACGGAAGGGGGTGATATAGACTATTTAAAATATATTGAAAGTGTTATAGATGATAAAGATGGAGATCTTTTAGAAAATATTATTTATGAAGAAATAGATACCTCTAAGATCGGTGAACAAAAAATAATATATACTGTTTCTGATTCTTCAGGTAATACTTCTCAGGAAGTTATTATAGTTAATATAAAAAAGAAAGAAGAACCAGTATCACCGCCTAAGGAAAATACTTCTTCTAATAAAGTTGAAACACCTAAAAAAGAAGAAACAAAACCATCAACTAACAATAATAATACATCTAATAATACCTCAACACCACAACCTGAAACTCCACCTAAAGAAGAAACACCAAGTAATCAATCTAGCGAAAAAATAGTTAAATATTTTTTATTTAAAGATGGTTATACAATGTTAAATGTTTCAGAAGTTTGTGCAGCAGAATTGAAGAAAACAAATAGAACAGGTATTTGTAGTCCGATTCAAGATGAGAATGGAATCTATTTGGGGATGAAGTTAGAAACAAATTAATATAGAAAAGAGTGGTGTATAAATGAATAAGGAATATATAAAAGAACTATTTGAAGAAAATAAAGAAATTTTTAAAGAGTATGAATTAAGCATTGAAACACCAGAAGAATTAGAAAATTTTATGATTGATACTTTAATTTCAAATATGGAATATGATTTTCATATAGCCCCTGATGTAAATAAGTTATTTAATAAAAATCAGGAAAATAATAAAGAATTAATAAATGAAGAAATTGATATAGAGAAGTAATTTTTTTAATTTAGATGTTTACTAGTGTAAACAAAAGAAAAGGAGAAAGAAATGAAAAATAATTATATGATATTAGCACAAAGAATTAAAAATAGAAGAATTGAGTTAGGGTATAGTTTAAGATATTTAGCAAACGAAGTTGGTATTAGTCATACGGAACTTGTACGTATAGAAAATGGTAATAGACAATGTTTGAATGTTATTACTTTAATAAGAATATGTAAGCTATTAAATTTAGATTTCTTATTACTTTTAGAAGAAGCCAATTTTTATGAAAGAGAAGAAGAAAAATTATTTTATATTATTGTGAAAAATGTAGAAACTAATGTTTTTAGAATACATGCCACAAATGAACAAAATGCTCTTCTTGTAGCAATTGATTTTTTATCTGAAAATGACCTTGTTAAAATAGATGAAAAAAATAAGTTCACATCTATATTTGCCACAGGTGATAAAAATGCAATGGAAAAAATAGTCAAAGATTTAGAAGAAAAAAATGCTGATGAAATTTATGAAAAATATAATAGAATCCCATGCGAAATAAGTCTTGTGACAGAAGATTATATAGAAGAATACGAGAATGATATTGATGAAGATGAGAATTTTGCTGAGGATTTTGATGAAGAAGATATTGAAGAATCAAGTGATTTTTTAGGAGATATAAAGATATATTTTGAAATAAATAATTCAAAAGGGAGAAAAATAAAATGGACACATTAATAATAAGTAAGGAAAATAATATTCTCCATATATTTAATAAAGGATATTCTGTTGATTATACTTTTTATGATTGTAAAGGTCATAGTTTGGATGGTGGAATACTAGAAAGTGAAAAAGAAAAATTTAATACTCACGTTGTAAAGAATAATATAATAGATATGTTTAAAGATACAATTTCTTTTTCAGAACCATATATGTATTTAGAAGGAGATAGAGCAGATAATTTATTAGAATTAATTGAAATGGAAGATTATAAAAATACTCAGTTAAAGGTTAATGATTTTTTATCATCTATTAAAAATAATTCATATATTGAAATGGAAAAATAAAAAAATATGGCATCTATACAAGTGTCATTACTAGATTATTTTAGTGATAGTGAAAACTTCACATTAAAAGAAGCTGAGTATGTAGTACAAGAAGTTTTGGATTTAGATGTTAAAGAACCATCTATCAGAGCAAGAATTTATGAAGGAATAGAAAAAGGATTATTTAAAAAAGTTTCTAGGGGTGTTTATAAGACTTCTAAGGATGGATGTGAATGTTTATTAATTAATGGTGATGGTAGAGATTTATCAATGATACCTAGTAATTCAATTGATGCAATTATTACAGATCATCCTTATCAGTTATCCACAAATAAAGGTGGTAATCGTGATTTTACTAGCTCTTATTCTTGTTTTCAATATAACGAAAAAGACTTCCAAGAAAAGTTCCGTGTTTTAAAACAGGGAGCTTTTTTAGTGGAGTTTTTACCAGAAGAATCTGGTGGTAATTGGGAATATCTTACTAAAATAAAAAATATGGCAAAAGAATCAGGATTTTTATATTATGCAAAAGTAAGTTGGATTAAGGGTAATCAAATTAATAATACTGGTAGAAAATCAAGTAATTGTGAAGATATTTTATTCCTATCAAAAGGCAAAGCCAGAGAGTTAAGACTTGATACCAAAAAAAATATGAGAGAACTATCTGAAGCAGGAATAAATGCTAAAGGTATGTCTTCTGAGCAAATTAAAAATGTCTTAAAAGATAATGATTTACCAGTACATTATATGAGTGGTACAAATGGTATGTTGCCTACTTCTTTTATATATGAACCACCTTCTAAACAAGAGAGAATTAATCAATCACAAAAGCCGAAGGAATTATATGCTGCTATTGAGCGATATGTGACCAAAGAATTTGAATGGGTACTAGATCAATTTTCAGGTTCTTGTGCATTGGGTGAAGCATCATTAGAAATTAATAGAAATTCAATTCTATTTGAAATTGATTCTGATATGGTAGATGAAGTGAAAAAGTATTATGATAGTAAATCTTTAACATTTGAATTAATAGAAAAATCAGAAGATTTTGATTTAGAAATGGATAGGTGATTATGAAAACAAAAATCTTATACGAAATAACAAATTTTTGTAAAGAATGTAGTTCTCACAATTGTTGTCCAGAAGAAAATTGTGTTCTATTTAGAATAGAAAAAATAATTATAGAAGATAAAACAAAGAAAAAGAAAAGGAGAAAAAAATGAGAAAACAATATGATGATTTTACGCAAATGAAGTTAAAAGAAATGTGCAAATCTATAAGTGATATGACTTATACTTATTTAGATCCAGAAACACAATTACCTACAAAAGTACCAGCATCACATTATGAAAAAATATTAGACCAAGTTAAAGAACAATACATGGGAGAAATAACTAGTAGACAGTTTTTAACTATTATGTATAATCAATTATCAGCATTAAAAAAAGAAGATGATAAGTATTTTCAACAAGCGTTATTGTGTATGGATTTAGGTATTAATCCAAAAGATATGAGAGTTGATGAGCAATTAGCGTTATCTATGACGTATGATTTTATATATGAAAGACAAAAAAATATGAAAAAAGATTATCACTTTTTAGATACAGAAGTTATAAATGCTTTTAAAGAAACTAAAGATAATCCTGTTATTCAAGCACAAGCAATCAAGATGTCAAACGATTATGAAGAAACGCATGAACAAGAAGAATCAATTGACAGAGATGATGATTATGATATGGATTATAATTACTAGTTTATATATTAATGAATAATTAATATATAAAAAGGAAACAAGTATATGAGTTTGGATAAAAATTATATTAAAGAAACTTTAACAATGCTTGGAAGAAAATATGGTATGCGAGAAACATTTGAAGATTTTGTATATTGCTGTGCTTATTCTATATCAAATTTAACAAATTTTAATGAGAATCGTGAACAAGAATATTTGAGTATATCAAAAAAATATCAAAAAGAAGAATTTAATTTATTTGCAGAGATGTTATCTGCATTGACCTTAGAACTTAATAAGGATGATTGTGAGGATGTATTAGGAAATATTTTTGAAGAATTGGGTTTGCATGACAAAGGTAGAGGACAATTTTTTACTCCTCTACACGTCAGCAAATTAATGGCACAAATTACATTTGATAAAGAAAATATACAAAAAGAAATAAATGAAAAAGGTTATATTACCGTAGCAGATGAGTGTTGTGGTAGTGGTAGGATGTTATTTGCTTATCTTAGTTTGTTGAAAGAAAATAATATAGATATAAACAATGTATATTTTGTAGGAGCAGATATATCAAATCTGTGTTGTTGTATGACTTACGTTAATTTAGCATTAAGAGGTGCTAGTGCAATAATAAATCAGCAAGATACATTGTTGTTAAAACAATATGGATATTATATAACTCCAGGATTATTTCTTAATAAAAATTTAGTTAATAAATTAATTGATTCTGGTTATCTTGAATTAATAAAAAAAACAGAATTACAACAAAATAAAGAACTGGAAAATTTAGAAGAAGAAATAGATATAGAAAGATAATTTTATATGAAAGGAGAAATAAATCAATGCCAAACTGGGTTAAAACGATTGTAAAAACGAAACCAGATGTATTAAAAGATGTTTTAGAAAAGTATTCAAATGAAAAAGGTTTTTCATTTGATAAAGTGATGCCTATGCCTAAAGATCTTGAAGTAGAAAGAAGTAGCAGAGGTGAAGAAGGACTTATGTATCTTTTTATAGAAAATGATAGTGGTATAAGTAAAGAAAAAATTAATGAGGTATATCGTTCATTAAATATGTTTCACTCTGACATTTATAGAGAATCAAGATTTCAGAAACTAGCTGAAAAGTATGATGAAAATAAAGATAAATTAGAATATACAGAAAGCGTTAAACTAGCTAAGCAATATATTTCTAATTATGATAAATATGGTCATGCAGACTGGTATGAATGGAGATGTGATAAATGGGGAACAAAATGGGATTTAACAGCATTAGATTATAATAAAGATACTTTGATTTTTGAAACAGCTTGGGGATTTGCTGGAAATGTTATATTAGAACTTTCTAGTAAATATCCTGAAGCTGTTTTTGAATGTAGATTTGCTGATGAGGGTATTCAAGAAAATTCTGGAATTTTAAAAATAAAAGACGGTGAAGTTATAGAAGAAAGATACAATCTAAAACAAAAATCTATTAACAAAATTTGGGATTATTATTTAGATGATAGCGAAAAAGAAATACCTGAAGAAGAACAAGAGTTAGAAGAAGAATTAGAACATTAGAAAGGGGAATCAATCATGGGACAATACCATAAATTTATGAATTTTGATAAAAAAGAAATTTTAAATCCACCTGGACTTTTAAAATTAATGGAATGGAGTTATCAACGAAATGAGTATATGCTTCAAGTAGAAAATCTTTTAAAAACATCATGGAAAGGAGATAGAGTTTTAGTTATTGGAGATTATGCAGATGACTTTTATGAAGATAAATATTCTAGTGAACTTTTAAAAACAATTCGTGAAGAAAATAAAGAATATGGAGTTCATAATATATATGATTATCCATATCGTGAAATTAAAAATACGTCTGCTGATTCAAACAAATTACCATCTCGTTATATAAATAATGATTCTTTAAAAGAATATATTGATCTGAAAAAACAACTTATTCAATGGGTAGTATATGAGGAAAATAAAAACTTAATAAGTGGAGCAAAAATTCATCCATTAAGTTTAGCATTATCATGTTGTAATGGTGCAGGTGGTGGAGATTATTATGCTCCTAATGCTCATGAAGTTGGTTGTTGGATAACTTCTTCAAACAATATTAGTTTCTCGGATGAGTTGAAAGAAGGGTATAAAGATTCAGGGATTTTATTTAATGAATATTCTGATAAAGAAAACAATGTTGAAATAATTATTGATTATATGACAGAAAATTTTAAAATTACAGATATTAAAAAAATTGAGAAGATTAAGTTTTCTCCATCACTCTTTTTAGATGATGACGAAAAAAAACACATTATAGAACAGTCAATTAAAAATATAAAAGAAAAGGAATTAAAATTAGATAATAAAGATGAACAGAAAGATAAAATAATTCAAGATATAAAGGATTTAGTCATGAATTATGAAGAAGAAATAGAAAGATAATATTTTTTTAAAATCATTGTTTACTGGTATAAACAAAAGAAAAGGAGAATGTTATGAATAAACAATTAGATAAAAAAATTGAAAGGTTAGAAGGATTAAAAGAAAAGGAAAAAGAAAAAATCAAATCAATAAATGAGGTTATTGCTGAATATGATAAACAGTTAAAAGTTTTATATGATTTTAGAAAAGAACAAGAAAAAATTTATCAACGTCAACAAGAATTGGATATGAAGATCAAGGAGCAACAATAATAATGAATAGTTATTATAAAGCAAAAGATAAATTAGTAAAAATGTATATAAAAAGTTTAGAAGAAGGCAATATTCCTTGGGAAAAAATGTGGACAACTTCTGCCCCTTATAATCCTGTTAAAAAAACAGAATATAGAGGTACTAATAATTTGTTATTATCACTTATTTCTTTAGAAAGAGGTTATAAAGATAATAGGTGGTGTACCTATAAAAATATAACAGATAATAATTGGAAATTAGTAAATGCTAAAGGAATGGGAGTTCATGTTGAATATGTTTTAATGAAAAATATTCATGAAAAGAAGAACTACAAATTTGATGAATATAGAAAAATAATTACTGAAAATCCAGAAATGGTAAAAGATTTTAGACCGAATACATTACATTATGTTGTTTTTAATGCTGAGCATATTGAAGGGATACCTAAAGACAATGAAATCAAAAAAGAACAAATTATTAATAATGATTATATAAAAAACATTGTAGATAATTTAGGTGTTAAATATGTGGAAAAAGGTGATGAAGCATACTACAATATTCAAGAGGATGAAGTAGTTATTCCTGAACCAACTAGATTTAAAAACAATTATGCTTATTACTCTACACAACTTCATGAGTTAGCACATTCAACTGGTCATGAATCTCGCCTTGATAGAGATATAAAAAATAAATTTGGCACTCCTGAATATGCCAAAGAAGAGCTAAGAGCAGAAATTAGTTCTTCTTTTCTTATGCAAAAGTTAGGATTAGAATATGATGAAAAACATTTAAATAATCATAAAGCATACGTGAAAAATTGGTTGGATATTTTAAAGGAAAAACCACAAGAATTATTTTCTGCAATTAAGGATGCTAATAAAATTGTTTCATATTTGGAAGAACAAAGTTTAACAAAGGAACAAAATATATCTAAAGAGATTGATGAAATGGAGATGGAATATGCGTAGTATTCATAGTAGACATTTTATATATACACATTGGTTAAGAATTGATACAAATAATGATGAAATCAAACAATGGAAACAATTAAAAGATTATTGGAATAAATATGATTGTTCAATGACTGTATATTATTATGATTATAATCCATTAACAGAAAAAGTAATAAAACTAGATTGTAATCAATCTTATAAAGATTTAGATCTTGATGTTAATTCAATGTCTTCAGGTAGTTTAAAAAGAGTAAAAGCTAAACCAACTAATATAACTGTCTATAACAAAGGAATTGAACATTTCTTTGTTAATAAATTAGGATTAGAAGTTTTAAATACCCTGAGAAAGCCAAAAGCAACAGTTAGTGTTCCTGAAGAAAAATTAATTGAAGTAGATGTTTTAGAAGAATTTGGTAGAATGAAAAATATAGAAAAATTTAACGAAATAATGCAACAGGAACATTGGAAGATTGTAAAAATTGGTAGCGATAGAAAGTATCATTATCAATTATATTTTGGTAAGGGTAAGCAAGTGTATAACAGATATGAATATGCTTTTGCAGATTTTACTTATAAAAGTGTTTTTAAAGATAGATTAGAAAGATTTATAAATAATTTAATAAAACAAAAAGAATTAAATATTAATAATTTTATTGGTAAGAAAATAAATATGTTTGAATCAAAGCATCAAGTATCAGAAGACAAAAATATAAATGTTGATGTTAAATGTATTGGTTTGGTTTTAGGAATTAATAACAATAGATTTGATATTTTTGATTTTCAAAGACCATTAGGTGAACAATTTTATTCAATAGAATTAGAAGATTTTAAACAAAAATTTAACGAAGGTATTTATAAACCAAACTTTAATTTGTTAACTTCTTATGAAAAATTAGAGCAAAGAAAATATGTATATAATAAGGCAAAAAAATTTACTGAACTTTGTGGTGATTGGGATTATAGAAATATAGATATGAATGATATACATTTGGAGTCATTAAAAGTTCAAAAAGATAAAATAATTATTTCTTGTGAAAGATATTCAAATAAATTAGATGATTATATTTGTTGCCCTGCTTGTGATATAGAATCCAAAGAACTGGTTAATGAATTTAATTTGTTGGATTTAGAAAATAGAGAACATGTTTTAGATTTTATGTCTAAATTAGAAAACTATATTGATTTTGATAAAGCAGAAAAATCTTTAAAAGAACAGGAAAATAAGAAGATAAAAGAAAAAGAAACTTTAGAGGAAATGGAGATAGAATATGAATAATATTTTAGATGTTTATGAAAATTTAGCAGATTCAATTGAAGAAACAGAAGATTTTAGAATTTATGATTTTATATATTATTTAGGAATAAATAGTGTTGATAAAGATATACCAAAGGAAGAAATAACACGATTAATAAATATATGTAAGGAATGTTCAGATAATTATATTGATTCATTTAAACTTGCGAGAGCTTTAACTTCAATTGTATATAAAGAAAGATGTATGTCTTTAGATGAGTTGGAACGTGTACCATCTGAATCAATCAAACATTTTTATTCAGAAGAAAAAATGTATGAAATGAGATATTATTTTGAATCTTATGATGAAATAATAACTTCTCCAAAAGAGATAATGGCAGGTGTATCTTATACGATTGCTCGTGTTGTTCATAATGGTTATTGTGCAGAATTACATTATTGTAGTGATACAGGAGCAACAATAGAATATGGAACTAAAACATCTCATGACAGATGGGAAAATGAAATAGAAGATGCTAGTTGGTTTAATATAAATTTATCGGACGATTATATTTTGAATAGGTTAAATTGTTTATATGATGAAGAATTTTCTGATAATAAATTATCTGATGAAAGAGCAAAAGAGTTAAATTTAATTGATAATATTTTATCTAAACACAAAGTAGATGATATTGATTTATATATAAATGATAATGGCGATTTACTAGCATTTGATGATTCAAATTATTGGAAAAATAAAGAATTTTATGATTTTATGTTTAATGAATTATTTGTTTATAATCATGATGGTAAAGTAGAATTAATAGATGATTCTGATTACAAACAATTAGAGAAATATAGAAAACAATATGATGAAAAAACAAAAGAAATAGAAATGGAAAAAGAATATGAATAGAGCAAAAGCATTAAAACAATTAGCAAAAGATTTTTATAAATATGATTGTAATATTTATGATTTTTGTTATTACTTAGGATTAACAAATGTTAAAGAAAATATCAGTAATAAAGATTTGGAAATACTATTAGATAAATGTGAAGAATTAAGAGGGGAATATACTGATCCAATTGAAGTAGGTCAATCATTAGCAAATGCAATATATGAAGATAAAAGCATTAAAATAAATCAATTAAAGAACCTAGATTGTGAAAAATTTAATGATTGGTATATTGATGGTAGAGAAGTAGGAAATGAATTAGAAATAGAAATGGAGAGAGAATAAATGAACGTTATATTTGGTTATAAAACTATGCCTGAATGGCATAAAAACAATTTAAAAAATTATTATATTTTAGATGGTATTTATACAGTATCACCTGATATATCTGAAGAGGATGCACAATTTATTTTTGATATTTGTAAAGATATTAAGAATGAAAAAGTGAATCCTTTTTCTATTGCGCACTATTTAACTGAACATTATCTTAATGGAGATATTTTTAAAGAAGAATTACAAAAAGCAGCGTCAGGTGAAATAATATCAGCAGTTTATTATGATGATTTAAATTATTTACCTTTATTAAATGATAGAAATGAAATTGAACATTCATAGTTAATTCAGACGTATTCTAAGGCATTTCGTGCATATTTAGGGTTGAATAATTGACTTTTTTTAATAAAAATGTTAGAGTATAAGGCAATTTAGGGGGGAATAATGAATAATATTTATTTTAGTGAGTTATTTAAATTAGCAGAAGATTTTGATAAGTTTTGGAACAGAAAATTCTATGAAGTCAATGTTCGTGGAAGTAGAATGTATAAAAATTTTAACGATTATTATCAAAAACACCTTGAAAGCAAAAAACAAGAACAAGAAAAATATAATAATCCAGATAGAGAAATTTCTGAAGAAAGAAGAAAAGAGATTAGAGCTGCAATTACTAATGAAAAGACAATAAAAAAAGAAGGACTAGATTTTATTGTATTTACTCATAAAATGAAGAGATATAAGGATATGAATTCTTTAGAAGACATTTTTTCAGGAAAGACTAAACCAAAAGAATACCTTATTTATAATACAAGTGTTATTATAAGTTATGAAGAAAAAGTTGGAGATCATTATGAAAGTGGTTCTATTGAAAATACATTTTGTTCAATTGCTAAAACAAAACCAAAATCAGACAGACAATTTAAAGAAACATGTGAATTAATTGAAAATTCAACAATGGAAGAATTAATGGAAATATTAAGAAAAGATTTCAAAAAAAGTAAAATTGCATGGAAAAAACGATTTGAAGAAGAACTTGAAGAAAAGAAAAAAATGAAAGAACAATTGCAAAAAGAAATAGAAGAAATAAGAAGAAAGAGAGAAATGGAAAAATCAAAAAAATAATTTCTCTCTTTTTTTGTTATTAAAAAAGGAAAGAGGAAATATATGAAAACAAAAAAAGAAATAAAAAAGGAAATGAAAAAATTAATTAGAGAAGTAAATGAATCACCGTTAAATCGCTTTGAATTAAGTTATTATAATAGTTTAAAATGCGAAGAATTAGATGAAACAATGGAAGGTGTTAAATACAAAATTAACTTTCATAAAAGGTTAATTAAAGCATTAAAAAAAGAGATAAAATCTTCTAAAACAAGCACTAAAGATTTAGAAAATGCAAAAGATTATATAAGTGAATTAGAGTCTTCAAATAGTGCTGGATTTGAAATAATTAAGATACTAAAAGCAAAAAAATTATATTATGAATTAAAAAAAGAATATAAAAATTATTCAAAAAAAGAGAAAAAAAAATACTAAACTGTCGGAGACTATTTGCAGGTCTTAGGAGTTCGTCCTAACAAGCTGATGGGTGTGTCAACACCATGCTTGATAGAAAAAATAAGACTATTGAATAACCTCAGTTATAAATTTGAATTTAGAAAGGAGCTAGGATGGAATTTAAGTCAATGGAGAAGTGGCGAGTTCAAAGAGATTTAAATTTAACTGAAGTACAATTAGAAGAAGTTATACGAAGAGCTGGAAGAAGACATCCAATGGAAGATTGGGTGCATCTTCGTGTATCAGGTAATGGTGATGTAATAGAATATTTAAAATTAGAATTTGTTTACTGGTTGAAGGAAGTTTATTTTAATAAAGAAAAATTTTATCTTGATCTTGAAATAGAATTTTTTGAAAAACAAATTAGAAGACTAGAATCAGAGTTAAATATATCTCCTTATGAATTTAAATATGAAGATACATCATTAAAAGATTTACGTTCATACTTTAATAAAAGTAAAAATGCAATTGGTAGAGCAGTCAATGAAATGAAAAAACAAACTAATCTTTCATATAAGTATTTAAAAGATGGTAGAGTTATGATTACTAAAGAAGGTGTTAAGTGGTTAGCAGAAAAATATTTTCGTAAAGCATATCTAAAAGATTTAGAATTATATAAATTAGAACTACAAGAAAGAAAGCTGAAACTGGATGATTTCAACAGAAGAAAGATACAGTAAATTAAGAAGACAAAAAATTAATGTTATGCTTAACGAAGAAGAAAGAAGAATCATAACTGAGAAAGCAATTAAATATGGATTTGGAGATTGTCTTGCTGAATATATAAGAGCAGCATGTATATATGAGAATATATATATTGAAGACGTTGAAGGTAAACAAGAGATATGTAAGATTATAAGTAAGTTTATAGAAACATTAAGAGAAATTTTAAAGGAACAAAAAAAGATATTAAATAACTATATGATAGATAAAGCAGATATAGAAATCATTAGTAATCAAAACATTATAATTATTAAAATGATAAGTAAGTTATCTAATTTATTAATATCTATTTTATCAGTTAATACAGAAAAGAAAATTCAACAAAGATTAGGTATGATTGAGAAGTATAAGATTGATGAAAATTTCTATAAGAAAATTATAAATAATAATTATCAACATTTTATAGTAAGACCTTCTAATTTGAATAGACCTAATCAAAAACCTGTATATATAGTTTATTTAAATAATCATACTTATACTTATTCATTAGATGATATTAATCAGGAAGATTTAATTCAAAAGATAAACAATTGTAGAGATGTAGCAATGCAAAAAGATTTGTTAATATCATTTTATAGAGAAGGTAGTATTTTAAATTTTGGAATCATTATGGAATTTCAAGATAAGACAGCAGCTAAAGAATTCGCTAGTGAAATTAATTCACAATTCTTTTCATTAGAAGGTGATGCTTATACCAACAACAGCTAGATGGTCGGTTCATGGTGTTCAAGGTAGAATAGATTGTATTAATTATATTAAGGATTCTAAAAAGACAAGAGAAGGAACATTAATAACTGGAGTTAATTGTTCCTCTCAATTTGCTGCTTATGAAATGAAAGTTAATAATGATAAATTTCATATAACAGAAGATAATGATAGTCGTACTTGTTATCATGGTTATCAATCTTTTGATCCGAAGGAAAAAGGATTAACTCCAGAGAAAGTTCATGAGATGGGAGTTGAATTAGTAAAAAGATTATATCCTGAATTTCAGGTATTAGTCACTACACACGTTGATAGGTCACACATCCATAATCATTATGTAATAAATGCTGTTAATATGAAAGGAAGAAAATTAGAGGATAGACTTGCTAATCCAATTGAAGGATTGTATGGACTTAGAGATATGAGTGATAAGATTGCATTAGAATATGGATTAAAAATAATTGAGGATGCACCAAAGATTGGGAAGTTCGGTAGAAGTAAATATTTATATAACGAAGCAACTAAGACTTGGCGACAACAAATTATAGAAAAAATTGATTATTTAAAAACAAGATGCTTTTCTTTTGATGAGTTATTGGAAAGATTGGCGTATGATGGTTATCAAATTAAACCAGGGAAAAATATTCGTATCCGTCCTTATGGTAAGGAAAGATTTGTTAGTATTAAAACATTAGGTGAAGGGGATAGTGAAGAAGAATTAAAAGAATTCTTTAAACAAAAAAGAAAAAATCAAACAGTAATTGATTTTGAAAGATATAAATTAGGAGATGAAGATAGTGAAATATTATCTTTATATAATGAACTAGCAATTAGATCAAAACAATCTATTTTATATAGTATGAAAGATTTAGATGCTAATAGTGAGTATTTTAAATATTATAATTCAAGATATATGGAAGTTAGGCGTTATCATCAATTAGTGGATACGATTAATTTTTTAAATGAGAATAAAATATTTGGGTATGAAACTTTAGAAGAACAAATAGAAAAAGTAAAACAAGATATTCTTAATAAAGAATCAGAGTATCAAGAATTATTTTCTGAAAATGAAACATTACAATTAAGAGTACCATTATGTAATTTATATTTAGAATATTTAGATATATATGAATCGTATATTGAACAACAAGAATTATCATCATCATACTTAGAACCATCTAAAGAGGTAAAAATATTTTTAGATGTTAAAGAACAATTAGGTGTTCAGACATTAGATGAGGTTAAAGAGATTTTAGCAGAAGCGAATAGATTGAAAGTTAAGACAAATAAAAGTTATGCTTATTTAACTTATCTAAAAACTAAAGCTAGTGAGTTAGAAAAAATAAAAGGAATATCTTTAGAAAGTGAAAAAGGATATATTAAAAGCGTATCAGTTAGCAAAAATATGATAGATGAATCTCGTTCAACTAAAGAAGAATATTGTATAAGAATTCCGTACAGCGAATATTATATGTATGTTCCTAAAAGTAATATAGCTTGGATTAGCTTTGATAAGAGAGGTATTTTATATTTAGTAGATGATAAAGAATATATTTTATACGACAAATATAACGAAGAAAGAAGACGTGCATCTGGAGAAGAAATAGAAAATATTTCAAAAGAAGAAAAACAAAAAGTTAATGAATACTATAAAACAAAGTGAGGAGAAAAATATGAGAAAGAAAAAATTAGAAATTAAAATAGAAATTGATTTAGAAACAAAATTTTTTAAGGTTGTTGACTTTAACTATAAAGGTGATGGAGGAGCAATGTCAGGAGGTTATAAAGATAAACAGCATTTTTTAGATATGTTCAACGATTATTGTGAAGAATATATACGTTTTGATTTGGAAGATAATAGGAGAGAATTTGAATATGAGTAATTTGAAGACAAAGGATACAAAATCATTTTATAAATCAAAATGTAATACAGATGCTTTAAAAAATCTCATTGTAGCTGGAAGAGAATTAAATAATGTTTCTCAAAGAGAACTTGCTAGAAGAATAGGTATAAGTAATACAACAATAAATGATCTTGAAAGAGGTAATATTCAGAAACCAGGGGTAGAAATTTTAATTAATATTTCTGAAGAGTTAGAAATTTCTATAAATATGCTATTGAAAGCTGCTGGTTATGGAAAACTATTAACACTATTAAATAATGATAATTCAAAAATAATTAACGAATAGGAGATGACAATTTGAGTTTTATAAATAAAGCAAATTATTTTATGAAAGGTATGAAGGAAAAACCTATATATGTATATACCAAAGAAGAAGAAACAAAATACGAGAATTATATAAAAGATAGTATTGGTGAATTTGACAAAGTATATCATGAATTATACTCACCTGATATACATGTAGATATTTTAATTATACCCCCAACAGAAACTCAAAATTATTATAAATTGGTGACAATGGGTATGGGAGCATATAAAATGAATGTTCCTGATATTATAAAAGACCAAGGATATGATCGTGCTGAACTTGTAATGTATTTACCACCAGATTGGAATCTTAAATTTAAAACTGAAGAAGATGGTTGGGTTATTAGACAGTTGAAGTTAATTGCAAGAACTGCTATTGAAGAAAATAGTTGGGTTGGATTTGGTCATACTTTTTCTGGAGATGCTGAAGCAACAATTCCGTTTGCCAATAATACAAAGTTATCAAGTACAATATTGTTATATGCACTAGATAAAGAATATGAACAATTACATTTTCATCTTCCTAATAAGGATAGAATTAATTTTTATCAAGTATTTCCGTTGTATAAGGAAGAATTAGAATATAAGCAAAAATATGGAACAGAAGCATTAATGAGATTATTTGATGATAAAGATATTATTCCGATAGTTAATATTAATAGGAAAAATTATTGTGAAAATATAGAACTTGATAAAAATAATGATGAAATTGAAGAAGACTTAGAAAGATAATCATAAAACTGTGCTATAATTTAACTAACAGAAAAATAGTAATTTGAAAGTAGGAAGTATTATGGGAATTATAGAAATATTATTAACAAGTTTAGGACTAGCAATGGATGCTTTTGCAGTAGCAGTGTGTAAAGGTTTATCAATGAAAAAATTTGATAAGAAAAAAAGTTTAATTATAGGAATATATTTTGGAGTATTTCAAGGACTTATGCCATTAATAGGTTATTTACTTGGAACAACATTCCAAAGTTTAATAACAAGTATCGATCATTGGATAGCATTTATATTACTTGGATTTATAGGTGGTAATATGTTAAAAGAAGGTTTATCCAAAGAATGCGAAAAAAATAATGATAAAGTAGATTTTAAAACAATGTTGCCGTTAGCAATAGCAACAAGTATTGATGCTTTAGCAGTTGGAATAACCTTTGCATTTCTAAAAGTAAATATAGTATTTGCAGTTTTATCAATTGGAATAATAACATTTGTAATGTCATATATAGGTGTTAAAATTGGTAACAAATTTGGAAATAAATATGAGAAAAAGGCACAATTGCTTGGTGGAATAATATTAATTCTAATCGGAACAAAAATATTATTAGAACATTTAGGAGTATTTTAACAAATTACAATTTATCAAGCAGATTTATAATAAGTGAAGATTTGCTTTTTTCATGATATAATATAACTGACAGATAAATAATAATTTGTGAAGGAGTTGAAGTAAATGAAAAAGAAAATTATTATTCCAATAGGTATAGTCGCATTATTTTTAGTTATAGGATTTATTATTTTTGATAATAATAAGATTGTTTCTACTATTACACTAGATATAAATCCTAGTATTGAAATTAATTTAACTAGAAATGAAAAAGTCAAAAGTGTAGTTGCATTAAATGAAGATGCAAAAGAAATAGTTAATGGTAATCTAAAAGGGAAAAGTATAGATGATACATTAAAACAAATTACAGATAATCTTATAGAAAAAGGATATGTTGCTGAAGAAAATTTTTTAGAAATAATATTATATTCTGAAGGGGATATATCAAATAAAGAATTAGAAACTAAACTGAAGGAAACTCTTGAAAAGAAGAAAATAGATTCTAATATTACCACTATTAAAAAAGTATCTAAAGAAGATGAAAAACTTGCAAAAGAATATAATGTAAGCCCTGCAAAGATAGCATATATTAAAACAATTGTTAAAGAAAATGAAGGCATAAATGTTGAAGACTTAGCTAATAAATCTGTAAGTGAATTAAATGAAACGAAAATAACTGGTAAATATTGTAAAAATGGATATACTCTTGAAGGAGATTGGTGCTTAAAAGAAATTAATAGAACACAAGCATTACAAGGAAATGTATGTCCAGATGGTTATACAGAACATGAAGGAAAGTGTTATGAAGAAGTTGGAGCTATTGAAACTAATAATTATGTATGTAACGATGGATTTAAATTAATTAACAATAATTGTGTAAGTGAAGAGATTGATGATGCTCGTGGAAAATGTGATTCTGGAGATTATGATCCAGTAAGTGGATATTGTATAAAAAAAGAACTAATTGGTGAGGCAGAAGAATATTGTAGACTAACTCCAGCAACAGATATTTTAATGAATCATAAATGTTATGGACCTAAACCAACTATAAATGGTAGTTGTTTAAATGGTGATAGATTAATTAATGGTGGTTGTGTAGATATGAGTTCTTATTATGAATCTGATTATAGATGTAAGACTGGAGATCTTGGAAACGACAATAAATGTTATAAAGAAGTAAAAACTAAACCAACATCGTATTATTGCGAGAGAGATGGCATATTAAATGGAACAAAATGCGAAGTTAAACATACTCAAAAACCACAAAAAGAAAGAACTTGTCCTAGTGGATACACACCAGTAGATGATGGAAGTAGATGTCTAAATCTAAAAAAAATAGCTACTAAAGAAAGTGGATTAGTATGTGAAGGTGAAAATTCTAGATTAAAAGGCAACATGTGTGTCATTTATGAGATGATTGAAGCTAAATTCAATTAAAAATATAAATGAGAAGATAAGATAATATGTTAATTTAAATTTGGAAAAACATTCTGATTTTTATCCAAAGTGAATACCAAATAGCAAATTACAATTTATAGATTAGATGAAAACAAAAACAAGATAAAATTTATAAAATTTATCTTGTTTCTTTTTTTATAAGTTTTGCATGTAGTACAACTTTTTCGTTATCATTATAACAAGTTGATAAAGTTAGCACATTGTCATTTTCATTAATGTTTGTATTAAAATTATAAGAACTTCTATTTATCAATATTGAAGTCCAAGTATTAAAATCTTCATTAGAAGAAAATTCAGTTCTAATATAATCACTTGTTGTTGGTATATGATATACACTAAATACTTGCCATAAAGTATTTTCTGTTTCAGTTGATAATTTCACAATATAATTATTAGAATTATTTAACCAACCACTTTTTAAGATGCTTTTTAATGATCCAAACATTGTAGTATCTAATCTACCATGTGCATATATAATTGTATTTTTAGATAATGAATTTATATTATTTCTATAATCTAAAAATACCCACCCAGCACTATTATAAGATTTATCAAAAGAATGTGTTAAATAATATTTGTTATCTTTAGCTTGAACAAATGGATAATTAATATTAGTACCATTCACTTGTATCCAACCTTTAGTGTTAGAATTAATTTTTTTTAATTCATTAAAATTAACATTAATTAAATTCATTTTTATATAATCCCAATATGGATTAGCTTGTGGTATTTCTTCATCTTGTTGTATTATTTCTACTTCTTCTGTTTCTTCAACTTCTTCAATTTCTACTATTTCTTGGATTTCATTAAGTTGTTTGTCTATTTTATTAGAATCTATTCTCCATTTTATAATATCTTTGATTGAAATAATTAGAAAGATTAAGCAGATTAAAATAATAATCAAAATAATAATGTTTTTCCATTTTAATTTTCTTCTTTTCTTTCGCATTATATCACCTAATAATATAATAACACTTTTTCGGAATTTTTTATCATTGTATATATGTAATTTTAAAGTTTTAGTGTATAATAATAGTAGATAGTAAATTATTATAGTAGGAGGAACTAAATGAAAAAATATAGGTTTTTATTGATAATAGCAATTGCAATGTTTATTATGCTTCCGTTTAAAGTGTCTGCTATGGAAATATATATAAAAAAATTAACAGGAGGTAATATTACTTTAGAGGTTGAATCAAGTGATACAATTGAGTCAGTAAAAGAAAAGATTTATCAAGTAGATAATACTTATCCACCTGAAAACCTAAAATTAAGATATGGTGATGTAGAATTGGAAAACGGAAGAACGCTTGCTGATTATAGTGTAATACGAGAAAGTACAATTTGGCTTTATTATACTTTAAAACCAACAAATGTTAAATTTAATTTAGAAAATCTTAATGTAACAACAGATAATGTGACAACTGATGGTAATTTAGGAAATAATAACTTTATAGTAATTGGGACAAAAGATTTTACTGCAAAATTAGTTGCGCTTGATGAATATAAATTACCAAATTCAATTAGTGTTAAAATAAATGATAATATAGTTGATACTGAAAAATATTCTTATAATTTTGAAACTGGTGAAATTTTTATAAACAATGATTTAATTGATGGAGATATTGAAATAGATGCAAGTGCTGTAAAAATAGAATATAAAGTTATTTTTGATGCAAATGGTGGTACTTTCAAAAATGATGTAAAAACTATAAATATAGAAGATATTATTAATTTTAATTATGAAACATTTGAAAAACCTACAAGAGATGGATATAAATTTACTGGATTTTATACAAATGATGGTAAATCATATTATGATGTTATGAACTCAGAAACTGGTATAGAAGAAGATACAACTTTCTATGCTAAATGGCAAGAAGTTTCTTCTGGAGGAGGACAATCAGGAATTCCTGAAGAAGAAAATCCTAAAACATTTGATGATATTGGAAGTAGTATAATAATGGGAACAATATCATTAATTGGATTAGTTGGTGCTACAATTTTTTTAAAAAAGAAAAATAAATTAAAAATTTAGAAAATTTAAATTTTACAATTGTAATTGATGAAACAGATCATAATGATTTGTTTTTTTTAATTTGATAAAAAAGAAAGGATAAAGATATGAATACAGATTATATTAGAAATTTATTAATTATGTTTAATAATAGAAGTCTTTATGAAATAGAAACAGCATTAGCAATATATGAATTTATGGATAAAGATGTTAAGGACGTATCTGAAGATGAAATTATAAAAGTATATGATTTGATACATTCGCAAGATGAAATATATAATGATTATATTAGAGAAGAAGTTGTTAAAATTGAAAAGGAACATGATAGACAAAAACAACTAAATGAAGAAAAGATAAAAAAAGAAAAGGATACTCAAAAAGAAAAAGAGCAAGAAGATTTAGAAAAATAAGATATTTTGTAGAATTATATGGTATAATTAAATTATCAGAAAAATACAGGAGGTGAATCTGAATGAAAAAAGCTGAAATCATTGAAGCATTAGCAGAAAAGACTGGTTTAACTAAAGCAGACGTTGCTAGAGTATATGAAGGAACTTTTGAATTATTCAAAGAAGAATTAGGAAAAGGTAATGATGTAGCAGTAGCTGGATTCGGAACTTTTAAAGTTTCTGAAAGAGCTGCAAGAGATGGAATTAATCCATTGACTAAAAAACCATTACACATTCCTGCTAAAAAAGCAGTATCATTCAAAGCTGGTTCTGCATTAAAAGAAACAGTTAATAAATAATTAAAAAAATAAGACTGGGTTAGTATGAAGAATACTAATCCTTTTTATTTTGTTATAGAAAAGGAGAAAAAATATGTCATTAAACAAAGATGCAGTAAAAAAGAATTTGGATTATATAAGAGAAGCGTATAGAGTTAATAGTCAAGAATTTATTGTTGCTTTCTTTTTATATGAAATAAATGGAATGAAAAAAGAAGATATAACAGAAGATATAATTAATAAAATAGACCATATATTGGATGAAACGGAAAATTATTATGATGAATCTATGCGTGATAGAATCAGAAATGTTAAAACAGAATTATTAAGAGATAAGTTAAACGATTCTTTAAATAATTATATTGATAATTGTACAGATCGAGAATGGAATAAATTATCAAGAGAATATAATATTTCTAACGAGGAAAACTATATGGGTGAAGTAAGAGAAAATATGGAAGAAGCTGTTATGTCAGAGTTTGAAGATGCAGAAGATGAAAAGCAAGAAGAAATGTTAAAATTTTTTAGTAAATATGATGTAATTGAAAAAGAACAAGAGGAGGAACTAGAAAGATAATATATGAAGACAATTAAAATTTTGTTATTATTCATATTGTTGGGAATGTTAGGTTTTAGTTTATATAAAATTAATGGAATAAAAAAAGAATTAAATGCTTCAGAAGAAATAAAAGAAGAATTAATTGAATTAGTAGAAATACCTGAGATACCTTCTGAAGAACCATCTTTTGAAGTTGATTTTGAAGAATTAAAAAAAATCAACTCTGATGTTATAGGTTGGATAGTAATAGAAGGAACACAAGTTAATTATCCTATTGTTCAAGGAAACAATAATTCCTATTATTTAAATCATTCTTACGATAAGAAATGGAATTCACTTGGAAGTGTATTTGTTGATTATCAATCATCAAATGATTTTACAGATCATAATACTTTTATTTATGCTCATCATACTAAAAATGGAAGTATGTTTGGAGAATTATATAAATATATGGAAGAAAGTTTTTACAAAGAAAATAAAACATTTTATTTATATACACCAACTGGAAATTATGAGGCAGAAATATTTAGTGCTTATTTGGATAGTACAACTTCTGAATCATATAATCAATCATTTAATTCAATTGAAGAATTTAATGATTATATTAATTTAGTAAAAGAAAAAAGTAATTACAAAACTAATGTAGAAATTGATGCAACTAAGGATAAAACAATTACGTTATATTCTTGTTCTCATGAATCTAATAGACAAAAGTCGGATAGATATTATATCCATGCAGTTTTAAGAAGTGTATAAGAGCAACTTTTTCAAGTTGTTTTTTTGTTGGAGTAATTTATGTAGTGCAAAATTTGAGAGTAAGAAAGGGAAAATTATATGAATGAAACAATGGTTTATACAGTTAAAGAAGTAGCAGCTATTTTGCATAGTAGTCCTAATTATGTCTATACATTGATAAAGAAGGGGTATCTTCCTGCGATTAAATTAGGAAGTATAAAAGTATTAAAAAAAACGCTAGAGTTATTTTTAGTTGATAATCAAGGAAAAGATTTATCTAATTTGGATAATGTTAAACCATTAGATTATAACAAATTGGAGAACTAATTATGGCACAAGTAATTATAACTAAGAGAGGGGATTATTATCAGTATAGATTTGAAATAGCACCACAGGGTGGTTCTAGGAAATATGTAAATAAATCTGGATTTAGAACAAGACAAGAAGCGTATGAAGCAGGTAATATTGCGTATACAGAATATTTAAATGCTGGAGTACCTTTTAAAGAATGTAAATTATCATATAGTGATTATTTAGATTACTGGGTTAATAATTATTGTAAATCTAATTTAAAGTACAATACAATTACAAAATATCAAACAATTATTGAAAAATATATAAAACCTAAATTAGGAAAGTATAGATTGTGTACTATAACAAGCGTGAGATTAAATATGTTTATTACAGAAGTATGTGACCAATATACTTTTTCAAGATCTTATTTTAAAAATATTTTGAAAGTAGTTAAAGGAACTTTTAGGGATGCGTGTGATTTATATGGATTCATTAAATATAATCCAGCATTAACATTAAGATTACCTAAAATGGATATAAAAAAGAAAGATCCCAAACATTTATATACTCAAGAAGAAATTAATAAAATATTATACAGGTTCAGATATAATGATACATTTACTTGTTCTTTTTTAACATCTTGCTATACAGGGATGAGAACAGGTGAAGTTTTTGCATTAACGTGGGATGATATAGATTTAGAGAATGGTACTATATCGGTTAAACACAGCGTTTATGATAAAACAAAAGATGAAAAAGGAAGATGGTTTATAGGAAGCACTAAAACCATTTCGGGTGAAAGAATAATTTTTATTAGTCCGACTTTATTATCTGCATTGAGAAATTATAAAAGGAAAAAAGATTATTTGAAAGAATTATATGGCAATAGTTATATTTATTATTATTTAGAAGATGTAAAAAATGAGTATGGAAAAGTAGTAGAGCAAAGAATTGTTCAAAAAACTGAAGAAACAAAAAATGAAAAAACCATTGATTTAGTATTTACTAAAGATAATGGGAAGTACAACGGAACTGATATTACTAAATATCCTTTTGAAGTTATCCACAAGGAATTGGGAATTAAGAATTGCAGATTTTATGATTTAAGAGGAAGTTATGCAACAAAAGTTTTAAATACTGGGGTAGAGATAAGAGATGTAGCAGATATACTTGGTCATAGAAATATTGAAACAACTGAAAACTATTATATTTCTAGTACAGAAATTTCAAGAAAAACAGCTACGTATGCTTTTGATAAATTATTGCAATCAGATGTTATAAATGAAATATCGGAATATCAAATTTTTTAAAACTTTAAATAACTTTCTCCTTTTCTCTTTTTTGTTGGTATATATTTCTTTATCCGTTTAGTTCGGTATGTTGCTTATTTTTTAAAATTATAGTATAATTTATTCAGCAGTATATTTTGAATATACTAGAATAATTTTTGTTTTTAGAGAAGGCGAATGGGAACATTGTGCACATTTTGTGCTCATGAACCAAAAAACATATAGTAAAAATAATACTATATGTACCATTTGTACCAAAACGGTTTAGACCTTTTAAACCTTGAAAAACTTATAATACTATATATATTTCATAGTATTATATGTACTGAAAAAGGATGAACATGTGGAAGTGGTAAAAAATATAAACAATGTTGTGGAAAACAACTCGCAAACCCAAGTAAATAAAGGGAAAACGCGAGTTTTTCTTTTGCATAAAATTATCTAAAAAATGACTTTAGATCCATTTTAGATTCACTTATTTTAAATAGGGAAAATAAGGGAAAATATAAGATAGATAATAAAAAGGAATAATTTTGTAGTATAATAGATTTAATAGATAAATAGTATTTTGTTAAAGAGGTGATTTTAATGCTGATTTTAATGGAAGGTATTGTATTATGTTTTATACTTTTGATATTTTGTGTTATGGGTATAGCAAATGGTCCGGAAAAGTTTACAGTATTCTATGAAAAAGATGTTCAAGAAAAAGCGATTAAGTTAGGATATACTACTCAAAAAGAAATAAAAAAACAAACAATTATTTCGATTATAATTTTATATTTACCATGTTTTGTTTTAGTACCATTAATGGTTTGTTATATAAATGGTGCAAAAGAATTTGATGAAATATTTATTCAAAGTTTATTAGTTATGTATATAATGGGATTATTTGATAGATTTTTTGTTGATTGGTACTGGGTAGAACATACAAAAGCCTGGGATATACCTAATACTGAAGAATTAAAACCTTATATACCTAAAAAAATGAAAATATTTAAATGGATAGGAACTATTGTTGGGTTTGCAATAATTGCTCTAATTATTGCTTTAGTAATGAGTAAAGTAGTTTGAAAAAGAATAATTTATAAAGTAGATCAATTAATGATTTACTTTTTTCATGTTATAATATAACTATACATAAAAATTTTAATCTTTCTTTAATTTTAAGTTTTTATAATAAGTTAGGTGGTGATTACTTTGAGAATATTAGTTGTTGAAGATGAATTTAGTTTAGCAGATATTATTGCAACAAAATTAAGAAAAGAGAAATATAATGTTGATATATCTTTAGATGGCGAAGAGGGATTAGATAAAGCCTTAAGTGATATTTATGACCTTATTATATTAGATATAATGCTACCAAAAGTTAATGGTATAGAAATACTAAAAGAGATTAGAAATAACAATATAGATACAAAAGTAATCATGCTAACAGCAAAGTCATCACTTGATGATAAATTAATAGGATTTGAAAAAGGTGCAAATGATTATATAACTAAACCTTTTCATATGGAAGAATTAATTGCTAGAGTAAACGTCCAATTGAGAAGTAATGAAAAAAACATAAATAAAGATATTTTAAAATTTGGAGATATAGAATTAAATGTAAGGACATCTACTATTACATGTACTAAAAACAATGAATCAATAAATGTATCATACAAAGAGTTGATGATATTAGAATACTTAATGAATAACTCAAATCAAATAATATCTAAAGAACAAATTTATGATAAAATATGGGGAATTGATAATTACTTTGAATCCAACAATCTAGAAGCATATTTATCTTTTGTCAGAAAGAAATTAAAAATAATTGATTCAGATGTAACTATTAAAGCTATTAGAGGCATGGGCTATAAGTTGGAGGTATAAATGGAAAAATTAGAGAAGAAAACTTTTTATACAATATTCTCAATTATTTCTTTATTTATAATGGTGTCAATAATAGTTTTTAATGTTCAAAGTTATCGTAAAGAATATAATGGAATAAAAACAAATCTAACAAGAATGAATATGATGGTTGGTGGACATCCAAATAGAAAACCTCTTAATCAAAATTTTGATGATTTAAATAATAAAATAATAATGGATTATGATTTTTATACTTTCATATTAGATAGAAACAACAATATAATGCACCAAATAAGTCACAATGAAAATGGAATGGATAATAATATAATAAATAAAGCAAATAAGATAATTTCAAATAATTATGATAGTAATATTAAAATAAATTCATTATATTTTAGTGATATATCCTACAACTTTCAATCAGGAGAATATTTAGTTATCGTAGATACATCAAATATTAGATATAGATTATCATCCTTACTTTTAATTTCAATTCTTATATTAGGATTATCTGAATTATTAGTATATTATGTATCAAAGAAAATTACAAAGTGGATTACTGATCCTGTAGCAGAAACATTTAATAAGCAAAAAGAATTTATCGCAGATGCTTCACATGAACTTAAAACACCACTTGCAGTTATGATGGCTAGTATTGATTGTATAGAAGTAAATAAGAAAAATGAGAAATACATTAACAATATGAAATCAGAGTCTGATAGAATGAATAATTTAATTACCAAGTTATTAGATTTATCTAAATCTGAAAGTGGAACTAATAAAGAATCATATACAATAAATAATTTAACTAAAATAGTAGAAAAAAGAGCATTAGTTTTTGAAAGTTTGGCATTTGAAAATAATGTTAATATTGAAACACAAATTGAAAAAGGCATAATGTTAAAATGTAGCAAAATCGAAATTGATGAAGTTGTAAGTATTCTAATTGATAACGCTATAAAACATAGTTATAAAAATAGTGTAATAAAAGTTAATTTATATAAAGATAAGAATAATATAGTATTAGATATTATCAATAATGGAAAAGATATACCTACTGATGAATGTGATAAAATATTTGAAAGATTTTATCGTAGTGATAAATCAAGAAATAGAGATTCAAATAGATATGGTTTAGGACTTGCTATTGCAAAAAATCTAATAAATAACCATGATGGACAAATAAAAGCATTTTCTAAAGATAATTTCACTACTTTCAGAGTAACATTTAAACAAAAATAACATTAAAGTTGTATGATTTTAATGTTTTTTTAATATTTAAGTTATAGAATTAATGTGAAATCAAGAAAATAAAGGAGGAACAAAATGTTCATATTTAAAAATGCATGGATTTCTATTACTAGAAATAAAGGAAGAAATATTCTAATAGGTGCTATTATTTTAGTTATTGCTTGTGCTTGTACCATAACACTTGCAATTAATAATACAGCATCAGATTTAATTAATTCTTATAGTAATTCTTATCAAAAAGAATTAACATTATCATTTGATAGAAAACAAATGATGAAAGATTTTGATACTAATGGTGAAGAAGGAAGAGAACAAGCGAAAGAAAAGTTTGAAAATATTGCATCATATTCAGTTGATGATGTGGCAACATTTGCTGAAAACGATCATATTGAAAGTTATTATTATACTTATAGTTTTTCATTAAATGGCAATAGTATTGAAAAAGCTGAAATAGAAACAGAATCACAACCAGGAGGATTTGGTGGAAGACCTAATGGTAAAGGGCAAAATAAAAATTCATTAGATTTCACTTTAAATGGCTATAGTTCTATTGAATCTATGAGTGAATTTATAAATGGTACATATACAATGAGTGAGATAAGAGATAATGCTTGGGATATTGCATTTGATGGTAATTATGTGTTTATAAATAAAGAATTAGCAGATTATAATGAATTAGTTTTAAACGATAAAATTAAATTAGAAGATGAAGATGGAAATACTTATGAATTTGAAATTATAGGTATATTTGAAGATAATGAAAAGTCCGTTGATTCTATGATGAGTATGTTTTCTAATTCTGCAAATACAATAGTAACAAATGCAAATGCTTTAGTTAATATTGATAATTCTAATGATAGTATAAAAGGTTCTATTAATCCTACTTTCATAATAGATGATTACGAAAATGCAGAAGCAATTCAAAGTGACTTTTATGAAAAAGGTTTAGATGAAACTTATGTAGTTCAAACTAATCAAGAAACAGCAGAAGCTGCAGTTACATCAGTTAAAAATGTTAAATCATTTGCAACAACATTCTTAATTATTACATTATTGATTGGTGGAGTTGTATTATTTATTCTTAATATGATAAATATTAGAGAAAGAAAATATGAAATTGGTGTATTTAGAACAATTGGTATTAGTAAATTAAAATTAACTATGCAATTTGCATCAGAATTATTAGTAGTTGCATTTGTTGCTTTAATAATTGGTGCAGGTGTTGGTGCAACAATGTCAAAACCTGTAAGTAACTCGCTATTATCAAGTGAAATAGAAAGTTCTACTAATTCATCAGAACAAATGAAAAATAATTTTGGTGGTATGGGAGAAAGACCAGATGGTAGTGGAGGAAATCGTGGTGGAAATATGCCGGATTTCAACAAAATGTCAGGTACACCTAATATTCAAGCGTATGATTCAATTGATGCAGTTGTAAATATAACAGTTATATTAGAATTACTTGTTATTGGACTTTCATTAGTTTTTGTTAGTAGTTTAGCATCAATGATAAGTATTCAAAGATTCTCACCACTTACAATATTGAAAGAGAGGTCTTAACATGGCAAAAAAAATAAAGGAAAATAAAAAAATAGATATTAAAGATAATGTAATATTAAGTATTCAAAATGCTAGTTATCAATATAGTGATGCTACAAGTGATGAATATGCAATAAAGAATATTAGTTATGATTTTGAAAAAGGGAAAATATATGCTATTAGAGGAAGAAGTGGTAGCGGTAAAACTACATTACTTTCTCTAATTAGTGGATTGGAAAGATGTACTGAGGGAACTATTTTATTTGATGGTAAAGATTTAAAAGATATTAATTTAGATACTTATAGAAATAGTCAAATCGGTATTGTATTTCAAAGTTATAATTTACTACCTTATATGACAGCAAGTGAAAATATAATTCTTTCTTTGGATGCAAGTGGACAAAAGATTGATAATAAAAAACAAAAAGCAATAGAACTTATGGAAAGTGTTGGATTAAAATCAGATTATGCCGATCGTAGAGTTTTAAGATTATCAGGTGGGGAACAACAAAGAGTTGCAATTGCTAGAAGTTTATCATATAATCCTAAAATGATAGTAGCCGATGAACCAACAGGAAACTTGGATAAACAAACTGAAAGTGAAATATTGGATATATTCAAGAAACTAGCCCATGAAGAAGGCAAATGTGTAATTATAGTAACTCATTCTCCTAATGTCTGTGAGATAGTTGATGAAATATATGATTTAAAAAAAGTAAAATAATTAATTATATTTTTGTAAATATATATTATAATTAATAATAGAAAGAGGAATTGTATGAAGAAAGAAACAAAAGTACAATTAATAATTATAGTTATATTAAGTATTGTTTTAGGTATATTAGTATTTACCTTATTTAAAGAAAATAATAATAGAAATAATATGTTTGCTCCTATGGAAGAAGAAGTAGAAAAAGAAACATCAAAAGATGATGTAGATAATGGTGATACAATAAACGAAGAAAATATTAACTTAAATAACTATGAAAGTAATATTAATATAACTAAAGGTGGAGAATATAATATTTCAGGAAGTTTTGAATATTCTTTAATTGTTAATTCAACAGAAAAAGTTATATTGAATTTAAATAATGTAACTATAAATAGTGAAATTACAGCTTCTATTGCTAATATAAATACTGGAGAATTAGTTATTAATTTACCATCAGGAACAACAAGTACATTAAAAGATAAAGGGTCAAGTGAATATGATGGTTGTATTTATTCAAGTGGTAAACTTACAATTCAAGGTGAAGGAAAGTTGTATGTTTATGGCAATCAAGAAGAAGGAGAAGGAATTGCAACTACAGATAATGATATTACTATAAATGGAGGAGAAATATATATTGAATCAGCAGATGATGGATTAAATGCAGGTGGAGATATTGGTGGTACTATTACAATTAATGATGGTAATATTTATATTAAAGCTAGTGGAGATGGAATTGATTCAAATAAAAATTTAATTATTAATGGTGGAAAAGTATATACAATAGGTTCTTCAATTGGTGGAGATGCTGGAATTGATACGGATGGAAGTTTTGAAATTAATGGTGGCGAAGTTATTGCATTAGGTTCTGATATGCTTCAAAATCCTGATAAATCTTCACAACAAAAATATGTGAGTTTTACTTTAAATTCAAAAATAAGTAAAGATTCAAAAATTAGTTTAAAGGATTCAAAAGATAATGAAATAGCTTCATTTACTGCTGATGAAGATTTTAAAACATTAGTAATAAGCAATTCAGAATTATCAACAGGAACATATTATATATATGTGGATGGAGAAAAAACCGAATATAGTAAGGCTATAGATTAATTGGAGGGATACAGTGAAAAATAGAATTTTAACATTTATAATTGGTGTTCTAACAGGAGCAATTGTTATGACTTTAGTATTTCTAATTTTTAATAAACCAAATGGCAATAAAAATATTGAAAATTTTTCTCCAAATGGACAAATGCAACGACCTGAAGGAAATATGGGAGAACCACCTGAAAAGCCAACTGGCGATATGCAAATGCCACCACGATAAAATTTATTTATTAAGAAGATAGAAAATGATATGAACCCCGTTTCTTGGACATAGAAACGGGGTTTTTCTTTTTATCAAAAAAATACCAAAAATAACGATTAGAACTGTTTTAGAACTATTTTAATCTAAAATTCAATTGAGAAAAAGAGAATAACAAAACATGTGTTATAATTATATATAGGAAGTGATACTAATGATTAACAAAATAAAACAGGAAATATTAAACGAAATAGAAATTTATAAAAATAATTCTGATGATCATTATGATTTTTGGAATGAACATATAAAATATGTATATAAAGAAGCTATCAGGTTATCAGAAATATATAAAGCAGACAGAACAATTGTTGAGTTAGGAGCATTATTACATGATATTGCTTTGATAAAGCAAGTAGGTGATAGAAAAGGCCATCATACAAATGGTGCAGAATTAGCTAAAGAACTATTGGAAAAATATAACTTTCCAAAAGACATAATAGAAAAGGTCATAGGATGCATTTTAAATCATAGGAGTTGTAAAAATGCAACTAACTTAGAAGAATTGTGTGTATGTGATGCAGATATATTAGCTCACTTTGACAATATTCCAATGTTATTTAATTCAGCCTTTAATAGAAATAATGTTAAATTAAACGATGTTAGAACATGGATGAGAGAATGTTTTGAAAAAGATTATAATGATTTAAGTGATAAGACGAGAAAATTATTTGAATCAAGATACAAAGAAATTTGTGAGATAGTATTGGGAGAATAAAATATTGATTGGAGGTTAGAAAATGAGAGAATATTCTTATAATATAATTAATGATGTATATAACTGGATGATATCTGGAATGAAAAATATTGAGGTAAGAATATTAAAGGAAAAGTCACAAGCTATAAAAGCAGGAGATATTATTACTTTTAACAATCAGGAAAATGTTGGTAAATTTGTAAAAGTAAAAATTACCAATAAAACTATTGTTGATAATGTATATGAATTAACAGAAAAGTTTGAAATCGAAAGAATGATGCCTGGTCACTCTAAAGAAGAACTTATAGAATTAATGAAAAACATATATGGAGAAGAATTGAATCAAAAACAAATAGTTGCATTTGAATTTGAATATTTGTATTGTGATAGTGAAGTCGAAGTTATTGAATACAATGAACAATATTTAGAAGATGTTAGAGATTTATTAGTTGAATTAGAAGAATATATTCTTTCTATTGATAAAGATAATTTAGATCAACTACATCCAGAATATAGAGAAAAAAAGGCTATATTGGATTTAGAAGAAGTAAATAATTATAACGGTAAATGTTATTTAGCTATTGAAAATGGTAAAGCTATTGGGCTTATTATGGGATGTATTCCTCCGTATGATGAATATGATTATTTAGATTATAAATGTCCAAGAAGAGGTGAAATAACTGAGTTAATAGTTACTAACAAAACAAGAAGCAAGGGTATAGGGCAAAAGCTTATTAACAAGATGGAAGAGTACTTTAAAAGTGTTGGATGTGAATTTATAATTGTTGATGTATTCGCCTATAATGAAATAGGTAAGAATTTTTATTCTAAGAATAATTATCATACAAGAGGAGAAATAAGAATAAAAAAAATAACAGAATAATATAAAAAATGATTAGAAAGTGTATGTAATATGAAAAATAAAAATTTAACATGGAAAATTTTATTTATTATAGGATTAATTCCATTTATTATAGCTATTATTTATTCATAGAAATATTAGATTATGTAAAAATTATCGTAAAAAAACAAATATAAAAGGGTGATTAAATGCTACCAAAAGTAAGATTTAGAGAAATGACATTAGAAGAGAATATAGAAATAATAAAATGGTCATATTTTGAAAAAGATGAATCTTTAGATATTCATAATTATACTATTCAACTATTTCCATCCCTTCAAGATATAGATAATAATTTATCAAAAGAAAAAGTATATAAAATTATAGAAAATATCGTAACTAAAGTTTATGAAAATAATAAAGAAACGATAAAAAAAGAAGTAAAAAGATATAATAAAATTTGGAATAAATATAATGATATTTATTTTGAATCTTTATACAATTACTTAAATACTAAAATAGATAATATTAAAATTATATATGCATCTATAGGTATAATACCTGTTAGTCCTAGATATCTAGATACGTATAGTTTTTCAACAACAATTAATTTAAATGATAAAGATATAATCGCTATTACTGCTCATGAAACACTGCATTTTATGTGGTTTAATAAATGGAAAGAACTATACCCAGATTGCAAAAGATACGAATATGACACTCCATATTTGGCTTGGAAATATAGTGAAATGGTTACTGATCCAATATTAAATTCTAAAGAAATAAAAAATATATTAAATATAGATGAAAAAGCTTATGATAGTTTCTATACAATAAAAGATAATAATACTAGTATGATGGCTAACTTGATAAATATATATAATAAAGATCAAAGTATAGAAGAAAAAATAAAAGAAGGCTATGAATATATAAAAAAAGTATTAGAGAAAACAAAATGACTTTTGTACTTTTAAAACAAAAGTTTTTTTGTTATACTCTTGATAGGATGTGATATCAATGGATAAAAAAGAAATATTATATAAATATAAATCTTTAAAAAACAGCTTAGATATTATAGGGAGGTCTCTTTGACTTAGATAAATTAAAAAGTGAAATAAAAGATTTAGAAAATAAATTAAGTGAAGATAATTTTTGGAATGATATAAAAAAAGCTAATGGAATAAATGAAGAATTGGTTAATAAAAGAAAAATTGTTGAAAACTACGAAGTTATTAACAATAAAGTAGAAGAATCTATTTTTTTAATTGATATTTTAACTGATGAAGATATTAATGAATTAAGTGAATTAGAAAATGAAATTAATAAACTAGATGAAGATATAAATAATCTAGAAATAGAAACATTATTCACTGGCAAATATGATAACTTAAATTGCTTTTTAGAAATACATCCAGGCGCTGGAGGTACAGAAGCTTGCGATTGGGCTGACATGCTTTTAAGAATGTATACAATGTTCTGTGATAAAAATAATTTTAAATATGAAATTATAGATAAATTAAAAGGAGAAACAGCTGGTATAAAAAGCGTAACTTTAAAAATAGAAGGTGTACACGCATATGGATATTTTAAAAGTGAAATAGGTGTTCATAGATTAGTTAGAATAAGTCCATTTAATGCAGCAGGTAAAAGACAAACATCTTTTGCATCTGTTTCAGTTATACCAGAAATTGACGATTCGATTAACATAGAAATTAATAATGACGATTTAAAAATAGATGTTTATAGAAGTAGTGGTTGTGGAGGACAAGGCGTAAATACAACTGATTCAGCTGTACGTGTAACACATATACCAACTGGAATAGTAATAACTTGTCAAAATGAACGTAGTCAAATACAAAATAAAGAAACTGCTATTAATTTACTTAAAAGTAAACTTTATCAATTAGAAGAAAAGAATAGAGAAAAAGAATTAAAAGACTTAAAAGGTGATATAATGAATATAGACTTTGGAAGTCAAATAAGAAATTATACATTAGAACCATATAGTCTAGTAAAAGATGTAAGAACAAATTATGAAAATACTAATACAGATAAAGTATTAAATGGAGATTTAATAGAATTTATGAAATCTTTCTTAAGAATAAAAAGGTGAATAATATGAATGAAATAAAAAAATATATAAAGATAATTATAGGTACATTATTAATTAGTTTAGGTTTTAATATATTTATAGTACCATCTAAACTAATACCTAGTGGTATGTTAGGATTAACAAGCTTATTATCATTTAATTATGGATTTAATAATGCAGCATTATTACTTATTATTAATGTTTGGACATTATGGTTGATATATATGTTATATGATAGTAATAAATTAAAAGAATATTTATTACCATCTATTCTGTTACCAATTTTTATATATATTACTTCATTCATAAAAATAAACATAACTAATAGTATTGAAGAATTACTAATTGCTATATCAGGTTCATTTATAATGGGAGTTGGGTATAGTATTCTATATAAAGAAGGATTTAAGACAGGCGCAATTAATATATTAGAAGATATATATAATGATTTAGCTAAAAAGAATATAAAAACCATATCAAGGGGCTTAGATATAATTTTAATATTAATAACTTTAAAAATATATGGATTAGAACATACTATATACTCAATAATAGTAATATTAATTATAAGATATATGACTACTAAAGCTAAAATCGGAATAAGTGATAGTAAAGCCTTTTATATAATAACTACTAAAGAAAAAGAAATAAAAAAATACTTATTAGAAGAGCTAAACTATGATTTAACTACTTTCGATGCAGAAGGTGGTTTTACTAAAAAGAAAAAACAAATAATAATGTCAGTAATATCTTCTAAAGATTATTTCAAAGTCAAAGAAGGTATTAATCTAATAGATCCTAAAGCATTTATATCAGTTACAGATAATTACGAAGTTATAAATGAAAATGTTGAAATAAATGAAGATTAAATAAATTAGTACTTTTATAGTACTTTTTTAAATACAATATAATATGAAAAAAATAATTTTATTAATCTTAATACTCATTAATTGCTTACTATATATTCCTACTATTGCTCAATCTAGAAAATTAATTCTTAATAATTTGATTATAGTAATTGATCCAGGACATGGTGGAAAAGATGTTGGAACAAGTTTTGATGATATTTATGAAAAAGATATAAACTTAAGTATATCTTTATTATTAAAAAAAGAATTAGAAAGTTATGGAGCAAATATTATATTAACTAGAGAAGGGGATTATGATTTGTCTACACCTAATGCTACATTAAGAAAAAAAAGTGATTTTAATAATAGAATAAAACTTATAAATGAATCTAATGCTGATTTAGTTATTTCTATACATCAAAACTATTATAAAGACTCTAAATATAGCGGGACTCAAATATTTTATAAAGATAGTAAAGAAATAGCAGATTACTTACAAAGTAATATAAATCAAGATAGACTATCTAAACCTATATCTAATTCATTATATATGTACCGAAATATAAATACTAAAGTATTGCTTATAGAATGTGGTTTTTTATCTAATTATCATGATAGAATCACTTTAACAAATAAAGAATACCAAAAAAAATATTCAGCATCTTTAGCAAAATATATATCAGAATACTATAAAAATAATTAAAAAATAATATATTAAAATAAATTTCATAAAAAATTCATACTTTTTATATATTATTTTTATGTTAGTTGTGATAAAATTTATAATAGGTGATAGTATGGCGAAGGTAAGACTAAAATCAACTAATAAAATATTTAGAACTTTAGATGAACAAATAGAAATATTAAAAGATAAAGGATTAGTTATTGACGATGAATATTATGCCAAAACTATACTATTAAGAGAAAATTACTTTTTCTTAACAGGTTATCGCCATTTATTACTTAAATCACAAACTGATAGAAAGTATTTACCAAATGCTAATTTTAAAGAACTTTATGCTATTTTTAATTTTGATAGACAAATAAGAAATATAATTTTTAAAAATCTACTAATTATAGAAAATAATGCTAAAAGTATATTTTCATACCAACTATCAAAAAAATATGGTTTTAAAGAAAAAGAATATTTACAACCATCTAATTTTACAAATAATCCTGAAAAGTTTAGACAAGTAAATGATCTTTTAAAGAAAATGAAAAGACAAATTAGAGTTAACGGTAACCAACATTCAGCAACAAAACATTATCAAAATAATTATGGTTACATACCACTATGGATTGTCGTAAAAGTTTTATCTTTTGGTATAGTTTGTGAACTATTTACTATAATGAAAAAAGAAGATCAAATAGAATTATCACAAATATATAGAATAGATCCAGATACTATGTCGATATATCTGCCTATACTAGCAAATTACAGAAATCTATGTGCACATGAAGATATATTATATAATCATCGTACACAAAAACCTATACCAGATACTATTTTTCATAGAGAACTTAATATAAAAAAATTAGATGGAGAATTTATTTATGGTAAAGATGATTTATTTGCGTTAATAATAATATTAAAACAAATGATTTCAGATGATGAATTTAAATTATTAATAAATGAAATAACTTATGAAATAGATATATTAGCAGGTAAATTAAAAACTATAAAAATCGATAAAATGTTGGATGCTATAGGTTTTCCAACAAACTTTAGAGAAATATGTTTCTTAGATAAGGAGTAATAAAATGAAAAATAAAACAAATATAATATTAACAATGGTGGCATTTTTTATAGGTGCATCTGGAATGTATTTATTAGTAAATTATGGCCCAAAATCTGTTCAAACAATCGTAAATAAAAGTGAAAAAGAAGTAACAGTAATTGATACAGGTATAGCAGATGCAGTTGAAAAATTATATGATGCTGTTGTAGTAGTAGGATCATATAAAAATGGAATATTATCGAGTAGCGGTACAGGTTTTGTTTATGATGAAGATGACAAATTCGCATATATTTTAACAAATTCACATGTAGTAGATAATTCTACAAGTTTAAAAGTTAAATTTACCAACGAAAATGTTGAAAATGTTGAATTAGTTGCTAACGATCCATATTCAGATATAGCAGTATTAAAAATTGAAAAAGATAAAATAATAAGAGTAGCAGAACTTGGAGAAGTAAGTAAAATTAGAGTTGGAGATACTGTATTTGCAATAGGTGCCCCTTTAGAAGATGAATATTCTTGGACTGTAACACGTGGAATATTATCTGGTAAAGATAGATTAGTTGACGTTAGTATTAAAAATTCCTCAGTAAATGATTGGGTAATGAATGTTATGCAAACAGATGCAGCAATTAATAGTGGAAATAGTGGTGGACCTCTAGCAAACTCTAATGGAGAAGTTATAGGTATAACTAATATGAAATTAGTGAGTGATGGAGTGGAGGGCATAGGATTTGCTATTCCTATTGAAGATGCTATAAGTTATGCAAATGAGTTAAGAAAAGAAGGTAAAATAGAAAGACCATTTTTAGGTATATCAATGTTAGATGCTTCCGACACATATAATTTAGCTCGTTATAGATTAAATATAGATCCAACTCTAAATGGTGCAGTAGTAATTGATACTCAAGATGGAACACCTGCAAAAGATGCGGGATTAAAACTTGGAGATGTCATAACTAAAATAGAAGATTATGAAGTGACATCTGTAGCAAGGATGAAATATTATCTTTATAAATATAGACCAGGAGATAAAGTGAAAATAACATACATTAGAAATAATAAAACAGAAACTACTGAAATAAAATTAGCTAAAAGTGAATAGATTTATAATTAAATCTATTTTTCTTTTTTACATTAATAAATTATGTGCTATAATACAAAAAGAAGTGAGGGATTATAATGTCATTAAAAGCAGGAATAGTAGGATTACCTAATGTAGGGAAGAGCACATTATTTAACGCAATAACTAAAAAAAATATATTAGCAGCAAATTATCCATTTGCAACAATTGATCCAAATATAGGAGTTGTTACAGTACCAGATTCTAGATTGGAATATCTAGAAAATTTATATGAACCAGATAGTGTTGTTCCAACTACATATGAATTCACTGACATAGCAGGTTTAGTAAAAGGTGCTTCAAATGGAGAAGGATTAGGAAACAAATTTTTATCACATATAAGAGAAGTAGATGCGATAGTAGAAGTTGTTAGATGCTTTCAAAATTCAGATATCACACACGTTGAGGGTACAGTAGATCCTATTCGTGATATAGAAATTATAAATGTAGAATTAGTAATGTCGGATTTAGAAATAATAGAAAACAGAATAAATAAAATTGGAAAAAAAATAGAAATGGCAAAAGATAAAAAAGAACTAGTAGAAATAAATGCATTAAAAAAATGTAGAGAAAATCTTGAAAAAAACATTCCATTAAGGAACGTAGAATTTGATGAAGATGAATTATTAGTATTAAAAAACTTTAGCTTAATAACTTTAAAACCAATTATATATGCAACTAATGTAAATGAAGAAGATGCTATAGTAGGTACAAATGAATTTGTGAATTTAGTTAGGGATTATGCTGAAAAAGAAAACTCAGCTGTTATCACACTTTGCGCAAAACTTGAAAGTGAATTATCCGAATTAGAAGAAAGTGATAAAAAAGTATTTATGGAAGAAATTGGTCTTACTAGTAGTGGCTTAGATAAATTAATATTCCAAACTTACGAATTGCTTGGATTAGCAACATTCTTTACTGCTGGAGAAAAAGAATGTAGAGCATGGACTTTTAAAAAAGGAATGAAAGCTCCAGAATGTGCAGGTATTATCCATTCTGATTTTGAAAGAGGATTCATACGTTGTGAAACTATGAGTTTTAATGATTTAGAAAAATATGGAAGTGAAATCAAAGTCAAAGAAGCCGGAAGAATGAGACTTGAAGGTAAAGAATATCTAATGCAGGACGGAGATATTTGCTATTTTAGATTTAATGTATAAAAATCCTTGACATAAAGGATTTTTTTGTGTTATTATCATTATGCATTTATATGTCTTGCATATAAATTATTTGTGGAGGGGAACTGCGGATTTGCCCATACCACAACAGCGAAAATATATGAAAGGATGTGTTTTTCGTGGCAAAAGAAGTCGTAAAGAAAATTAAATTACAAATTCCTGCTGGAAAAGCTACACCAGCTCCACCTGTTGGAACTGTTTTAGGACCTGCTGGAATCAATTTACAAGAATTCTGTACAAAATTTAATGATGCATCAAAAGATAAAATGGGAGATGTAGTTCCTGTTGAAATATCAATTTATGATGATAGAAGTTTTGATTTTGTATTAAAAACTCCACCTGCTGCATTCTTAATAAAGAAAGTTGCTAAAATTAATTCAGGAAGTAAAAAAGGAGCAAATGAAATAGTTGCAACTATTACTAAAGAACAACTTAAGAGTATTGCTGAAACTAAATTACCTGATTTAAATGCTTATGATGTAGAAGCAGCTATGAATATCATCGAAGGAACAGCTAGAAATATGGGTGTTGCTGTAGAAGGATTAAATGATAAAGAATTAGCAGAACAAGGTGAAGAAGCTCGTGAAGCAGCTATTGAAGAAGCAAAAAGAGAAGCTAAATTAGAAGCTAAAGAAGCAGAAATGAATAGCACTACTGAAGTAGAAGTAATAAACGAGAAAAAAGAAACTGAAGAATAATAAATAAAAAGTAAAAATAAATATCCGCAAAAATCTACCACGATTGGAGGGAAAATAATGAAAAATTTTGGAAAAAAATATGTGGAAGCTTCTGAAAAAGTAGAAAAGAACAAATTATATACTGTTGAAGAAGCAATAAGTTTAGTTAAACAAACATCTACAACTAAATTTGATAGCACTGTAGAAGTAGCATTTAAATTGAATTTAGATACTAAAAAAGCTGATCAACAATTACGTGGATCATTAGTGTTACCAAATGGAACAGGTAAGACTAAAAAAATCTTAGTTTTAGCTAAAGGTCCTGCTGCTGAAGCTGCAAAAGCTGCTGGAGCTGACTATGTAGGAGAAGTTGAATTAATTGATAAAATTCAAAAAGAAAATTGGTTTGATTTCGATACAATTATAGCTACACCTGAAATGATGCCTCAATTAGGAAAAATTGGTAAAATTTTAGGACCTAAAGGTTTAATGCCAAATCCTAAAACAGGAACAGTTACAACTACTCCTGATAAAGCAGTAGAAGATGTTAAAAAAGGTATGATTGAATATAGAGCTGATTCTTTCGGTAATATACATTCTATAATTGGAAAAGTATCATTTACTGAAGAAGCGTTAAAAGAAAATTTAAGTTTTATATACAATACTTTAGTTAAAGCTAAACCATCAACTGTTAAAGGAACATATATTCAAAATATATCAGTATCTACAACTATGGGTCCTGGTATCAAAATTGATAAAAATTCTTTTGACAAATAAAATATAATATATTATAATAATTTCGTTAAAAAAACTTTTTACCGAAGACAGTAGGGGATTCGTCTTAATAATCCTACCGAGGAAAGTTAATAAAGATTCTTTATGCTTTCCTATACGGAAAGTTTTTTTATAAATAATAAAGGAGGATATAAATGGCAAGTACTAAAATAATTCAAGAAAAACAAAATATTGTTGATGAAATAACTAAAAAACTTGATGATTCAAAAAGTATAATATTATTTAGTTATGACGGTCTTAGTGTTGCTGATATAGCTAACTTAAGAAAAGAATTAAGAAATAATGATAGTGAAGTTAAAATTTATAAAAACACTTTACTTAAAAGAGCTTTAGATAGCAAAAACATTAATATTGATTCGTTCTTAGAAGGACCTAATGCAGTAATTTTTGGTAAGAATGTTCTTGAACCAATCAAAGTAATAAGTAACTTCAAAAAAGAACATGATACTGTAGATATCAGAACTGGTGTTATTGAAGGTGAAGTTGTTACTGTTGATACTATTAAAGAATACGCAGCAATCCCATCTATGGAAGGATTACTTACTATGCTTGCAGGTGGTATGATAGAACACGTAAAAAATCTATCTATTGGACTTAATTTATATGCCGAAAAATTAGGTGAAGAAAATTAATTATTAGGAAAGGAAATGATTTAAATGGCAAAATTTACTAAAGATGAATTCATTAATGGATTAAAAGAAATGACTATTCTTGAAGTTAAAGAATTAGTTGATGCAATGAAAGAAGAATTTGGAGTAGATCCAAGTGCTGTTGCAGTTGCTGCTGCACCAGCTGCTGGAGCTGAAGCTGCTGAAGCATCTACAAAAACTGTAGTATTAAAAGATGCTGGAGCTGCTAAAATTTCTGTAATCAAAGTTATAAGAGAAATTACAGGATTAGGATTAGTTGAAGCTAAAGGATTAGCTGATAACGGTGGAAATATTAAAGAAAACGTTTCAGTTGATGAAGCTAACGAAATCAAAGCTAAATTAGAAGAAGCTGGAGCTACAATCGAATTAGCTTAATAAAAGATCATGAGAAATCATGATTTTTTGTTTGTTTGACATTTTAAATATTTATGTTAATATAATATTAAGAAGAAGGGATTTTTATGAAATTAAATAATAATGGTTGGGGATATAGAATTTTTGTATTATGCTTATGTATGATATCTTTATTTGTACTTATTGCTGGCCACTATTTAACAATTCTGATAGGGTAGAATTATGAAAAAAAGCAATATATTTTTAATTATAGGAATAGTTGTTATAGCATTATTTTTACTACTTTTAACTATGGGAAACTATAAAAGACAACAACCATATAAAGAAATAGAAAAAAATATAGTTAATGCTATGAAAAAATATTATGGCCAAGATACAAATTTAACAAAATTACCTAGTAAAGGAAAGTTTGTAAAAATAAAAGTAGAAGAATTAGTTAATTTTGGATTAGAAATTAATATGGATTATAATAAAGATACATGTGTAGGATATGGTATAGTTACTGGAGAAGGTTTATCACACAGTTATAAATCATTTATACAATGTAATGAGTATAAAACAAAAAATTATGAATATTATAAAAATTAGAAATTGTTGAAATAAATTATTGACATATTTTTACTAAAATGTTATATTAATATCGCATTTAATTATAAGTTCTATATTTTTATAGGACTTATCTTTAAAAAGTAAATTGACACACCTGGATGTGTGTACGTAGAAAGGAAGAAAATATATGCCAACTATTAATCAATTAGTAAAGAAAAATAGAACAAAAAAAGATAAGAAAAAGAAGAGCCCAGTATTAAATATTGGTTTTAATAGTAAGGATAGAAAAACAACAAATACAGATCATCCTCAAATGAGAGGTGTTTGTACACGTGTTGGAACTAAAACTCCTAAAAAACCAAACTCAGCTTTAAGAAAATATGCTCGTGTTAGATTATCTAATGGTAGAGAAGTTGATACATATATTCCTGGAGAAGGACATAACTTACAAGAACATAGTGTTGTTTTAATCCGTGGAGGACGTGTAAAAGACTTAATCGGTGTTCGTTACCATGTAATTCGTGGAGCTCTTGATACTCAAGGTGTTAACGAAAGAAAACAAGGTAGAAGTAAATATGGTACTAAAAAACCAAAAAAATAATAAATAATTAAAGGAGGAAAATTATGCGTAAAAGACGTGCTGAAAAGCGTGATGTATTACCAGATGCAATCTATGAATCAAAAGTAGTTACTAAATTAATCAACGCCGTTATGCTTGATGGTAAAAAAGGAACTGCTGAAAAGATTATATATGAAGCATTTGATATGATAAAAGAAAAAACAGGCAAAAATCCAGTTGAAGTATTTAATGCTGCTATGGAAAATATTATGCCTTTATTAGAAGTTAAATCTCGTCGTGTAGGTGGTTCTAACTATCAAGTTCCTATCGAAGTTAGAGCTGAAAGAAGACAAACTTTAGGTTTACGTTGGTTAGTTCAATACTCTAAATCAAGAAGTGGTAGAGGAATGGCTAACAAATTAGCTAGTGAAATAATGGATGCTGCAAACGGAGTTGGTGGAGCTGTAAAAAAACGTGAAGATACTCACAAGATGGCTGAAGCTAACAAAGCATTTGCACACTTTAAATGGTAGGAGAAAATTATGGCAAGAGACGTAAGTATTGATAAAATTAGAAACCTAGGTATCATGGCTCACATAGATGCCGGAAAAACAACAACAACTGAAAGAGTTTTATTCCATACAGGAATAACTCATAAAATAGGAGAAACTCACGATGGTGAATCTCAAATGGACTGGATGGAACAAGAAAAAGAAAGAGGTATTACAATTACTTCTGCTGCAACAACTGCTCATTGGAAAGGTTATAGATTTAATATAATTGACACTCCAGGACACGTAGACTTCACTATTGAAGTTCAAAGAAGTTTAAGAGTATTAGACGGAGCTGTAGCATTAATAGATGCACAAGCTGGTGTTGAACCTCAAACAGAAACAGTTTGGAGACAAGCAAATGAATATAAAGTTCCAAGAATGATTTGTGCTAATAAAATGGACAAATTAGGAGCAGATTTCTATTACAGTTTACAAACAATATCTGATAGATTAGGAGCAAATGCTGCTGCTATCCAATTGCCTATTGGAGCAGAAAGTGAATTCTGTGGAATTATTGACTTAGTAACATTAAAAGCTTATAAATATGATGGAAATGAACAAGAAAATCCAGAAGAAATAGAAATTCCTTCAGATATGACAGCTAAAGTAGAAGAGTATAGAACAAAATTAATCGAAGCTGTAGCTGATTATGATGAAGATTTAATGATGAAATACTTAGAAGGAGAAGAAATTACAGTTGATGAATTAAAGAAAGCTATAAGAACAGCTACTTTATCAGTTAACTTCTTCCCAGTATTATGTGCTACTGCATTAGGTAACAAAGGTATCAAATTATTATTAGATGCTGTTGTAGATTACATGCCAGCTCCAACTGATATTGAAGCTATCGAATGTACCGATAAAGATGGAAATGATGTTTTGCGTCATCCAAGTGATTCAGAACCATTTACAGCATTAGCATTTAAAATAATGACAGACCCATTTGTTGGAAGACTTTCTTTCTTCCGTGTATATTCAGGAATTTTGACTAGTGGATCATATGTATTAAATAGTACAAAAAATGCAAAAGAAAGAATTGGTCGTATTTTACAAATGCATGCTAACCAAAGAAAAGAAATTACTGAAGTTTATGCAGGTGAAATCGCTGCAGCAGTTGGATTAAAAAATACAACTACAGCAGATACATTATGTGATGAAAAAAATCCTTGTATCATGAAAGGTATGGAATTCCCAGCACCAGTTATTGATATAGCAATTGAACCAAAATCCAAAAATGATCAAGATAAAATGGCTTTAGCTATTCAAAAATTAGTTGAAGAAGACCCAACTTTAAGAGTTAAAACTGATCATGAAACAGGACAAACTGTGTTATCAGGAATGGGAGAATTACATTTAGACGTAATTATTGATCGTTTAAGAAGAGAATTTGGTGTTGAATGTAATAGTGGTAAACCACAAGTTGCATATAGAGAAACAATTACTCAAACAGCTGAATGTGAAGGTAAATATATTAAACAATCAGGTGGACGTGGACAATACGGACATGTTTGGGTTAGATTTGAACCAAATCCAGATAAAGGATATGAATTCGTTGATGAAATCGTTGGAGGAGTTGTTCCTCGTGAATATATTCCAGTAACAGATAAAGGATTACAAGAAGCTATGGCTGGAGGAATCCTAGCTGGTTATCCAATGGTTGATGTTAAAGCAACATTATTTGATGGATCATACCATGATGTTGACTCATCAGAAATGGCATTTAAAATTGCTGCAAGTATGGCTTTAAAAGAAGCTAAAAATAAATGTAAAGCAGTTCTTTTAGAACCAATCATGAAAGTTGACGTAATTATACCTGATGAATACATGGGTAACGTTATGGGAGATTTAACAAGCCGTAGAGGTCGTCCAATGGGACAAGAATCTCGTGGTAATGCCTTAAAAATTACTGCAATGGTACCATTATCTGAAATGTTTGGATATGCAACAACATTACGTAGTAATACACAAGGTAGAGGAAACTTTGTTATGGTATTAGATCATTATGAAGAAGTTCCAAAATCAATCGCTGAAGAAATTATTAAGAAAAACAGCGCTAATTAAAAATAATACTTGAATTATATTCAAGAATTAGATAAAATATATTATGTAATAATTTAATTAAAAGGAAGGAAAAAAATTATGGCAAGAGAAAAATATGATAGAAGTAAGCCACATGTTAATATTGGTACTATTGGACACGTTGACCATGGTAAAACAACATTAACTGCAGCTATTTCAAAAATGTTCAGTAAAAACTTCATGGATTACAGTCAAATCGACAGTGCTCCAGAAGAAAGAGAAAGAGGTATTACAATTAATACTGCTCACGTTGAGTATGAAACTGAAACTAGACATTATGCTCACGTAGACTGTCCAGGACATGCTGACTATGTTAAAAACATGATCACAGGTGCTGCACAAATGGATGGAGCTATCTTAGTTGTTTCATCTGCAGATGGTCCAATGCCTCAAACTAGAGAACATATCTTACTTGCTCGTCAAGTTGGAGTTCCTAAGATTGTTGTATTCATGAACAAAACTGACCAAGTTGATGATCCAGAATTACTAGAATTAGTAGAAATGGAAATCAGAGAATTATTAGGAGAATATGGTTTTGATGCTGAATGTCCTATTATTAAAGGATCTGCATTAAAAGCTCTAGAAGGAGATGCTGCTAACGAACAAGCTATTAAAGATTTAATGGCTGCTGTTGATAGCTACATCGATAATCCAGTTAGAGATACTGAAAAACCATTCTTAATGAGTGTTGAAGACGTATTCACAATTTCAGGACGTGGAACTGTTGTTACAGGACGTGTTGAACGTGGACAATTAAAATTAAATGACGAAGTTGAAATCGTTGGTTTAAGAGATACTCAAAAAACTGTTGTTACAGGAATTGAAATGTTCAGAAAATCATTAGATTATGCTGAAGCTGGAGATAATGCTGGAGTATTATTACGTGGTATTTCTCGTGATCAAGTTGAACGTGGACAAGTTTTATGTAAACCTGCAAGCGTTACTCCTCACAAGAAATTTAAAGCTACTGTATATGTATTAAGCAAAGAAGAAGGAGGACGTCATACACCATTCTTCTCAAACTACAGACCTCAATTCTATTTTAGAACTACTGACGTTACAGGAGTTGTTGAATTACCTGCTGGTGTAGAAATGGTTATGCCAGGAGATAACGTAGATATGACTGTTGAATTAATCAGTACAGTTGCTCTAGAAAATGGTACAAAATTCTCTATCCGTGAAGGTGGACGTACTGTTGGAGCTGGAACAGTTTCTGAAATTATTGAATAATAAAATAGGAGAAATCCTATTTTTTTTATATATAATATTTCCAATCATAAAAAATTATGGTAATATAAATTTTAGGAGGCAGTATAATGAATAAACTTACTGATGAACAAGTAGAATACATAATTAATGAATATGGTGCTTCAAAAAGTGTTATATCTAAAATAGAAAGTATTTTAAATGTTCACAATTTTACTGAAGAAGAATATTATTATTTAGTAATTCAAATTGCTAATGAATATGAAACTAATATATTAAATGACCAAATAGGTTCAGACATAAAATGCAATACACTAAATGAAGTAATAATAAAAGTATTAAAATATAACTTAAAAGAATATTCGGATAATCTATATAGTGAAGAGATGGCAAATATAATTAAAAAGTTAATGTTAACAAAAAGTGAAATATAAAAATATTTTGCTTTTTTATTGCAAAAATACTATCAATAATATATTATTATAATAGGTGATAATATGATTATCTTCGATAAACTATTTAAAAGTAATATTTTAAAAAAAGTAGAAAATAAAAATAAAATATTTAGAATTATAATTTATATTTTATGTTGTTTTTTTATAGCAATAACTTATAATGTGTTTTTCGTACCTAACGATTTAGTAACAGGAGGGATGAGTGGATTAGCAATAGTTTTTAAACAAGCTTTTGGAATAAATACAAGTACATTTTTGCTAATTTCAACTATAATATTACTAATACTAAACTGGATATTTTTAGGTAAGGAAAAAGCCAAAAAAAATATAGCTTGTGCTATAGCATTTCCAATATTAGTAAAACTAACAGAACCATTAAGTGCTAATATCGATATAGAATTTAAGAGTTATATTTTAACTATATTAATAGGTTCTATAACACATAGTATACCTCTAGGAATAGTTTATAAAATAGGTTATTCCACTGGAGGAACAGATTTAATAATGCAAATAATATGTAAATATGCTAAAACCTCAATAGGACAAGCAGGAAACTATATAAATATTCTTATAATATTTACATCAATATTTGTGTTTGGTGTTTCTAATGTAATTTATGGAATATTCTCATTATTAATTATGAACAAAATAATAGACTTTATAATACTAGGTAATAGTGATTCAAAACTTTGTATAATAAAAACAAAAAATGTTAATTATATTGAAGAGTTTTTAAGTAAAGATTTTAATATTGGTTATAGTATATTAAATTCTAAAGGTGGAATAGATAAAAAGAAAAGAAAAACTATAATGTGTATAGTATCAAGTAGAGAGTATTATCGCTTTAAAAATCTAATAATGGATATTGATTCTAATGCATTTTTTGTAACACATGATTGTTATGAAGTACTAGGCGGCAATAGTAAAAGATTAATAAAATTTAATTAGGATTTTTAAAAATAAACCAATTAGGAGTATTTTTATTGAATTTAAAATATAAATAAATAATAAAAAGCATACCTATAAAACTAAGAAAATTAATAAATGTTATACCTGGTAACATAAGTAATTTAATAGAAACATAACTTGATAAAGTAATGCTTATATAAAATATTAAAATATCTAAAAACAGGATATTTTTTTTAATGACTTTTTTATAACTATAATATAATACCATTAAGGAAACTGAAAAGGTTACTATACTTGAAAACTTTGCAAAAAACAAATTATTAAAATTAAATGTTAATAACTCAATAATTGTCCACATTATAATTGGAGTTATACCTAATTTCATATGTTCCCAAACATTTTCATTTTTTGAAAAGAAAAAACCTACAATATTATTATAATTAGACCATTCGTATAGAAAGTGTCCAATAGTACCAACAATTATACAAAATACTAAACCTAAAATTTCTATTATCATTTTTTCACTCTTTCTATTCTAAGATAAATATATTTATGTTATAATTATATTCGAAGAGGTGTATTTTTATGAATAATGAACCTATTGAAGTTTTAGATATTCCTTCTAATGAACTTATAGAAGAATTAGAATTAACAGATAATAATAAATTTAGTATAATAAAAAACTATGGTGAAGATTTATCTAACAAAATGTTTATAACTAATCCAGCTATTGGAAGAGAAGAAGAAATTAACAAAATGATACTTGCATTATTAACTCCTGATAAAGGAGCAATACTAGTTGGTAAACCTGGTATAGGTAAAACTGCTTTAGTTGAAGGATTAGGGTATAGAATTCAAAATGGATTAGTACCAGATGCATTAAAGAACTGGAAAATTGTAAAAATTAATATAACTTCACTTTTAGGAAGTTCAGTATCTGGAACACAAAGTGAAAATAGATTAGAACTCTTAATTCAAGAATTAAAAGAATCTACTAATACTATACTATTCATTGATGAAGTTCATTTATTAGTAAATAAAGCAACTAGCAATAATAATATAGATTTTGCAAATATGTTAAAACCAGCATTAGATAGAGGAACTATAAAAATGATTGGTGCTACTACAACTGAAGAATATGAGACTTATATTTTAAGAGATAGAGCTTTCTTAAGAAGATTTATAAAAATAGATATTGCTGAAGCTGATGACGATACAGTTGTAAAAATACTTATGGGAACATATCCTAAATTTGAGAAACAATTAGGAGTAAAATTAAATTATACAGATTTCCAAAAAGAAAAAATATTTAAATTTATTGTATTTATGACAAGTGAATATAAAAGAGTATACGAAGTAGCTAGTAGATATCCAGATATATGTTTAACAATAATATCAAGTGCATTTAGTTATGCCGTATTTGAAAATGCAAAAGAAGTAAAAATGAAACACATATATAAAGCCATAGTAAATGCAAATAATATATATCCAGATGCAAAAGCAAAAGATTTAGAGAAATTTAAAATTGATTTCAAAGATATGTTAGAAGCTGAAAATGTTGATTTAACAGATATATAGGAATAAAAAATGAAAGAAATAGGTACAAAAACTTTAGAAACCAAAAGATTAATATTAAGAAAATATAAAATACAAGATGCTGAAGGTATGTATAAAAATTGGGGAAGTGATCCTAATTGTAATATATATTTACCCTGGGAAATTCACGAAAATATAGAATGTACAAAATCTATAATTTCTGCATGGATAAATGAGTACAGTGATGATAAATTCAATTGGATAATAGAACTAAAAGAAAATCATGAAGTTATAGGTGGAATAAACGTAGTAAAATTGAATAAAATAACAAGCATATGTGAAATAGGATATTGTATTGGTTCGAAATTTTGGAATAAAGGTTATACAACAGAAGCTTTGAATAAAGTTATTGAATTTTTATTTGAAGAATGTGAAATGTATTTAATAGAAGCTAAACATCATGCTAGTAATGTAGCAAGTGGTAAAGTAATGGAAAAATCAGGAATGATTAAAGAATGCGAATTAAGAAATAGAGCTTTAAATAGAAGAAATAACAAAATAGAAAATTTAGTGGTTTATTCAATAAAAAAAGAAGAATTTAATAAATATAAAAACTCTCATTGATTACAATAAGAGTTTTTTATTTAATATTTATACCTTGATAAGTATTTCTTCTAACCATTTCTTTATCAATGTCATTTAATACACAAAATTTCTTAGTAAGCCAATTAGGTTCAATTAAATCTTTAATATCAGGGTCTCCTGTAATTCTATGTATTACAACATCTTCATTTAAATGCTCTAATTGATTAATAACAATATCTATATATTCTTCTTTAGTAAGCACATGAAAGTTTTCTTTTTCATATAATTGAGATAATTTAGTATTTTTTAATATATGTAACATATGAATTTTAATTCCGTCTATACCTAAATCATTTAAATACTTAACAGTTTCTATCATCATATCTTTTGTTTCATAAGGTAATCCATTTATTATATGTACCACAACATTTATGTTGTGGTTTTTTAATTTTTTAAAACAATCTACAAAACATTTTAAGTTATGACCACGATTAATATATTTTAAGGTTTTATCATGTATACTTTGTAACCCTAATTCAACAGTTAAAAAAGTTTTTTTATTTAATTCAGATAAATAATCTAAAATTTCATCACTTATTGCATCTGGTCTAGTTGCAATATTTAAACCAACTACATTATCTAAATTTAAAATCGTTTCATAATAATTTTTTAAAGTTTCAACTTCAGCGTACGTATTTGTATTAGCTTGAAAATATCCTATATATTTAGTATCTGGCCATTTTTTATTCATCATATCTTTTACTTGATTAAATTGACTAACTAAATCTAAAGATTTATCTCCGGCAAAATCACCACTGCCTAATTTAGAACAAAATATGCATCCTCCATAACCTACTGTTCCATCTATATTAGGACAACTAAAACCTGCATTCAAACTTATTTTACAAACCTTACAATTGAACTTATTTTTATAAAAACAATTTAAAGTATAATATCTTTTATTATCAATAGTATTTTTAAACATATTACATCACGCAAAGTATTTTAACACAAATTGTAGAGAAAATACAAATATTTTGATATAATTAAATAGAGGTGATTATATGAAAAAAAGAATATTATTAATAATTTTAATACAAGCAATAGTAATGTCATGTTATTATTACTTAGTATTACCACCAATAAATATTACTAGTAGTGCATTTTGGAGTTTTATAGTTTTCTCACTAGCAATATTAGTTGGACTCTTAACATTAAATAATTTTACCGGAGGACTAAAAACAATATTTAATAAAAAAAGATTAAAAGACTATTCACTAAGTGTAGTAATAATTATTGGTTTAATAATTGTTATTATAGCTGGAATAAGTATAACTAATTTTATTTGTTCTCCATTATTTAATGCAAAAAGTTATTCTAATAGAATTACTATTAATGAAGACGGTAATTTTACAGAAGATGTTGAAAAAGTTGATTTTAACTCTTTACCATTATTAGATAGAGATTCAAGTGAAAAACTTGGTGATAGAGTAATGGGACAAATGAGTGATTTAGTAAGTCAATTTTATGTATCAAATGGATATACACAAATTAATTATAATAATGACATAATAAGAGTAACATCATTAGAATATGCAGATATAATAAAATGGATATCTAATAGAAAAGAAGGAATAAAAGCCTATATAACTGTTAATTCAGTAAATGGTGAATCTAAATTAATTAAAACAGAAAAAGGTATGAAATATATGCCAAGTGCTTTCTTTAATGAAAATTTAAAAAGAAAATTAAGATTTGAATTCCCTACAACAATATTTGGTGAAAGTAAGTTTGAAATAGATAATGAAGGAAATCCTTATTGGATTACACCTATAAAGAAATATACAGGAGTAGGTCTTAAAACTAAAATTGTAGGAGTAGTAGTATTAGATCCTGTAACAGGTGAAACTTCAAAATACAATATAAACGAAGTTCCAACTTGGATAGATAATGCTTATGATGCAAATCTAATTATTGAACAAGTTGATGATTGGGGCACATATAAAGGTGGATTCTTTAATAGTATATTTGGACAAAAAAATGTAGTTAATACAACAGAAGGATATAATTATTTGGCAATGAATGATGATATATATATGTATACTGGAATAACTTCTGTTTTAGCGGATGAATCAAACTTAGGATTTATACTAACTAATATGAGAACTGGAGAAACTATATTCTATAGTGTTCCAGGAGCAGAAGAATATAGTGCCATGAAATCAGCTGAAGGTCAAGTACAACAAATGAAATACAATTCAACATTTCCGTTATTAATAAATCTTAATAATAATCCAACATATCTAGTAAGTCTAAAAGATGCAGCTGGATTAGTTAAAATGTATGGTTTTGTTGATGTAAAAGATTATCAAAAAGTTGTTGTTACTGATGCTAGCAAAGGCATAGAAGTGGCTGCTCAAAATTATTTAAATACATTAGACGAAGAAATAAAAGAAGATATACTTATTACAAAAGAAATAACAATAAAGAATATTTCCACTGTAGTAAAATCAGGTAATACATATTATTATTTCATGGATGAGTTAGATAAGAAATATAAAGCATCAATAAATGTAAGTGAAAAATTACCTTTTATAGAAAATGGAAATACAATAAATATAGGATACTATGAATCAAAAGATGATATAATAGAAATAAAAAAACTATATTAAATAGTATAGTTCTTTTTATTTAGAGGAGTAAAAAAATGAATGAAATTGTAATAAATGAATTAGTGGAAAAATTAAATATTAAAAAAAGTCAAATTGAAACAGTATTAAAATTATTAAGCGAAGGATGTACTATACCTTTTATAGCAAGATATAGAAAAGAAGCAACTGGTGCATTAGATGAAAATCAAATCAACGAAATAGAAAAAGAATACACATATTATAATAATTTACTAGAAAGAAAAGAAACTGTAATAAGATTAATAGATGAAAAAGGATTGTTAACAGATGAATTAAAAAACAGTATTTTAAATTGCGAAAAACTAACAGAAGTAGAAGACTTATATAGACCATTTAAAGAAAAGAAAAAAACAAAAGCTAGTGAAGCTATTAAAATGGGATTAGAACCTTTAGCAAAAAAAATAATGTCTTTTCCTACTGAAGGAAGTATAGAAAATTTATGTAAACCTTATGAATATGATACTAATATATGTATAGAAAATGCAGGATATATTATAGCAGAATGGATAAGTGATAATGCATATTATAGAAAATATATAAGAAATAAAATTTGGAATACTGGATTTATAGAAAGTAGTATAAAGAAAAATGCTACTGATGAAAATAAAACTTATGAAATTTACTATGATTTTAAAGATAAAATCAAATATATGAAAAGTTATAGAACATTAGCAATTAATAGAGGAGAAAAAGAAGGTATAATTAATATATCTTTAGAGTATAATAAAGATGAAATCGTTGATTTTTTAAGTGCAAAGATTATAAAAAATAAAGATTCTTTTGTAGTAAGCATTGTAATTAATGCAATAAAAGATTCTTTAAAAAGACTAATTTTGCCTAGTGTTGAAAGAGAAATAAGAGCAGAATTAACTGAATTAGCAAGTGACAAGGCAATTGAAGTTTTTGGAGTCAATTTAGAAAATCTTCTAATGACAAGACCATTAAAAGGATATAGAGTACTAGGCTTTGATCCGGCATTTAGAACTGGATGCAAATTAGCATGTCTTGATGAACAAGGTAATGTAATGCACATAGATGTAATTTATCCGCATGAGCCAAAAAACGATCGTGAAGGAGCAATTAAAAAAATTAAAGAATTAATAAGAAAGTACAATTTAAATTTAATTGCAATAGGTAATGGTACAGCATCAAGAGAAAGTGAAGAATTAGTAGCATCAATTTGTAAAGATTTAAAAGATGTATATTATATAATAGTATCAGAAGCAGGAGCATCAGTATATTCAGCATCCAAATTAGCACAAAAAGAATTTCCTGATTTTGAAGTACAAGAAAGAAGTGCTGTAAGTATAGGTAGACGAGTACAAGATCCATTAAGTGAACTTGTAAAAATAGATCCCAAAAGTATTGGTATTGGAGAATATCAACATGACGTAGACCAAAAAAAATTAACAGAAAATCTTGATTTCACAGTATCAAAAATAGTTAATGAAGTAGGAGTTAATATAAATACAGCCTCACCAAGTATATTAAAATATGTATCAGGTCTTACAACTACAATAATTAATAAAATAACAAAATACAAAGAAAAAAATATAATAAAAAATAGAGAAGAATTAAAAAAAGTAGGATTAACAGATAAAATATATGAACAAGCAGTTGGTTTCTTAAGAATAAATAATGGAGAAAATCTATTAGATAATACAGGAATACATCCAGAATCATATGAATTAACAAATAATCTACTCAATATTTTAGAATTAAATATTAAAGATATTAATACAAATGATTTTAAAGATAAAATAAAAAAAGTAAATGTAGAAGAATTATCTAAAAAATTAAATGCTGACAGTTATACAATATCAGATATATTAAAAGAATTACTAAATCCAGGATTAGACCCTCGTTCTGAAATAGAACCGCCTATATTAAAAAGTAATATATTAACTATAGAAGATTTACGTATTGGAATGGAATTAAAAGGAACTGTTAGAAATGTAGCATCATTCGGAGCTTTTATAGATATTGGATTACATGATGACGGTCTATTACATATATCAAAAATGAGTGAAAAATTCGTTAGTGATCCCAATGAAATAGTATCTGTAGGAGATATAATTACATGTTTTGTAGATGAAATTTCACTAGAAAAACATAAAGTATCCTTAAGTTTATTAAAAAAATAGAAAAAATTTTAAAAAATCAAAAAAAAGTATTGCAATTTTAAATCAGTATGGTATAATTTAAATTGCCTACTGAATTGCGGGTGTAGTTTAATGGTAGAGCTTCAGCCTTCCAAGCTGATAACGTGGGTTCGATTCCCATCACCCGCTCCAATATTTTGCCTGTTTAGCTCAGTCGGTAGAGCGCACGGCTGTTAACCGTTAGGTCATAGGTTCGAGTCCTATAACAGGCGCCATTTAGAAATTACAAGTCAACGACTTGTTTTTTTTGTTTACTTTTATTATAATTCTTTTTGTAGGTGATTTTATGAAAATAACTTTAATAATATATGCGTTCTTATTAGGCTTAATAAATCGCAATATATTATGTAAAATTCCAGTCTTTTATTTGAGTAATAATACCAAAAATATCGTAACTATTATAATATTAACATTAATAACATTTATCATACTAGAAATATTTCTATATAGAAAAACAACTTTAAAAGAAAGTCTTATAGTTTCAATGATAAGATTATTGAGTTATTTTTTAGGATGCTTAATTGATTATTTTATAATATATCCACAATTTAATGAAATATTTAGCGATTTACAATACCTAATAATACATTCTATAACAACTAGAATAATCTTCTTTTTAATATCTTCTAGTGCTCTAGTTGGTTTAATTATTTCTGCAAATAAAGAAGATAAATGGAACAACAAAAAAAAACATCAGTTTTGATGTTTATTTTTTTTCATAAAATTCTTTAAAGCATTTACTGAATTTATTGTATGTATTTTCTATTTTATTTTCATCTGCTGTTTCTAATTGATACCAACCTTTTTTAAAAGCTAGTTCAAACAATTCAGCTTGCATTTTACTACTTGATTCTAAAAGATTAAAAAACAACTTATAAATATTTTTATTACTCGCCTCATTTAAAGCAATAGCATAACTACTAACTAAATGTTTATAACTCAATAAAACATCATTTAAAATATCTGAGTCATTAAGTTCGTATCCCTTTATAAGAGATACTTTAGTATTTTTTATTTTTTCTCCCATAAAAATCTCCTATTCTAAAGTGCTTAAGATATCATTATAATTTTTCAACAAATCTTTATTAGCTTTATCTAATGTATAAATAACATCTTCATCATCTACAACACTTAAGTAATTATTTATTTTTTTAATTAAAACAAAATTCCAATTTAACATATCTTCCATATATGATAAATCTTTAGTACTTATTATATTTGGTACACTTTTCATATAATCCCTCCTATACTATTATGAGTAAAAAAAGTATTATTTATTCTAAATTAAAAAAAAAGAATAATAAAACTTGAAAAATAAAAAAATTGTGGTATAATACACTTAGAATAGAGAGGAATAAGTATATGAATGAATTATTATTTGGTAATATAATAGAAAAAGAAGCTCTAGAAAATATTCTAGCTTTAAATCAAATAAAAAAATGTGATAATGCAATCAATAATTATAATAATGAAATAAATGAACAAAAAAATAATATAATAAATACATTGGAAAACGAAGGAATTAAAGAAGATTATATAGGAAAGTTAGATAAATATAAAAAAATATTATCTAATATGACTGGAGAAAATGATAGAATTTCTGAACTATCTATAATAATAGAAGAAAATGAAAATCGTATCAATGAATTCCAAGATAAAGTAAATGAATTAGAAAGTCGTCAAGAAGAATTAAAAAAAGAAATTTTTGAAACAAATGATCCTTCTAAAGTTATTGAATGTCAAAACGAAATAGAAAATAACAATGTAAGAATAAATGACCTAAATGAAATATTGAATGGTTTAATTAGTGATAATACTCCATTATTGATAGAAAAAGAATATCTAATTGCTAAAAATAGCGATTTCGATTTCAATATTCCTAATTACAATAAAGAAGACATTTCAAAAGACTTAGACGAATTAACTAAAGAATTTAACACAGTTATTGAAGGGTTAGACTTACCTATTAGAGAAAATATTGAATTCTGTCAAAAGAAAATTAAAAATAGAGAAATAGAAATAGAAAAATTAACTAATAGAAAAAATAGTATAATTGAAGCATTTCCAAATTCTATAAGTTTTGATTTAGATTTAGCTTATACAGATATTGAAAATCTTTTAGAAGAATTAGACATTAAACAAAATTGTACATGTGTTCCAGATGAAAACATCTTTGATTGTGAATGCGAATGTGCATGTGAATGTGATTGTGAAGAACAAGAAGAATACAACGAAGTAGTAGAAGAAACTACTGAACCTGAAATAGAAGAAGATATTAAAGATGAAATATCTTTAATAGATGATACTGAAGAAGTAATTGAAGAAAAAGTAGAAGAAGATATAAAAGAAGAAAATGAAAAAACAGTTGTTGAACCAGAAGTAGAAGAAAATATTGAAGATTCTAAAGAGAGTGAAGAAATAGGATCTGTATCATATGTTCTATCAGAAGGAGAATCACTAGTTAATATAGCTGAGAAAGTTTATCCAAGTGCATCAAATTGGGAAGCAATATATTATTTTAATAAAGAAGAAATTGATAAATATTTAGTTTCAAATGGTATAAGTAATGATTTTGAAACAGTTAAAGAATTAGCTAATGACACAAGTTTATTTGCAGGAATAAAATTAGAAATTCCTACTGATTATAACTATAAAATATAAGGTAATCGCATAGAATTACCTTTTTTTTATAAAAAAATGAATAAGAATGTCATTTGACAACACATAATTATTATGATAACATTAAGAAGTTCGACTGGGGAGGAGAACGAAATGAAAAAAGAAAAAGCTTCTAATAAAGCTTTAATACATATTATATGTTGTCTAGTATTGTTGACAATATTTGTTATAACAATAAATAGAGTAAGTGCTTTAACTAATAATGATAAAGAGGTAAATGTCGAAGTAGAAGATGTTGTACCCCTGAAACCGATGCTGAAAAAAGAATTATTAAAATTAAATAAAATTGATTTTATAGAAAATGAAAATAAAAAATATGATTCACCAAGAATCATAGAAAAAGATATAAATTATTATATAAAAGAAAATATAAAAACACTAACTTTCTTTTCTGAAATATTTGGGTTTGATATTGAATTTATAAAACAAAATTTAATAGAAATTAATAAAGATGTTAAAGAAATAGAGCCTACAAATATTGGTTCTATAAAAAATAAAGATAATACATTAAAAATTTTTGATACAAAAGAATATGGAATAGTCGAATATTTTTACTATTTAGTAGAAAGTTACCCAGAAAATAGAAATAAGAAGCTGGCGCCGTATACTGGTGGGGCAGATTATGTTGAAAAATTGATAATGTATTATACAAATATATATACTAATGTTGATAGAAGTGTAGCATTAAGTATTGGTGCTGCTGAAAGTGGTTATTATAAAGTTAAATATATGTTAAAGAAAAATAATATATATGGTGGAATGACTTCAAAAGGCCTTATAAAACATGATAATATAGAATTAGGTGTTTTAAAATACGTTAGAATGTTATCAAAAAACTATTATGGTAAAGGATTAATAACCCTTCAATCAATAGGCAAAGTATATTGTCCTACTTTTGATGAAAATGGTAATAAAGTAGCAAGTAAACATTGGATAAATTTAGTAAATAAAGCACAAAAAAAATATAATAGTTACAAAGATGAAATTACAATTGAAGATATAATTAATTATTAGAAATGCATTACTTGTATTTCTTTTTTTTATAATATATAATAAAAATGGTGATAATAATGGAATATATAGAAAACATAGAAATAAAAAATAAAAGAGTAATACTAAGGTGCGATTTAAATGTAACAATAAAAAATAACAATATAATTGATGATACCAAGATAATAAAAAGTGTAAAAACAATAAATTATTTGTTAGATAAAAATAATAGTATTATAATAATGAGTCATTTAGGTAAGGTAAAAAGTGAAGAAGATAAAACAAAACACACACTATATCCTGTATATTTAAGATTTAAAGAACTTATAAATGCAAATATATATTTTTCTAAAAATACTAAAGGTGACGAATTAGAGAATATTGTGAATAATTTAAAACCAAGAGAAATATTAATTATGGAAAATACTCGTCATGAAGATTATCCAGAAAAGTTAGAAAGCACATCTAATGATGAATTATCAAAATACTGGGCTTCTTTAGGAGAATTTTATATTAATGATGCATTTGGTTCTAGTCATAGAAAACATGCATCAACATATGGAATAAAAAAATATATACCATCTGCTTATGGATTTTTAATTAACGAAGAGGTTACCAAATTAAATGAACTTATAAACAACCCAGAAAAACCATTTACTGTTATAATGGGTGGTGCTAAAGTAGAAGATAAATTAAAATTAATAAAAGAAATGTTGAAAAATTGTGATAAATTAATAGTGGGTGGAGGTATCGCAAATACATTTTTATATGCAATGGGATATAATGTTGGTACTTCATTAGTAAGCCTTGAAAATATAGAAGAAATAAAAGAGTTGATAATTAATTATAAAGATAAAATAGTTGTGCCAATAGATTCATTTGTTGAAAATAATGGTGAAAAATTTTATAGAAAGAATAACGCAATAGAAAACAACGATATTATATATGATATCGGTGAAGAAAGTATAATAAAATATAAAGAAATAATAGAATCGTCTAAAACAATATTTATAAATGGAACAGTAGGATTATATGAAGATGACAGATTTAAAAATGGTACAAAAAAAATATTCGAAATATTAGAAAATAGCAATACCAAAGTATTTGTTGGAGGTGGAGATGCAGTTTCTGCAACTAACAAATTAGGATTTGAAAAATCGTTCTATTTTAAATCAACTGGTGGTGGAGCCACTTTAGAGTTTATTATAGATAAAACATTAAAAGCATTGGAGGATTAAATGTTAATAATACTTAATCATAAATCAAACTTAACTTATGAAGAAATAAAAAAATATGAAAAAACAATAAGAAATATGGAAGTTATAGTTTTACCTTCTCTTTGTTATATGGCGCTATTCAAAAAAGGTAAATACATTTTAGGTAGTCAAGATATAAGCGAATTTATAGATACTTCAAGAACGGGAGAAGTTAATGGAGAACAACTAAAAAGTATAAAAGTAAAATATTGTTTGATTGGACACAGTGAAAGAAAAATATATAATAAAGAAACAGAAGAAACTACACTAATTAAATTAAATAATTGCGTTGAAAATAACATTACACCACTATATTGTATTGGAGAACAAAACGATAATGAGATAATAAATAAAGAAATAGATTTAATTTTAAATAAATACAATAATAAAGAAATATTATTTATATATGAACCTATTGAAAATATTGGAAAAGTCAATCCAGATTTAGAAAAAGTAGAAGAAAATATTAATTATATTAGAAATTATATTAAAAACAAATATAATAAAGATATTAAATTAATATATGGAGGAGGAGTAAATATAAATAATATTGATAAAGTAAAAAAAATTAAAAATATAGATGGAATAATATTATCTAAAGATAGTTTAAATTTAGAACATTTAAAATTAATTTATAAAAAATGTAAATAAAAATATAGATAAACAAAAAAGTAAAATGATTTTTTTGTTTTTTTATGTTTTATGTTGTATAATAAACACAAGTGAAGAGGAATTAATATGAATGAAGAATTAAAAATAGGAGACGTATATGAAATACATTGTTATAAACACAATGGGAAAATTCATAGAAAATGGGATGAAGCAACTATATTGGATGTAACTGATGATTATATAGTATGTGGTAATTATAAAACTAAAGTTACAGAAAGTAATGGAGCAACTCATAAAACAAAAGAACCAGCAATAATGTTCTTTTATAAAAAAAGATGGTTTAATATAATAGCGCAATTAAAAAAATATGGACTATTTTATTATTGTAATATTGCATCACCATTTCTTATAGATGAAAAAATAATTAAATATATAGATTATGATTTAGACTTAAGAGTATTTCCAGATGGAGCTTTTAAAGTATTGGATAGAAATGAGTATAATTATCATAGTAAGATTATGCGTTATCCAAAAGAAATGGATAAAATATTGAAAAATGAATTAACAAATTTAATTAATATGGAACAAGGTAACGAATTACCATTCAATAAAAAAGATATAGATAAATATTATGAAAAATATTTAGAAATAAAAAATAATGAAGAAAATTAAAAAAAATAAAAAAAACACTTGATTTTCTTTTTTTTATATAGTAATATCTTATTTGTGCTTGCAAAAAGGGCACAAGATAAAGTATATATCAAATTCAAAAAAAATTAAATTTATTACTTGACATAAAAAAATAAATTTGATATATTACTAATGCACTTGACGAAAAAGTGCTGAAATGATCTTTGAAAACTAAGTAAAAATTAATTTGAGTAAATAGCTAGTATCAATTCTGATATAAAATTTATATATTTTTATTGAGAGTTTGATCCTGGCTCAGG
>JAFQQE010000005.1 GCA_017411405.1 Bacilli bacterium | reverse complement strand
AATAAACACAAGTGTCATTGACAAAAAAACAGAATAAAATTTCAAAAACTATAACAAACGAAATAAAAAAATTGACTAAAAAATAATATTTGATAAACTTATATTAAATGGTGCGGTTGAAATTACAATTAAAAAAAAAATTTTAAAATGAAAATTTTTAAAATTTTTTTTATTATAATTAGAACTTATATAGTATAACAAAACAGTATTGGTAATTAATATTTTTATAATTTATAATTATATTTGGGTGGTTTATTATGGAAAGTAAAAAAGGATATGTTGATTTACATATTCATACAAATAAATCTGATGGTGTATTTAATCCAACTGAAATAATAAATATAGCTTTTGAAAATCAAACTTCTTTTATCTCAATTTGTGATCATGATACTATTGATGGTATTAATGAATTTAAATTAAATCTATTAAAAAATATGAATGGTATAAATGGTGTAGAATTTTCAACATACATAAATATTAATGGTAAAAGAAGAAAATTACATATTTTAGGTTATGGTTTTGAAACTAATTCATTTTACATTTTAAAATTGTTAGAAGAAATGAAACAAAAAAGAATTTATGCACATATTGATGTTTTAGATTATATAAAAAGTAAAATTAAAAAAGTACCTGACGAGGAGATTTCAAAACTTGATATGGGAAGATATTGTTGGTTTGATAGAGAAGTAATAAAGTGTTTAGAAGATGGAAAAGTTGATAAAGAAACAATATTAACTTTAAAAAAACATTTTAAAGAAAATAGATTTAGTTATGGTAATGATTATGAATTAAACGTAATTGACGTTATAAATGCAATTAAAATGTCAGGTGGTTATGCAATTTTGGCACATCCAATGGCTTACGGATTTCAAAAAAACGAAATAACTGAAATAATATTAAAATTAATTGATACTGGTATTGATGGAATAGAAATATTTCAATCTGATTGTTCTATTGAAGATTCTATGTATTTAAAAAGTATTGTTGATAAATATAATTTGTTATATTCTGTTGGAAGTGATTTTCATAGAATTATTAATTCTGATGGTAGAATGATAGGCTGCGGAATTAATAATAATTTATGTATAGAAGAAACTAGTTTAACAAATAAAATACTTGAAAAGAAAAAATATTTTAAAGGAATGAAATAATAGGGAGGAATTTATGAAAATATTTATATCTTGTCCGTTTACTGGAATTTGTGATGAAGAAAATTATGAAGTTAAAGATGAATATAAGGCTTTTTTTAATAAGCTAATTAAAGCAATAGAAGAAAGAAATTGTGAATATTATCTTGCTATAAAAAGAGAAAATTGGGGGATAGATCATAAAGGGCCAGAAGAATGTACTAAAAGTGATTTTGATGGTGTAAAGAACAGTGATATATTAATAGTTATACCTGGAAATACAAAATCTAGAGGAATATCAGGAGGAGTTCATGTCGAACTTGGATGGGCATCGACTTTAAAAAAGAAGATGCATATACTTATTGAAGATAATTTTGAATATTCTCCAGTATTAATGGGTTTAAATGTTTTAACTACAACAAAATATCATAAGTGTAATAACTTTTTAGATGATGTAATGTTAGATAAAATTCTTGAAATTATAGATGAAGAATTAATTATAAGAGGAGAGGTTTAAATGTATTTGAAGTTAATTAAAGAAAAGCCAACAGAATTAATAAATTATTATGATAAACCATACTATGTTTATATATCTTTATCAAATTTATGTAATGCTAATTGTGTGTTTTGTGATGTTAGAACTAATAAAGAGAAAAAATGTAATATAGATATAATAAGATTAATAGATGAACTGCATAAATTAGGTACAAAATATATACATTTTACAGGTGGTGGAGAACCATTTGTTAATGATGATATATTTGAGTATTTAGAATATTGTACTAAAAAAGGGATTTTTATAAATCTTATATCTAATGGGTTAAATTTAAATGAAGATAAAATAAAAAAATTGTCTAATTATAATATAAATGCAATATTCTTTTCTGTTGACAGTCATATTGCACAAATCCATGATGATTTAAGAGGTGTGAATGGAATCTGGAATAAAGTTACATCCAATATTAATTTAATAAAAAAATATCTTCCAAATGTAAAAATTATTATTAATCATGTTTTAAATAAAAAAAATATAGATTATTTTGGTGATTTTATAAATTTAAAAAATAAATATAATTTTGACTATATTAATCCTATAGTAATAAAAGATTGCGATGAATTGTTTTTTACTGATGAACAAATAGTGAATTATAATAATAATTTACAAGGATATTATGATATGGCAAAACAAAATAATATTCAATTTTTGTCTGATAATATTGACTTTTTTTGTAAAAATGTTAATTGCTTTGGGGATAGGAAATCAAATAAAGATCTTAGATGCGTTTATCCAAGCTTTTGTGCATTTGTAGATTCTCCTACAGGTTATGTATATCCATGTGATTGCAGTATTCATAGAGATAGAAAAATATATAAAATTGGGGAATTAAAAAATGAATCATTTGAAGAAATTTGGTATGGAGATAAGAGAAAAGAATTAAAGAAAAAATTATTAAATAGTGAATTAACTTGCAAATTAAAATGTGATGAAGCAAATTGTCAGTTTAATAAATGCTATTTAAAAGTGAAAAGGAGAAAATAATGAGAATTTTAGTATCAGCAGAAAGTTTTGGCTATGGTCCCATAACTACAGGTTTAAATGTTGTAAAAGAATTGAAAAATCATTCAAATTTAAAATTAGACTTTATAGGTTCTGGAATTGCATTAGAACAAGCTAAAATGAGTGGTTTTTTTGACAAATTATATATTTGTGATACTTTTGATAATAAAGATTTAGAAAAAAATATTGATATATTTAAAAAGTACGATATGTTATTATCATCAGAAAATGTAAACGGAGCAATCTTTGCTCTTAATAATGGTATAAAAAATACATATTATATTGATAATTTAATGTGGATGTGGGATAAAATTCCCGAAGGTTTAAATAATGTAAGAAAATTTTTTATTTCTGAAACAATTCCATGTAAAGATAATTTTAATAGAATTGGAAGGAATATAGTTAATCCTATATTTGTTGGCCCAGTAAGAAATTTTGATAAAAAAAATTGTTCAACTAAAAATCAGTTAATAATAAATATAGGTGGTGCAGAATCTTTCTTATTAGAATATAATTTAATTACTAAATTTTATAATAAAATTATCAATGATATATTATCAAATATTTCTCCAGATAGATTTGATTCTATATTGATTTGCGGTGGTAGTGGAGTATTAAAAGAAATTGTTTTAGAAAAAGAAAATAAAAAAATTAAAATTAAAACTTTGATACATGAAGATTATTTAAAAGAAATGGAAGAGTCTGAATATTGCATTTTAGCTTCTGGGTTAGGAAATTTTATAGAATCAGTTGGTAAAAATAAAAATATTTTATTTTTACCACCAATAAATTATAGTCAATTATTGCAATTAGATTATTATTCTAAAGAAAATTTAGGGTTTGAAATTATAAATTGGTCTAATTTTAAATTTTATAAAGAGATACCTCAATTTTTAGATGAAGAAACAGGTGTTAATATGGTTGTTTCAAATATTAAACATTATTTAGAAGAAGATTATCGTAATATTATTTCAATGAAAATAAATAAATTTTTAAGTTCTAATCAAAATGTTTTTTTTGAAAGAAGATACAAATATATTGATAGTTTGGAACAAAATGCAAGTAAAAAGATTGCTAAAATAATATTTGATGATTTATATGGAGGTGAAATTAATGAAGATACCAAATGATCCTTTTTTAGGTACACATTATATAGGCAAGGAAGAAATAAAGGCAGCAAAAAAAGTATTAAAAAGTAAAAGCTTATTTAGGTATCATGGACCTAATTTGTTATTTAAAACAGATGAATTTGAAAAAAACATGGCAGAGTATTTAGGAGTAAAATATGTACTTGCATGTTCTAATGGCGCAGCAGCAATTAAACTATGCTGTATAGCAAATAATATAGGCCCTGGAGATGAAGTTATTATGTCACCATTTACATTTATTGCATCGGCAAGCAGTGTACTTTCATGTGGTGCTGTTCCTAAATTTGTAGATATAGATGAAACAATGAATATATCTCCAAAAGCTATTGAAAGCAATATAACCGAAAGAACAAAAGCTATTCTGGCTATACATATGCAAGGTCAAATTTGTGATATGAAACAAATATTAAAAATTGCTAAAAAATATAATTTAATAGTAATAGAAGATACAGCACAAGCTTTAGGTGCAGAAGTAGATGGAAAGAAAGCCGGAACATTTGGTAACTGTGGAGCATTTAGTTTGCAAGCAGGAAAAACTATTACATGTGGCGAAGGCGGTTTTTTAGCAACAAATGATAAAAAAATATACTTAAAAGCAAAAATGTATCATGATAATGGTGGATATAGAGTGGGATGTGATTATCCAACATGGGAAAATGGAAAAACAATTTTTGGTGAGAATTTTAAATTAACTGAAATACAAAGTGCAATTGCAAATGAACAGTTAAAAAAAATAGATAAAATACTTTTAAAACAAGAAAATGTATATAATTATATAGTTAATAATATTAATACTAATTTTTATAATATTAGAAAGAATATAAAAGGATCAAAAAATGTTCACACAAATTTATCGTTTGAATTTCAAAGTGCTGAAGAATGTAATAAATTTATTAATTTTATGAATAATAAGGGAATTGGGTTTAATCTTTATTGTAGTAATTTAATAAATAAATATGATACTTTTGTAAAAAAACAATCATGGCATAATTCTAATTATCCATATAATATTTCTAATTATGTTGATAATAAATGTTTAAAGGCTGAAGATTTATTTAGAAGAGTTGCATGGTTTAATCTATCTGGTAGTTTAAAAAGAAAACATATAAAATATATTGTAAATATATTAAAGGAATATGAAAATGAATTTTAGTATTTCAGAAGATTGGAATAATGCACTAATTTTAAGATATTCTCCGGATAAAATTATTAAAATTGGAAAAATTACATTAATAAAAAATAACAATTTATATATATGCCAAAATTTTTTTGATTTTGATATTAATGATTTTGAATTTAAAAAGATAATGGAATTAATAAACGATAATTGTCAAATTAGATTTTCTTATTTGAATGATAGTATGATTAAAAAAATTAATGACTTGGATAATGATAAAATTTGTAAAATTGATTATATAGATAGTTGGGATGCTCCTATCTTGTTGTTAGAAGATTTACCTTATAATTATTTTTTAAAATCTAAACATTCACAAATTAAAAGAAATTATAGTTATTATAAAAAAAATAATCATAAATATATATTTCATAATTCTTGTGATGAAGATATACTAAATCTTTGGAATTTTGTATTGAAGATTGATTATAATTCATGGAAAAAAGATGAAAACTCTGACATGAAAAGTTTGGACAGGGAAGATTTACAGTATTTATCTTATATGTTAAAAAATCCAGAAAAAATCAGTTTAGTAGTGGTTTGTGATTTGGAAGAACGTCCATTATCTTATTCATTAATGTTTAAAGGTGATAATGATTATTGGTATGCAGTAAAATGGGGTGCTTCAAATGAAGGAAGAAAATTATATGTAGGTTTTTTTGCTTTATTTAATCATATAGAATATCTTTGGGAATTAAGTGGTAATTTAAATTTAGACTTCTGGGGAAGAAGAAATAGTACTTATGATAAATTAAAAAATAAAGCTTTAAAAAGAAATCATATTATACTTTGCAAAGGAGAAAAAAATAATGAAAATAATTGAAGGTAATATTGAAGATATTGAAGATATAGATACAAAAATAGATAACAGTTATAACGGAACTTGTTTTGCATATTCATGGTTTTTAAAGTTAAAAAATAGTGATAAGATATTAAAAATATATGATGATAAAAATATATTACAAGGTTTTATGCCAATTTTTAATAGTGATAATAAAAAAAATATATTCCAAAGTACGATGTATATTCCATATGGTGGCCCTGTTATTTTCAATGTTCCAAATGAAGAAAGACATAAAATAAGATATTTTAGAAACATAGAAAAAGTATTATGTGAATATATTACAAACAATTATGAAAAGGCGGATTTTTCAATTGATGACAAAATAATAGATATAATGCCGTTTATAAGATCAAATTTTGTTCCAGAGGTTAGATATACATATAAGATTGATTTAAGAGAGGGAATTGAAAAAATATATAAAAAATTTGGAAGAGATAGAAAAAAAGATATAAGGAAAGCATTTTCCAAAAACATTCAATTTGTTGTTGATAAGGATATGAAGTATTTTGACGTAGAACAAGCAATGAAATGGGAAAAAAAATATGGAGAAGAATCTTCAGCTGAATGGGTAAAAAAATATATTAATACAACATTAACTTTAAATAAAGGAATGTGTTTTGTTGCAAAAGAAGATAATGAAGTAATAGGAGGAGTTCACATTGCATGGGATAGTAATGTAGCATATATATTATATTCATTTTATGAACCAAAAAAAGATGATATAGCAATTTCATTTATTTACTATAAAATGATGGAGTATTTAATTAATAATAATATTGTATCATTCTTAGATTTTGAAGGTTCAGTGTTTGAATCAATTGAAAATTGGAATATTTCGTTTGGTGCATTTCAAAGTAGATTTTATAATTTACATTGGAATAAATTTAATAAACCATATCTGAATTTATATGATTATGGTGAAAAGTAGGTGAATTATGAATGATAATTATTTATTAGCTTTGATGTATGATTTTTATAATTATAACACTTTACAAGGTCAAAATGATGATATTCCCTACTATATAAGACAAATAGATAAATATTCATCAAAAAAAGTACTTGTTGTAGGTGCTGGTACTGGAAGAGTTGCAATTCCTTTAGCAAATTACTGTGATGTTACAGCTTTAGATTTTGATAAAGAAAGATTAAATGTTTTAAATGAAAAATGTAATAATATCAAAATTATTCATGAAGATTTTTTAAAATTTAATTCATCTGAATTTTATGATTTAATCATAATACCATATAGTACAATTCAGTTTGATTGTAATAAACATAAATTAAAACAAATGCTTTTAAAGTTAAAGGAATTGATGAATAAATCATCTATTGCTATATTTGATATGTCTGAAAGTTTTAATAGTAAAGAAGAAAAATGTGATGAATTTATATTTGAAGGATACTGTAGTGAGGTTGATGATAAAGTAAGTGTATTTTATACAGCAAAAAGATATGATGAATATATTAAATTTGTTATAAAATATAAATTAAAAAAATCACAAAAAGAGTTAGTAGAAAAAGAAAAGTATTATTATTATAATTCAAGTTTAGTTGAATTTTTGATTAAAGAAACTGGTTTAGAAATCATCACTTTAGATTCTGGATATTGTAATAATAATTCTTTTATGCATAAGCATTTGTATCATTGTAGGTGTAAAAATGAGGGAAAATAATTTAAAATTAGGAAAAGAATTGGCAAGTTATTTTAATAAAAAATTCGGTGTTATAACATATTCAGGCACTTTAGCTATAGAGGCAGCATTAAAGATTTTACTTAATGAAAATGCTAATGTTTTGGTTTCTTCAGAAGTTTGTTATTCTATTATTAATACTATATTAAAATTAAAAATGCATCCAATTATAGTTAAACCGAAAAATAATATTTACTTAACAGATGAGGATATTAATTTAACTCTAAAAAAATATAATATTGATTGTATTATGTTAGTACATCAATTTGGTATATTAAATAATTTAGATTTATTAAAGTATAAATCTTTAGGGATAAAAGTAATAGAAGATGTTGCGCAGGCATGGGATATAGGTAGTAATAGTTATAAAATTGGAACATTTAGTGATATTGTTGTTACATCATTTGGAAAAACAAAACCATTAAGTAATGGAATAGGTGGGGGGCTATTTTTTGATGAATTTAAAATGATTGATAATATAGATTTTTGTGATAATTTAAGTAGAAAAGATGATAATTTATTATTGTCATATGCATATCCACTATGCGAGCAAATAAATTTAAAAAAATTAGTTTCGATGGCTAATAAAATTGTTTTAGAACAAAGAAATGCAGCTAGAAAGTATTATGAATTGTTAGAAAATAATGATTTTATAGAATATTTAGATGTGTCAGAAGAAATTCAAAATACATGGCATAGATTTCCTATTTGGATAAAAGACAAAAAAAAATTTAATCAAGCATTAAAAATTTTAGAGGAACTTAATCTTGAATATCAACTTCCACATGAAATTAATTTATTGGAGTTGAATAAGTTTAAAAAGTGTAAAAAAATGTGCGAAGAAAAAAAATATTTTAATATTATTTTATTAAGAACAAGAAGCATTAATTTAGATATTCAAGCAAATGAATTAAGAAAATTACTTATAATGTTATAGTATTAATGCTAAAATTAATAAAATATGTTATAATATAGATGATTTTGTTCAAAGAAATAAAAGAGGTGAGAAAATGATAGAAATAAGTATAAATAATGCTGAAAAAAGCTTTGGATTCAAAAAAATATTAGATGGCTTTGCATTAGAAGCTACTACAGGGGAAAGAATAGCATTAATAGGACCTAATGGTTGTGGGAAAACTACTTTATTTAGAATAATATCTGGTGAAGAAAATTTAGATAAAGGAATAGTTTCAACCAGAAAAGGTGCCACTATTGGTTTGCTATCACAAATGCCTCCAAAAGTTAGTGATGATGTTACAGTTAGGGATATATTATTAAGAAGTTTTGAAAATATATTTGAATTGGAAAAAAAATTAAGAGAATATGAAGAAAAATTAGCATCTGTACCGACTGATAAGATAGAAAGTATATTAAATATGTATGGAAGATTGCAGGAGAAATTTACTAATTTAGGTGGATATGAAATAGATGAAAAAGTTAGTAAAATTTGCAACGGCTTTAAAATTAGTGAAGAAATGTTAAACAGAAGTTTTAATACTTTATCAGGAGGAGAAAAAACAATAGTAAATTTAGCATCTTTAATAATAAGTAGCCCTGATATATTGTTATTAGATGAGCCAACAAATCATTTAGATATAGATACATTAGAATGGTTTGAACAATTTTTATCAAATTATAAAGGTACAGTATTTATAAGTTCGCATGACAGATATTTCTTGGATAAAGTTGCAACAAAAACAATTTTAATGGATAGAGGTAAGGCGGATGTATATCATGGTAATTATTCATACTTTTTAGAAGAAAGCGATAGAAGAGCATTAGCTGAATTTGATGAATATAAAAATCAACAAAAACAAATAGAAGCAATGAAAGCTGCTGTAAAAAAATTAAAAGAATGGGGAGAAAGAGGTGATAATCCTAGATTTTTTAGAAGAGCAGCTTGTATTGAGAGAAAATTAGAAAAAATGGAATTATTAGATAGACCAGAGGCAAAAAAACAGTTGCCATTAGATTTTGAAATTAAAGGTAGATCGGGTAAAGATGTGTTAGTTGCAGATGATTTAGGCATTATTTTAGGAGATAGAGTTATTTTTGATGGTGCAAGTTTATATATTAAATATGGTGAAAAAGTATGTTTGATGGGAAAAAATGGTTCTGGTAAATCAACATTTATAAAAGCTATATTAAATGGGGATAATATTTGTCAAGGTGAAGTTAGAATTGGTAGTAGTGTTAGTATAGGATATATTCCACAAGAGATTAAATTTGAAAACGATAATGCTACAGTTTTAGAAACGGCAAGAAAATTCTATGAAGGAACAGAAACGCATCTAAGAGCAGCGCTTGCGAAATTCTTGTTTTATGGTGAAAATGTATTTAAGAGAGTTGGTACATTATCTGGTGGTGAAAAAGTAAGACTAAAATTATTTGAATTAATACAAAAAAAGGCAAATCTTTTAATATTGGATGAGCCAACAAATCATATAGATATAGATACAAAAGAAATGTTGGAAGAGGCGTTATCTGAATATCAAGGAACATTATTCTTTATTTCACATGATAGGTATTTTATTAACAAATTGGCAGAAAAAGTTATTAATATTGAAGATGAATGCTTTCATCAATATTTAGGTAACTATGATTATTTTAAGGAACAAAAAACAAAAAAGTTACTTCCTCCTGAACCTGCGAAAACGGGAAGAAGAAGATAGGAGGAAATACAATGGAATTTAAATATAATTTATCAAATATTGTTATAGATTTTATAGCTAATGCGAAAATCAATGAAATTAGTATAGGATGTTCAGATTCTCAAGTAGTTAGAATAGAAAAAAAGAATAATGTATATTTTCTTAAGATTGCCAAAAAGGGATTATTAACTTCTGAATATAAAAAATTAAAATGGTTAGAAGCAAAACTTGAAGTTCCTAAGATTGTTTTATATGATGAAAATGATACAACTGAGTTCTTAATAACAGAAGCAATAAAAGGTGAGATGATTTGTTCTGATACTTATACTAAAAATCCTAAATTAGGGTTAAAAATTATAGCAAATGCATTTAAAAAAATATTAGATGTAAATATAGATGATTGTCCTTTTGATGTTTCAATAGATTATAAATTGCAATTAGTTAAAAGAAATGTAGAAAATAAATTAATTGATATATCTCAATTATCAGAAAAAACTTTAAAAAAATATGGAAATTTAGAAAATGTTTTACAATATTTAAATGATAACAAGTTTTATGAAGAAAAATGTTTTTCCCATGGCGATACAAGTTTACCAAATATATTTGCACTAAATAATGAATTTTCGGGATTTATAGATGTTGGTGAATGTGGAATAGCAGATCAATGGTTCGATTTGGCTATTTGTGAAAAATCAATAAGAAGAAATTTTGGTGAAGAGTATATTTCTGAATTTTATAAGGAATTAAATATAACACCAGATAGAGAAAAAATCGATTATTATTTATTAATGATGGAATTGTATTTGTAATAATATTGATTAAATATTTACTATTTTTAATTAAAAATTGGTTATTAAAGGAATAATTATGAAAATTATAGAGTATAGTGATAAATATTTAGAAGATGTAAGAGATTTATTAGTAGAATTAGAAGAATATATTATTTCGATCAAATTCATTTTGAATACAAAGAAAAGATGACTTTATTAGATTTATAAGAAGTAAATAATTATAATGGTAAATGCTATTTAGCTATTGAAAATAACAAAGCTGTCGGACTTATTATGGGATGTATTCCTCCGTATGATGAATATGATTATTTAGTTTATAAATGTCCAAGAAGAGGTGAAATAACTGAATTAATAGTTAGTAACAAAACAAGAAACAAAGGCATAGGACAATTACTTATAGATAAGATTGAAAAATATTTTAAGAGTGTTGAGTGTGAATATATAATTGTTGATGTATTTGCCTATAATGAAATAGGAATAAATTTTTATAATAAAAGAGGATTTCGTTCTAGAATGGAAACGTTGATAAAAACATATAAAAGTTGCAAAAAAGATTGCAACTTTTTATTTTTGTGATAAAGATGTTACAAAATATGTTATAATAATTATAAGAGTAGACGGATTTAAAATTACGGAGGTGCATACGATGGATAAGGACATGATGTTTAATATTGTATTATGTGCTTTATTAGTAGTGATGATTATTACTTATTGTATTTATGTTATTATAGATGAACGTTATAAAATGAAATATTATAAGTCCACGTTCACGTATATTACTCATTGGGATAAATATAGTACAATGGTGGAATAACAAAAGAGAGTATTTTTCTTTAAGAAAATAGAATTAAAATATTATCAATTTTTAGTTTTTATTAAGAGGTTGTTTGTATGCAAGAAAAAGTAGAAGTTGAAATTTTATTATTATTTTTATGTATATTAGGTATTGTGCCTGTAATTATATTTTTTATGAGAAAGAATGATACAGGTATTGATTATTATAGAATCATTAATAAATGGAACAATATGGAAGAGCAAAATTTAGAAAACTCTTTGACAAAATTCCAAAGATATTTGGTTGAATTATTTATAAGTAATAATTTATAATTGTAGTTGAAAGGAGAAATAACATGACTTTAGGTGAAAAAATTTTTGAATTAAGAAAAAAGTGTGGGCTTTCACAAGAACAATTAGGAGAAAAAATTAATGTAACAAGACAAACAATATCAAATTGGGAATTAGGAGAAACGTCGCCAAATCCAGAACAATTAAAATTATTATCAAAGGAATTAAATATTAGTATTGATGAGTTATTAGATAATAATATACAGTCGGTTTTAGTAAAAAAGGTTAGTAATACTGAAAAATTAGCAGGAGTAGTTTTGAGAGTATTAAAATGTTTAGGTATAATATTTATAATATTTCTAGTTATAGATATTGTATCACTTATACTATTTACTTATGTAAAAAATAATAAAGGTGGTGTAAGTGTTAATATGACAAAAGAGGTAGAATTAGAGTGTTTAATATAAGAAAAAGACTTTATTATAACAGTTGGAAGCGATGGCTATTTTAATTGTTCAAATTGTTCAAAAGAAATTTATAACGAATTAAAAAATAATTATATTGATTTTAGTGATATAGAAAAAACATCAAATAATGTAATTGAATATTTTAAAAACAATAATGGAACTTGTAAATAATGATTTATAATTTATAGAGTAGATAGGTATGTCTATTCTTTTTTGTGTTATAATATATATAAATTTAAATGCAACCAAATTTCAACAAAAAACAACTTAAAAGTGGTAGCATGCTACCAATATAAAATTATAAAATATTTGTGAAAAGGAGGGAAAATATGAATAATAAATTTTCTGAAAATTTAAAAAAGATTAGAAAGGAAAATGGACTTTCACAAGAACAACTTGCTGATGAACTTGGAGTTTCAAGACAAGCAATTTCAAAATGGGAATCAGCAGTTGCGTATCCAGAAATGGATAAAATTATTACTTTATGTGAAAAGTTTAATTTAAATATAGATGATTTATTACATAAAGATATTAAGGAGGTTAGAAGCGAGGAAGAAAGCAAAAAGAACATAAATAAATATATAGATGATTTCTTAAATTTCATTACCAATACTATAAATCTATTTTGCAATATGAGTTTTAAAAGCAAATGTAAATGTTTATTTGAACAAATCGTTATAGGCTCAATACTATTAGTTGTTTGTTTAATAATAGGTTCAATTGGGGAAAATTTATTGTATACAGCATTTGATATTCTACCAGATAAATTATTTTCTATATTATATTCATTATTTAGCTTAGTGTATGTATTATTCTCAATTATAATTTCAGTTGTAATTATAGTACATATATTTAAAACAAGATACTTGGATTATTATGATACTATAAAAAAAGATGTTATTAACGAACAAAAAGAAGATGACATAACATCAGAAGAATTAGATAATAAAGAAAAAAACATTGAAAAGAAGAATAAAATACATTTTAATAAAAATAAAGATAAAATTATAATTAGAGATCCTAAACACAGTGAATATAGATTTATAAATGGGTTATTTAAAGGGATTGTAGGATTTATTAAGTTCTTTATATTGTGTTTTTCATTAATTTTATTTTTATCATTAATAACCTTATTTTGTTTATTAGTAATTTCCTTTTTAGCAGTTAAAACAGGTTTGTTTTTTATAGGTTTATTACTTACATTATTATCAGCTGGAATCATTACCATAATATTAATATTACTATCATTAAATTTTGTATTTAATAGAAAAAATGACAAAAAGAAAATGATATGGTCATTTCTTCTATCTCTTATTATGCTTGGCACTGGAATTGGTTTAATCATAATTGGTGCATTAAACTTTGAATATATAGAAAATGATAAAAGTATTTTAAAAACGAATTTTATGGAAATTGATATGAAAAACAATTTAACATTTGGTTATCATTATCCTGAAATCGAATACATTGAATCTAATAATGATAATATTAAAATAAAATATACTATAAATAAATATTGTGAAATAAATCATTCAGATTTATCAAATAAAGTAATACATATATGGGCAAGTTGTGAAAATCCTATAAAGTTAGTAAAAGAAGTAATTAATAATTTTAATAATAAGAAAATAGTTTTAATAAATAATCAATTACGAGATATTAAAATTTATACAACTAAAGAAAATATTGAAATATTAAAGAAAAATTATGAAAAATATACAGACATTGAAGTACAACATCAAAATACAATTAATTATTATGAAAATGAGATAAATAACTTACAATCTAAGATAGATTATTACATACAAAAAGAGTTAGAATATAAAGAAGAAATAAATGAATTAAAAAATCAAATATTCATGTATGAAAATAATGAAGAGTAATTAAGAAAGCTGTTATATGAAAAGAGTTTTTAAAATTATTATTCCAAGTATATTAATGATATTATTAATATATTTATGGAAAGATAGTAAAGATATATTAAATGGAATATACATTGTATTCCCATTAATATACATGATATTAGGTTTAATATGTTTTGATTTTAAATTTGAATTATTAATTAGTTTAATTTTGTTATCAATTTCATTTTTAATTCCAATTAATTTAATGTTTAATATGGGAAATTGCATTGATTTAATGATTATTTATAATATATTAAGTATTATTACTTTTCTAATTAAAATAAAAATAAAACATAAAAAGCAAATTAAATAAAAATTTGTTTTTTATTATGTTATAATTTAATTAATAGAAGATACAAATTATATAATTGGAGGAGTAATATGAGAAAATGTTTAAGATGTGAAACTTATATGGTGGAAGATTTATCAATTATGGTTTCTAATGGTGGTTATGGAATTGATATAAGAGAAAAGGGATTGTTTAAAACAGCTATAGAAAAAATTAAGTGTGCTGTGTGTCCAGAATGTGGTTATACTGAAACTTATATAGAAAACACAGATAAAATAAAAAAATTGCTTAATAAAGAAAAATAGTGTTTTATTAGGAGAATTTTTATGATAAAGAAAATATTTATTGTTATAGGACTAATTTTAGGTTTAATTTTATTTGATTCGATTCAAGCAATAGTTTATGATAATAATCCAATTATAAAAATTAAAGAATATTATAATGGTGGAGATATAAATTATAAAAGTAAAGGTATTTTAGTCGATACAATTAATTGTAGTAATGGAAAAAAAGATACAGTTATAAAAGGTTTTAGTTATTCGTGTAATTATGAAGGTGGAAATTATATTTTAATGGATGAAACAAAAGAAATTAAAGATTTTGTATGTGATTTCGCACTAGAACAATTTTATCAAGATGAAAATTATAATTATTATTGGAATTGTATTAAAAACAAATATATGATAGTTAAATATGATGACGGTACTAAAAAATTAATTAGTGAAGTACTAAAACAAAAACATATTGATATACAGGTTTTAGATAAATTTAATATTAGTTATATAAAATATCCAAAAGAAACATATAATAAAAATTATAAATTAAATATAGTTGAAGAAGATAATTGTAATTTAAAATTGAATGAATATTATAAATATGAAGATAGAACAGTTTATACCGTTTGTTTAAATGAAATTTATCTAGAGAGAAAAAATAGTGATGGAATAATTACTTTAAAATATCATTTAGAGAATGTAAATCAAACATTTGATAGAAGTATTAATGAGTTAGTTACTGATGCAATTATCGATAGTGTTCTAAGAGATGGAGGGACAACCATATATAAAAAAGATAACTATACAGTAATTGTATGTAATACAATTGATGGCAATAAAGATATTTATATTGGAAATAAAGATTTGAAATATGAACAAGGATATTGTAAATAAAGGAAATGAAAAATGTAAATTTAAAAAATACACTAGTAATACTATGAACTTGTAAAATAAAAGTAGACAGAAGAAATGATGTGAATCCCAAATAGTAGACATCAAATAAAAAAGTAGTATATTAAAAAGAGAAAAGTAAAAATTCTACTTTTCTCTTTTTGTGTAAGTTTTTCTCTTTTGTTTTT
>JAFQQE010000004.1 GCA_017411405.1 Bacilli bacterium | reverse complement strand
CCACTTATAAATTCTATTTCTGTCTATATTATTTTCTCTTGCAATTTTCACAGCTGATTCCCCATTTAAAAATCTCTTTATAATTTGTTCTTTTTCTTCTGCTGTTTTCATATTATTATTTCGCATTTTAATCATCCTTCTCTTATTTTATTGTAACAAAAAATGTAGACTGTGTCTTTTTTACATTGTCTACATTTATTATATCACTTCATAATGCCGTCTTTTTTTATATAATTGATACAATTGATGCAATAGTATTATGTATGAAATGCATACTTATATTAGTCGTTAAATTATTAGTTTTAGCATATACATAAGATATTCCAATTCCAATTGCTGAATAAGATATTGCATATAAATATTGAATTAGAGATTGATCATATCCTATAACATGCCATAATCCGAAACTTATTCCGCTTACCAATATAAATATAGTATCATTTTTTATAAGTTTTCTCAAACATCCTCTAAATAATAGTTCTTCTGCTATTGGAGCATAAATTAAGCTTGTTAGTAATAAATACCATATAGGTTCTTGTTCTAATAGTTGTTGGTTAGTACTATCTTCACCTATTATTAAATAAATTAGTATAGATAATACACCTGTAATAACAAGTGTAATAAAATAGTATTTTAAAGTATATGTAATATATTTTGTCTTAGTCTTTTTAAATTCTTTTATACTTTTTTTAATATCTTTTATAAAGAAACTTAATAATGTTATAAAAACTAATAACATAAATACTGTACGATTTATATGTAATTTTTCATAGCATATAATAATACTTAAAAATATATATAAATATACTTTCTTATCGTAGTATAATTCATTAGAAAGTTGTTTTATTTTTTCGCTTGGTTTATTAATTTTTTTTAATAATTTAATATCAGCATCAAGAGCGATTAATTCAATTAAAACACCTCCTACTATGTTTGATATAAAAAATATAAGTGTAGAGATATCTAATATAATATATTTATTTAAGTTTTTATAATCATTATTATATATAATAAACATTGCTGTACTTGTAGCAATAATAGCGAATATAAAAACTATTGAACTTGTAATAAAAGATAATTTATTGATAAACAATATTGTTAAAAATACTTTTAATAGTTCTGTAAATATTGTAATGATTGATGCAATATTTTTTCTTCTTATATTTTTATCATCCATTTTTATATCTTTTAAGTATTTAGTTATTAATTTTTTCATAGAAATCTCCTTATTATAAGGATAACAAATAAAGATGGTATTTGCTATATATTTTTAGTTGGTTTACATGTGGTCTTTACTATATTTTGTTATGTTTGTCGAATATATTGAAAATGTTTCTTTATAGTTTAGAATACTATCTTGAGCATTAGGAATGGATGTCTACTAAATTATGTCTTGTATTCATTTTTTATCTTCTTATGGGGAGTAGGAAAAGAATGTGAGGTATTATTTAGTTTATGAAGAAAATATTTTTTGATATTTTTGAATATATAAAAAGTCTATTTAGTAGACATAATAAAAAGACATCTAATACTACTGTGATTAACGCAAACAATTCAATAGTAATTAATGTCTATACTAAAACAAAGTAGACATTATAATTTCTAATGCTCTACTAAATAAAGTTTAACATATAATGTTTATAAACTCAATAATAAAATGGGTTCTTTTATTTAACAATAATACTTGATATAATAGTTTTAGGGTGAATTTTATGCCGAGATGGACAAGTGAACAAGAGTTAGCGATAAGTGAAAGTGGTAAAAATATAATAGTTTCAGCTGGTGCTGGTAGTGGTAAAACTGCTGTATTAACTGAAAGAGTTATTAGAAAATTAAAAAATGGTATTAGCATTAAAAATATGTTGATATTAACTTTTACAAATAATGCTGCTCATGAAATGAAAGAAAGAATAAGAAAAGCTATAAAAAAAGCATGTATAGAAAAAGATGGTTTAAAAAAAGAACTAGATTATATAGACAATGCTTATATTACTACATTTGATTCATTTGCATTAAGTATAGTAAAAAAATATCATTATGTATTAGATATAGGTAACGATATATCTATTATTGATTCAAGTATAGTTGATTTAAAAAAAGAAGAAATATTAGACGAAATATTTGAAGAATTATATAAAAATAAAGATGAGCTATTTTTAAAACTTGTTGATTTATTATGTGTAAAAGATGATAAAGAATTAAAAAATTTAATACTTAGTGTTAATAGTAAATTGGATTTAAAAGAAGATAAAATAGAGTATTTAAATAATTATATAGAAAATTATTTTAATGATAGTTTTATAAATAATATAGTTAATGATTATGAAGTTTTATTAAAAGATAAAATTAAAACTATAAATAGTTTATTAGATTCTTTATCAAGTGAAGTTGATGGTAAGTATATTCTAGATTGTTATAAAAACTTAGAATGTCTATTAAAATCAAATAATTATCTTGAAATAAAAAACAATTCTTGTGTTAAATTAGGAATGTTAAAGAATTCTACTGAATTAGGTAAAGAAATAAAAAAAGAAATTAGTAATATTATAAAGGATATTAATAACATGTGTTATTATTCTAGTGATGAAATTTATACTAATTTGTATTCAGTTAAGGATTATGTCAGATCTATTATTTATATTATAAGTAAATTAGATAAAAGAATAAACGAGTTTAAGAAAAAGGTAAATAAATATGAATTTAATGATATAAGTATAATGGCAATTAATATTGTTAAAAATAATAAACAAATACAAGAAGAATTAAGAGATAGTTTTCATGAAATATGTGTTGATGAATATCAAGATACAAGTGATTTACAAGAAAGCTTTATAAATTTAATTAGTAATAATAATGTATATATGGTAGGAGATATCAAACAAAGTATATATAGATTTAGAAATGCTAACCCTATTCTATTTAAGAATAAATATGATATGTATTCTAACTTAAATGGCGGTATAAAAATAGACTTAGTAAAAAACTTCAGATCAAGAAATGAAGTATTAGATGATATTAATATAATATTTAATTTGATAATGGATAATTATATAGGTGGTGCTGAATATATAGAAAGTCATAACATGGTATTTGGTAATACTACTTATATAAATGAAGGTAAAACTAATCAAAATAATAATTTAGAAATTTATAATTATGAATATGATAAAAACTATGAGTATAAAAAAGACGAAATAGAAGCATTTATTATAGCTAATGATATAAAAAATAAAATTAATAATAAATATAAAGTATTTGATAAAGACGAACTTATATTAAGAGATATAGAATATAAAGATTTTGTAATATTAATGGATAGAGCTACTAACTTTGAATTATATAAAAAAATATTTGAATATTTAGGTATACCTACTACTTTATATAAAGATGAAAATATAGTAAATGAAAATGAACTTTATTTAATTAAAAATATAATTAGTTTAATAATAAAGATAAAATTAACAGAATTTGATACTGAATTTAAATATTTATTTACTTCAATATCAAGAAGTTATTTATGTAATTATAGTGATAATGATATATTAAATATTTTTAACGATAATAGTTTTAAAGATACTTTACTATATGAAAAATGTAATCTTATTGCAAAAGATTTAGATAATTTAAGTAATACTCAATTATTAAATAAAATAATAGATAGTTTTAATATATTTAATAATTTTATAAGTGTTGGTAATATAGAAAATAAGAGTATGATTATTGATTATTTATATAAAAATTTTAGTGATTTAGATAGTATTGGTTATGGAGTATATGAATTAAAAAAATATTTTGATGATATTATTAATAAAGATAAACAAATTAAGATATCTATGAATGAAGAAGGTAATAATACTGTTAAAATAATGACTATACATAAATCTAAAGGATTGGAATATCATATATGTTATTTTAGTGGATTTGATAAACCATTTAATTTAAGTGATTTAAAATCAAGAATTATTTATGATAATAAATATGGTATTATAGTACCTTTTGATAATGAAGGCTTAGATGATTTAATAACTAAATATATTGTCAAAGATAATTATATTAAAGATGATATTAGTGAAAGAATTAGACTTTTGTATGTAGCTCTAACACGTGCTAAAGAAAAGATGATTATAGTTGGTAATTTTGATAAAGATACTGATAATAGATTGGAATATAATGGAGTTATCGACAATAGAGTTAGAAGCTCTTATAGGAGTTTTAAAGATATTATATTATCTATTAAGACTAGACTTAATAAGTATTTTGTTAGTGTTGATTTAAATAATATAGATTTAAGTCATGATTATAATGATATTAAAACTTTTAATTATGAAAATAATATAGAAAATAGTAATTATACAATAAACGTTAAAGAAATAGATGTGGAAAAAAGAATAGTTATTAACAAACATTTTAGTAAAAGTGATAAGAATGTTATATCTGAAAAAACTAAAAATAATATGGATTTAGGTACTAGAATGCATGAATTGTTTGAAGTTGTTGATTTAAAGATGCCTGATTATAGTTATTTAAGTATTGAAGATAAAAATTATGTTGATAATTTCTTAAAACAAGATATAGTAAAGAATATAAAAGAGGCTACTATTTATAAAGAGTATGAGTTCATTTATCAAGAAGATGATATAAATTATCACGGCATAATTGATTTAATGTTAGTATATGATGATCGTATTGATATTATCGATTATAAACTTAAAAATACTACTAGTGAGGAATATGTTAAACAATTAAATGGTTATAAAGATTATATTGAAAAATTATTTTCAAAAAAAGTTAATTTATACTTATATAGTATTATTGATGATGAACTTAATAAAATTTAGAGAACTTTGCATCTCTTTTTTTATATAGTAATTTAATAAAAAGGAAATACAAAAAAATTCATAATATATATATATTTAGAGGGAGTTATATTATGAATAAAGATAACTTATTTTATATAGATGGATATCTACTTGATGAATTTCAAATAGATTGTGTAAAAACAGATACAAACTTATTAGTTGTTGCAGGAGCGGGTTGTGGAAAAACTAGTACTATATTAGGTAAAGTAAAATACTTAATATATTCTGGTATAAAAGAAGATGAGATATTATGTATAAGTTTAACTAATGAAGCTACTAATGGTTTAAAAAGTAAATTAAATAATATTGGATATAATGTTGATTGCAAAACATTTCATAAGTTAGGATTAGATATTATAAAGAAATATTATAAAAATATAAATATTTGTAGTGATAATACTCTTAATTATATAGTAAATGAATATTTTTTTAGTGTAGTAAAATATAGTTTTAGAAAATATATATTATTCTTTAAATATAAAAATTTTAATTATAATGAAATAGTTACTTCTAAAGAGTTTGAATTGTATAAACAAAGCATTATAACTTTTATAAATTTATTAAAAAATAAAGGATATGATATAAATAAAATATATAAGTTATATAAAAAAAGTATAATAAAAAGTGATTATTTATTTTTATTAGAAATTTATAGAATATATGAAAATGAATTAAGAAGTAATTATTCTTTTGATTTTAATGATATGATTAGTATTGCAAATAATTTAGTTAACGAAAAAAAGCTGGTATTAAAATATAAATATATTATTATAGATGAATTTCAGGATACTAGTATAATAAGATTAAATTTAATAAGAAGTATTATGAGGTATAATAATGCTAAAATAATGTGTGTTGGAGATGATTATCAAAGTATATATAGATTTGCTGGTAGTGATATTGAATTATTTCTAAATTTTAAAAAATATTTTAATAATAGTCATGTAAAATATCTAAAGAATACTTATAGAAATGGTAAAGAATTACTTTTTTTAACGAATAAATTTATATGTAAAAATAAGTTTCAAATAAAGAAACAATTATATAGTAATAAAAGTAATAATAAGCCATTAAAGATATTTTATTCTAACAACTTTAAATATACATTAAGATACTTATTAAATAAATTAGGAAATGATACTATGGTCATAGGTAGAAATAATAAAGATATAAATTATTATGTGGAAAAGATAGAAGATATCAACAATATTAATTATTATACTGCACATAAATCAAAAGGTTTAGAAAGTGAAAATGTTATTCTTATAAATTTAAGTGATAATATATTAGGTTTTCCAACTAAATTAATAAATAATAAAATCATTAGTAAGTTGTTTGATAAAGAATTATATAAGTATGATGAAGAAAGAAGACTTTTTTATGTTGCATTAACTAGAACTAAAAATAGTGTATATTTAATAGTAGATAAAAAAAATGAATCCTATTTTGTTAAAGAATTAATTCAAGATTATAAAACTTTTATAGAATTTTATAATTAAAAAAAGCCTATTGGCTTAATTATTGCTTAATATATTAATTATATATTCTTTAGTTTCATCAAATGATTTATTTAAAACAATAGAAAATTCGTTATACAAATATTTTTCTGCCTTTTTAAAATACGTATCATCTATTTCACTTATTTTTTTATTGTTATTTAATCTTTGTTCATTTCTTAAATAAGTAGTCTTTATTATTTTTATTAAATCCTCATGTTTGCCTGATTGCATTAGAGTTTTATAATTATTTTCTATTAATCTATCATTATCTTTTATTATTTCTATAATAGGTATATTAGCAATAATAGTTTTAAATTCATCCTTTGTAATAATATTTCTTATTTTATTAGATGTTATGGGTATTTTTATATTTAAAGATTTATCTGATAAAGAATTTAATATATAATAATCTTCATTATTATAGTATTTTTCTAATATTCCTACCACTTTACAAACTTCTTCCTAAATTGAAATTTGAACCGCACCACTAAGGTGCGGCTTTTTGATATAATAAAAGGGCCCACCACCCGGCAAGGAAGGAGCCCATACATGAATTATAAACAATTAACAGAAAAAAATAAAGTGGAAATTGATATTTT
>JAFQQE010000003.1 GCA_017411405.1 Bacilli bacterium | reverse complement strand
ATTATTTGAAATAAAATTATTACATAGAATAATCTTTTTGTCATAACATCAAACCTTCCTATAGAAAGGTAGACACCAACAATTGAATGTTCTGATATGTTATTATACATATATTATTTTTTTAATCTATACATTCGACAATATAGTACAAAAACCTCGCTTCTATATTTCAAAAACGAGGTCAATAACAACTATTTTATTTTTTTAAAGCATAACTTTTTAAATCAACATTATTTAATCTATAATAAAGTTTTTGTAAAACATATAAAGGAACTTTTTTATCTGCATACGCTAATAAATTTCTATCAACTTCATATAAAGAAATTAAGTGAGCGTAATAACCATCATATAAATTTTCTCCGGAAATAAATTCTTTTCTTTTTATTTTTTCAAGATTACTTTTTTGATAGACAACATTATTTGTAAATATATCTATCAAAGTAGATAGATATCCATCTGTTTCTATACCTATCCAATCTTTTCCGCGAATCTTTTGAACTTCTAATTGAACTATACTATAAACACCAGCATCTTCCCAAACATAAATATTAGATATATCTATTTTAGGTGATTTATCTTCTAAATACTCTTTTATAAATAACAATTCTTGTTTTTCTTCTTCTAGTTTTTTTCTAGCAGTTTCTATATCCTGTAATTTTTTTCTTTTTAAACATTCCAATAACCCCACAACAATATTATCTTTTTACTAATACATTTTCATAGAATTCAAATACATCGTTTTCTTTTATATCACTATAACCATCTATAGTAACTCCACATTCAAATCCTGATTTAACTTCCTTAACAGAATCTTTTTCTCTTTGAATACTTCCAACTTTACCATCATAAATAATAACACCATCACGTATTACTCTTACATTAGCAGTAGTTTTAATAATTCCATTCGTTACCATTACACCAGCTATTTTGCCTACTTTAGAGAATGTAAATATTTTTCTAACTTCACATGTACCTACTACTTTTTCTTCATATTCAGGATCTAACATACCTTTCATAGCTAGTTCCATTTCTTCAACCAATTTATATATTATTGTATAAAGTCTTAATTCTACACTATATTCTTTAGCAACTTCTTTAGTTATTGCACTAGGCACAACATTAAATCCAATTACTATAGCATTACTTGCATTAGCTAATACTATATCAGATTCAGTTATAGTTCCAATTCCACTTCTAATTATTTTTACTTTTACGCCTTCTACATCAATCTTTTCTAATGCATTTTTACAAGCTTCTTCACTACCTCTAACATCGCATTTTAATACAACATTAATTTCTTTAACACCAGCTTGCATAGATTCAAATAATTTTTCAAAAGAAACAACTTCTTTCTTTTGAATTGATTTAGATTGAATTAATCTTTTTTCACCAATTTCACGAGCTAATTTTTCAGATTCAAAAGCCATAAACTTATCTCCGGCAGAAGGATTATCTGATAATCCAGTTATTTCAACCGGTGTACTTGGTCCAGCTTCTACTATATTTTCTCCTAAATCATTTTTAAATGTTCTTACTCTACCATGAGTAGTACCTACAACTATAGGATCTCCTAATCTCAATGTACCATTTTGAATTAGTAAAGTAGCAACCCCTCCAATAGACTTATCAACACGAGATTCAATAACAGTTCCAACTGCATAACGATTTGGATTAGCTTTTAAATTTTCCATTTCACTAATAGCAAGTAATGTATCAAGTAAAGTATCGATTCCTTCACCTGTTTTACAACTTATATTAACAAACGGAATATTACCTCCCCATACCTCAGGAGTAATATTATTTTCTGCCATCTCAGTTAACACTCTATCAGGATTAGCAGCAGGCTTATCAATCTTATTAACTGCAACAACTATAGGAACATTTGCAGCTAAAGCATGATCAATTGCTTCTTTAGTTTGAGGCATAACACCATCATCAGCAGCAACAATTATAATAACTATATCAGTTATACTAGCTCCTCTAGCACGCATCTCAGTAAATGCAGCATGTCCTGGAGTATCAATAAATGTTATTTTATTATCCTTATAATTTATTTGGTAAGCACCAATATGTTGTGTAATACCACCAAATTCTTTATCAACAACATGACTATTTCTAATATAATCAAGCAAACTAGTTTTACCGTGATCTACATGTCCCATAATAGTAATAACTGGAGGACGATTAACTAAATCTTCTTCGCTATCAACAATTTCATATTCTTCAAAATTTGAAATATCTTGAGTTTCTTCTCTTTTTAAAGTTTTACCATATTCTAAAGCTATAATTTCTGCATTATCAAAATCAATACTTTGATTTAAAGAAATCATCATACCCATAGTAAATAATTTTTTTACAAGTTCCGCTCCATTAACTTCTAATTCACTAGCTAATTCATTTAATGACATGCCATCTTTATAAAGAATAACATTCTCATCAATTGCATTGTTAGAAAGTTTTTCTTTATTCTTATACATAGCTTTTTTATTTTTTAAATAATCACTTTTATCTTTTTCATTAATACCTTTTTTCTTTAATTTTTGTTTCTTAACTGAATTATCTTTTGCAGCTAATTTAGAATCCATCATTATATTCTCAACAGCTTCATCTAATTCTTCAACATCATTAAAATCCATTTCTGTTTCTGTACTAATTAAATTCATAGTATTATCAAGCATTATAATACCATCATCATCTAAGTAATCATCAGCATTTTTACATTTAATATCTAATTCTTTACACTTATCTAATACCTCTTGTACTGTAAATCCAGATTCATTTGCATAATCTTTTACTGTCATAAAATAACCTTCTTTCTATTTTACTAAAGTTTCTAATTCATTATAAATATCTTCACTTACTTCTATTTCTAAACATCTATTTAATATTTTATTAGTTTTTGCTTTATTTATAACTTCAATATCTCTTTTTAAATATACACCCTTACCATTTTGTTTACCTGTTTCATCTACAAATACTAAACCATCTTTATTTTTAACTACACGAATAAGTTCTTTTTTAGGTAACTTTTCTTTTGTAACTACACAAGTACGCATTGGAATTTTTTTAATCATTTCAACCATTCCTTTTAACCAATTTTTTTTCGTTATTTAAATCTACTAAATATTCTCTAATTTCTCTTTTTATCAAAGATAAATCATAAGACTCTTCTTTTTCTATTATTTCTTCTAACTTTTCTTTTGCTTTTTCTATATAAAATTTGCCATTATCTTTTATTACATCAGTTATATCTAATACACAATCTTTATCTATAATTTTTTCACTAAACATTTCAAAGTCATCATCTAATTCAAGATACTTATCACATAATAAACACCTTGATCTTTTTACTTTACTTATACAATTATTATCTAAAGCATAACTTAAAATCAAATTATGTTCACAATTAAATTGTATTTCAATTATTTTATTTTCTAATTCTTCTTTTAATAATTCTAATCTTTTTATTTCTTCTCTCAAACTATTAACTGGTTTATTAGTTCTATTATAAATATATTTAGTAAACATTTTTTCTTATCCCCCAATTAAGATATTTTATTTATTACCTTCTTCGTTTATTTCATCCATAGTTTTAATATTAATTCTAAATCTAGTTAATTTACTAGCAAGTTTAATATTAATACCACCTTTACCAATAGCAAGTCTTTGATTTTCTTCATTTACTATAGCTAAAGCTTCACGATTTTTAGTATCATCAATAATACTTACTATTACATCTTTAGCAGGACTTAATGCATTTTTAATATAAGTTTCATTATCACTACTATATTCTACTAAATCAACCTTTTCTCCGTTTAATTCAGCTAAGATAGAAGCAATACGACTACCTCTTTCACCTATACAAGTACCAATAGCATCAATATTAGGATTTAAACTTTCTACAGCAACTTTACTTCTTAATCCAGCCTCACGAGCAACACCATGTAATACTAATATTCCATCTTTAAATTCAGGTATAATACTTTCAAATAATCTTTTTACAAATCCATAATGTTTTCTAGTACACATAATTAAAGGCCCTTTAGTTGTACTTTCAACTTTACTTAAATATACTCTTATACTACTACCCATCTTTAATTCTTCTCCAGGAATTATTTCGCTTTTAGGCAATATTCCTCTAGCTCTACCTAAATCAACATAATAATTTTTAGCATCTTCCATAGCAAGTATACCAACCATTATTTCATCTTGTTTATCTTCATAATCAGCCATTATACTTTCTCTTTCAGCTTCTCTAACTCTTTGAGTTAAAACTTGTTTAGCAGTACTTGTTGCAATTCTACCAAAATCTTTAGGAGTAACTTCTTCATAAATAGTATCTCCTACTTTAGCATCAGGATATTTTTCAATTATGTCTTCTAATAATACTTGAGCATCTTCATTTATATCAGGTTCTGTAAAATTTACATTTCCTTCTTCATCAACATACTCTTCACCTTCGATATATTCATCAACCACTACATAATAAGTAAATACTTTTATTTCTCCAGTCTTTCTATCAATATCAACTTTAACATTAGTATGCTTTTTAAAATTCTTTTTATATGCTGTAATTAATGCTTGTTCCATACCCTCAAATACAACATCTTCACTTATTCCTTTTTCTTCTGTTATAAATTTAACAGCCTTAATAAATTCCTTACCATTCATTTTAACCTCTCTCCTTACTAGATATATCTAAAATATATTCATCACTAATTAGATCATATTCATCTAATATTGGATTAATAATATTTGTAGCCTCAACAATAGTATCTAAATCAATACCATTAATTCTATCAAGAACAATATTTAAAAAATAATACTTTCCATTTTTAACATATTCTATTGAATCAACAACTAAATCTAATTTACTAATTGGTTCACTAATTATCTCTTTAATTTTTTCTAAAGTACTCTCCATATTTACCTCCAAACATAAATAAAAGCGGGATATTCTGCCCACTTAAATCTGTCAAAAGTATTATAACATATATATTTTTTGTTTGTAAAGTTAAAATTCACTATTTTAACAAATAGCTCCTCCGGCACCAGCCCCTTCATAATCGGCCATTTGTTTAATAAATACTTTATCATTTTCTAATTCAATATAAAACTGAGTAAATACATCTTTACTAGAATTAGATTTAGAACAATTTGGCTCTAAATAATACAAAATATTATTTATAACAGAATACTTCCCTTTGCCAAATAATACAGAACTATTATCTGTAACAACCATACCTGTTCCATCATCAAAATCTAATTCTTTTATAACTTCCCCAATATCATTTACTATAAAAGGATCAATTCCACCATCAGAAGTTCTATTTAAATGTTCTATTTCAAACAATAAATAATCTTTATCTTTACCTTTTAAAGTATTAATTGTATCTTTACCTAAAAGACTTAGTTTATCTTTTAAATTTGTTGAATTCTCATAATCATAATATATATATCTTTTAATATTTTTTAATTTCTTTCCATTTACTAATACTTCTAAATAAACTATATTCACTTCGTCTTCTTTCATAAGTCTATAAATATAACTAATATTAATTTGTTTATTATTAATATCATAAACAAACTCCTCACTCGCAACAACATCCGGATCAATTATCTCCACTTTTTTAGTCGTAGTAGTTGTTACTTTAGTTGTTGTAGTACTTGTTGTAGTTAAAGATGTATTATCTTTATTGTTTTCATTATTAGTATTATTATATTTTTTATCAAATATTATATATCCCATAAGAATTATATTTATAATAACTAATATAACTATACTAATTTTACTTACTTTTTCCACTTAATCAACCTCCATATTCTAACATAAACTTAATAAAAATTAAACATCAAATCTATCTTTAAAATCATTTATCTTATCTTGTATATTTTTAGAAGTATTCTCTTTAGTTTCATTTCTAACTGCAAATACTACTAATATTATTCCAACTATTAAAATATAAATCCACCAAGGTATATTAAACCAAAATACTTTTGTTAAAACAAATACATTAAATATTATTGCAATTAAAGAAACAATAAATAATGGACCTAATTTATGAATATAAGACAATATTACTATTCCAACCAATAAAAATATAAAAATAACACTATCTATTTCACTAGAATAATTAAATAACACATTTAAATATAATAAAACTAAAGAAACATATTCAAACACTCTATAATTATCACTATTATTTTTAATAATAGTTCTAGATATTAAAACAATAAACAATACATATATACCATAATTAAGAATAGATATATCACTAAAATTTAAATCAATAACACCATTCTTATATATCAATAACATAAATAAATACATAATAAATTTTAAAACATCTCTTTTATATTCTTCATCAAATAAATATATAATAAAAGTACCAACTAACCCTAATAAAAGAACAATATAAATATTAGACATATTAGTTATAAAAGATAATATTATAAATAAATAAAACAAATTATAAAATATAGGTTTTCTTTTTATATAATTTATGTATATCAACATTATTATTACACAAATATTTATTAAACTTAAATAATTATAAGCAATTAAATTATAATTAAAATATAAATAAGGTATTAAACTTAACCCAAGAATATAATAAAAACCTTCACTTTTATTATAGTATCTAATATATAAAACATATAATATAGCACTAATAATTAATACAATAAAACTTGATATATTAACATTTACATTTAATATTAAAAAGGCTATTAAAAATAACACAAGAAGCAAATAATTAATAATTTTAGATCTTTGATTAAATATAAATTTTTCTAAAAATAAAATTAAAGAAATACTTATTGTAAAAATATAATTATATATATCTAAATTAAATATATTTGATAAAGATATAATTGAAATAACCATACTAATATAAGAAATAAATCTATATTTATCATTATTATAAATATAATTATAAACATTCATAACTATATAATAAATAATTAACCCTATCAAAAAATATTTATTATCTATTTCATATAATGAATAATAAGTAATTACCATAAATGAATTAATTAAAGATATTATCTTAAGAGACTCTTTAAGTTCATTCAATGGATTATATATATTTAAACATAAAATTGATAATGATAAAGTAAAACTTAATATTATAGGTAGATTATATTGATATAATAAATTTATAATTAATAAATATAAACTTATAGATACCAAATAAGAATTAATCTTTGTTCTTTTATAAATAAAATTTATTAAATTTAATAATAACCAACTTAGTAAAATAATACTAGAATTTAATAATATATTATTACTTAAAATAGTATATATCCACAAAATCATAATAGATGAATTAACATATATTAAACTAAAAATATTTGTTTTATTATCCTTTATATAATTAATTAAATATATTAATATGCAACCAATTAAAATAAATACTTGAATATATCTTTGATTAAAAGAAATTAAACTAGATATATTAATAATTAAAGTAAATATTATCAAAGGAAAAACAGAATTAAATATATTATCTTTTTTCAAACTAAAACTATATAAATAATAATTATGTATAAATAACATTAAATAAAATAATATATTTTCAATACTTCCCATATCAACAATCAAATAAAATATTGAAAAATATAAGCTTATTATATTCAAACTTATACCAATTATTTTATATAAATTAAAACTTAAATTTTTATTATACTTTAACAAATTATTATTATAAAGTAATCCATGTAAAACATTATAAAACAATAACCCAATTATAATAAATATAAATGTATTACTAATAATATTCATAAAAAAAGCAATACTTAAATATTGAAATATAACTCCCATAATAAATATACTATTAGAAGAACTTTTTTTAGATATAAAATAATATAAAATAGATACTAATATAGAAGAAATTGTTAAATATATCCATCTACCACTACCATTAATAGATAAAAACTCACCTAATAATGAAAAAGAACTTATAGAAAACAAACCTATTGGTATATAAAATATAGAGATATTAAAAAATATATTACTAGTTTTTTCTAAAGATAAATATTTCTTTGCAACAAAACTTGATAAAGAAAAAACTCCATAAATCATAATTATAATTAATATCTTAATAAAACTATTTGTTACATACCAAGTTGTTGTTAAAAAAATTATAGAAGATAATATAATTAATATAGAACCTATAATCAAAATTACATTATTTTTAATTATTTTATCATCAACTTTTTCATGTTTTTTTTGAGGAAGTTCCATCTCCTGTTCTCGACTATGATTATCATTTTTATTATTATTCAAATGATACAAATCACACCCACAATTAGGACAAAACTTTATTTTAGAATTAGCTTTATCTTCTAATTTGTAATTTTTTACTATAAAAAATATTAACAAACCTATTAAAATAATATTCAAAAACATATAATTACACCTCTATTTTACTTTCATAAATATACTTTCATATATTTCCATATAATCTTGTTTTATTAAATTAGCAATTTGAAATAATTCTAAAAAAGACTTATCAATATATGAATTATCTAATGTATAACATATCTATCAAATTTATCATTATTGAAATCAATACCATTTTCTAAAACATAAAGTATAATTTCTTCTGTTAATTCACTTTCTTTTATACTATTTAAATAATTCGGATTAATTTTTAATAAAAACTTAGTAGTATTTTTCATAATCCACCTACTTTATATATAAATTTTATAATAAATATTTGACAAAATCAATAATTAGTGTATAATTTATATTGCGTGATTTAGGCAGTTTAATAAAATTGTTAATAACGTGTTTATTTCTAGTATCTAGTAGCTTAACTGCCAAAGTGAAAGAATAAATAACACCCTATTAATATATTTTATTTGCTTTAACCGTAAAACATTAGAAAGGAGAAATATTATGTCAAGATATACAGGACCTCAATACAAAAAATCTAGAAGATTAGGTTTTTCTACATTAGAAAATGGTAAAGATTTAGCTAAAAGACCTTACGCTCCTGGAATACATGGTACTTCTAGAAGAAAAAAAGTAAGTGAATACGGAATCCAATTACAAGAAAAACAAAAAGTTAGATTTATGTATGGTTTAAATGAAAAACAATTTAGAAGAACTTTTGATAAAGCTTCTAAAATGAAAGGTATCGCTGGTGAAAACTTCCTAAGATTATTAGAAAGTAGATTGGATAACTTAGTTTACAGAATGGGACTTGCTACTACAAGACGTGGAGCAAGACAAATTGTTAACCATGGACATATTTTAGTAAATGGAAACAAAGTAAACATTCCTAGTTATACTTGTAAACCAGGTGATGTTATTTCAGTAAAAGAAAATTCATTAGAACATAAAGCTATAAGACAAGCTATAGAATTAAATATCAAAACTCCAGCTTTTGTTGAGTTTGATAACAAAAAATTAACTGGAACTTACACAAGATTACCAGAAAGAAATGAATTAAACGCTGAAATAAATGAATCATTAATCGTTGAATTCTACAATAGATAATTATAAAACTGTTAATAAATTTATTAACAGTTTTTTTATTTTTATAATTAAAAAAACTTTAATATATATTAAAGTTTAGTATCTAAATATTCACCTATAATATTCTTTGCATTTTCTAAATATACTATAGCTGCTTCTAAAAAATCATCTTCACTAACATTCTCTTTTGTCAAATCTATTATTTCTTTACTTTTAAGATAATGTAACTCGACACCATCTGCTTGAGCAATAGTATCAAAAATATAAATAAGTTCCTTAATACTATCAATTAGTTCTTTTCTTTTAAACTTAGTATCAGTTCCTTTTAAAGCTTCTATATATTTATCAAAATCATATTTTAACTCTTCCATTATAATCAATCCTCTTATCTATACATAGAATGTATTTCATGAACATCAAGATTTGAGAAATTAATATTTTGTGGATTCAACTTACGATGAAAAAATTTCCACAAAGAGCTTTTAGCTTTATATCTTTGCTTAGCATCTTTTACAGCATTCTCACGTTCTAATTTTAACCTTTCATTATTTTTCCTTGCATGCTCGAATTCTCTATACTTTTCTTCAGCTAATAAACGTTCCCTCTCATATTCTATTCGTTTTTCTTCTTTTATTTGAGCATCTCGCCAAGCTTTTTCTTCATAATATTTAGAAATAGAATTTCGATCATATTTATTATTATCATCAAAATAAAATTTATCTAATACTGCATTATAATCATCTGAAGTATACTTTTCAGCCATATTTTACCTATCCCTTCTAAATATAGAGTAACACATTATAAATAATATTACAATTGTTTTAAAATTTTATTTACAACCAATTGACATTTATCATATCTTTTCTCTACTTTAGCATTAATTAAAACTATATCATATTTTTTAATATCATTAATTAAATTATATTTATTTGGAAATACTATAGCATCAATAATTCCTGTTTCATCACTACAACTAATAAACGCCATATCTTCACCATTTTTAGTTTTAATTGTTTTAATATCTTCAACATATAAATAAATATCAATCATTTTATCAAAATAATTTTCTATATTATTTATTTTAACTTTATTATTATATTTAGATACCGGATGACTAGACAAATAAAAACCATATAATTCATTTTCTTTACTTACGAGTTCACTATTGGAATACTCTTCATACTCTTTAATTTCAGGTTTACTAACTAAACTAGAATCTATTCCACTACTTAATTCAGAATAAGTAATAGCATTGCCTAAATTTTCTATCATAGTATGTCTATTTAAATTAAACGAATCACAACAACCAGCTTGTATTAATACTTCTATAGTCTTAACACCAATACCATCAATATTAATCTTTTTTACAAAATCAAAATAATCTTTAAAACCATCTTCTCTAACTCTAACTATAATATCAGCAACACTAGTACCAATATTTTTAATTATATTTATAGGTAATAACAAACTATTGTTAATAACATGATACTTATCACCACTCAAATTAATATCCGGTTTTAAAATATTAATATTCATTTTTTTCAAAACATCTATATATTCTTTTGTCTTAGATTCACTACCAATATTAAAATTAAGTAATGCTTGATAAAAATACAAAGGATAATGAGATTTTAAATAACACATTTCATAACCCACTAACGCATATGCTACTGAATGAGATTTATTAAATCCATAATTAGCAAACTTAACTATTAATTCATATACTTGTCTACATACAGTTTCACTATATCCATTCTTAATAGAGTTACTTATAAACTTATTTTTTTCTTCTTCTATAATATTTAATTTTTTCTTGCTTATAGCTCTCCTAATAAGATCACTTTCTGCATAACTATAATTAGCCATCAAAGATAATATTTGCATTATTTGTTCTTGATAAATAATTATTCCATAAGTACTTTTTAATATTTTTTCTAAACTAGGATGAATATAATCAATTTCTTCTTTACCATTCTTTCTAGCAATATAAGTATCTATATTACCCATTGGACCAGGTCTAAATAAAGCCAATGCTGCAATCAAATCAGAAAAACAACTTGGTTTAAGTTTAGTTAAAAAATTCTTCATTCCACTACTTTCAAATTGAAATACTCCACTAGTATTACCCTTACTAAATTCTCTATAAGTTTCTTCATCATCTAATCTAATATTATGTATATTTATCTTTCTTTTTATCTTACTTTCTATAGAACTAATTATAAAATCAAGTATACTTAAATCCTTTATAGCTAAAAAATCCATTTTAAGTAACCCTAATTCTTCTAAATATTCCATAGTATAACCAGTTAGATAATTATCATTACTTTTAATTATAGGAATAACATTAGTCAATTTTTCACTAGATATAACTACACCAGCAGCATGAGTACCTGTTTGTCTTTTTATACCTTCTAATTTCATAGAAACATAATAAGCATTCTTTAAATTGCTAAATTGATTTAACATACGTTTAACATTATCATTTAAATTATCTTTTAAACTTAATTTAGCATCTATAAAAGAACATAGTCTATCTACTATTTTACTGTCTACTTCTAAACTCTTTGAAACATCTCTTAATACTTGTTTACTACCCAAAGTAGAAAAAGTCATAATATTACTAACATATTCTCTACCATATTTTTTAATAACATAATCTATAACTTCACTTCTTTTTAAAGCATCAAAATCAATATCTATATCTGGCATAGTTATTCTTTCGGGATTTAAAAATCTTTCAAATAATAAATCATACTTAATAGGATCAATTTCAGTTATACCCAAACTATAACTAACTAAAGAACCTGCAGCACTCCCCCTACCAGGTCCTACCATGATATTATTATTTTTACTATATTTTACATAATCATATACTATCAAAAAATAATCAACATACCCCATATTATTAATTACATCTAGTTCATATAACAATCTTTTTTTATAAATATCACTAACATTATCTTTTAATCTTTTCTTTAATCCACTAATACTTAATTTTTTTAAATAATCATAAGAATTATCTATAAATTTAGGAATATACTTTTTATCATTTTTAATAACAATATCTATATTATTTACAAAACTATTAGTAGTTTTTATATCAAACTCATCAAATTTATCTAAAAATACATTATTACTATAATCTATAAAACTATAATTACTTATTGTTAATCCATTATCAATTAAATGTAAATAATTTACATAATTAGATTCTTCTTTACAAAAAGCATATATTTCATATAAAGAAACTACATTATTAGTTATTAATAAACTATTTTTTAATTCATCTTTATTTTTATAACTTATAAATTTATTATTTACTTCTAATTCATTATATAATTCTTTATATTGATAAGGAATAACATATAATAAATTATCAGAATTATCACGAGCATTAAATAGATCAATTAATCCATTATAATTCTTAGGATATATATAATATTTTTTATTATCTACACTTTTTATTAAACCAATAATAGGCTTTATATTATTCTTTATACATTTAGTATAAAATTCCATAGTACTATATAAATTATCATTTAATATACCTAATACTTTATAATTATTCTTTATACTAAAATTAATTAAATCATCAATCTTAATTAAACTAGTAAGTAATGTATAATCAGTAACTACACCTAAATAAATATAATTCATAAGTACTCACCTCTAATGTTATTATATAAAATTAATTAATTATTTTAAAGTTTTTTTAAAAAATTATAAAAGTATATTTGACTTTTGATACTTTTCATGATAAAATCAACTAGAATTCTTATTAAGGAGGGAAAACAATGGCAACAAAAGTAACAACTAAAAAACCTTTATTTGGAAACAGAAGATCACATGCTTTAAATGCTACAAAAATGCGTCAAAATCCAAATTTACAAACTTATACAATCGATGGACAAAAAGTTAAATTAAGTGCTAGAGAAGCTAGAACAATGAGAAAAGCTGAAACTAAAACTGAAAATACAGAAGCTTAATATACGAAGAAATATCTTCGTTTTTTTATTTAAAAGAATAAAAAACTAACGAATTTAATTTCGTTAGCATACTTAAGTATAGCACTTTTTATTTTAAATAAATTATTTGTACCAAACATCACTTATATTAACACTAGTACTCTCTGGCATTGGATTTGGTAAATCTAAGCTTACAAGTAAAGGTATTTTAAATGATACACCAAATACTAATGCATTACCTGGTAAGAACGACTTTATTTTTTCAAAAGTACTTTCTTCTATATTAGTGGTAATAGATTTTATCATATTTAAATCATCTGGATAAAACATTCTTAATATTATAAAGTTAGAACATTGACTTAAAGCAGTAATAGAAAGTTCACTAGGTCTTTGAGTTATCATACCTAATATAACACCATACTTTCTACCCTCTTTAGTAATTCTATCAAATATATTATATCCTAAAACTTCTATATCAGTATCTCTTTGTACATATCTATGTGCTTCTTCTAAAATTATATGAATTGGAAAACTACCTCTTGATTCTAATGTTGTAGAAAAATCAAAAAATAACTTTGAATAAATTTTAGTAATCTTTTTTGCAAAACGTTCATCAATATGATTTAAATTAAAATTAATTATTTGATAATCTCTATCACTTTTAAATAACCTTTTAATAAATTCTCCTTTAGAAATATATTCACCAACTTTAAAATACTCCTTATAATCACTATTAATTATTTGTTGTAATCTAACCTTTAGTTGATTATATTCATCATACATTTTATCGCTTTTCAAAACACCCTCATTAATTAAAGCAAACTCCATTGCATAATAAATATCTTCTAAAGAATATACAAAGTTAATATCACTTTTTATTTCCCCCAAATCTAATTTTTTATATTTTTCTAATAAATCTACTACAAATTGTAAAGAATTCATCTTCCCTTGATTATCTATATTTAAACATTGTTTAATAGTTCTAGTATATCCTGGTTGACTTATTTCAGTATCTAAATTTAAAGTATCTGTATTATACCTTGTTAATATAGCGATTACTTGATCCCTTATTTGTGTGCTAGTTCTTCCACTAGTCAAAACATCTAACAAAGTACTAGCGATAATATCATCTTTATGTTTTGTAATAGTTTCATCAGTGTTTTTAAATATATAAACTAATTTTAAAGTTTTTTCTATTAATGGTAACTGATTAGGACTAGTTACATTTAAAAGTAAAGCAAGATCATCAACGCTCAAAAAATAAGCTGGTATATTTATTAATTCTCCTTCACTTAAATCAACTTTAGTAGAATAACTTTTAAACCCCATTCGATTAATATTATTTAAAGCTTTAAAAGCATTATTATATTCACCATATACATCAAATATAGCTAAATGAGCTCCTCTAGGCATATAACTAGAACTTTTATAAAATATATTTTGTAATATTCTAACTACACTACAACTTTTACCAGAACCAGTATTTCCAACTATAGCAAAGTGATTTGAAAAAAAATCATTTAAATTACCTGTAACATTAAAACCATCATAAGATAAAGATTTACCTATATAAAAATTATCTTTATTATCTAAATCTTGTTTACCAACTAATAATTCTACTTCACTTTTATAAACTATTCTACATCCATTATTTAAATTAGGTTTCTTTACAAGACCACTAATAAACTTATCATCAATTATTTCTCCTATTAATTTAATAGTAATTAAATCACTACTTAAAGAAATTATTTCGCCTACTATTTTTCTTAAATTGTCATTAAATATAACATGTAAATTAATGTAGTTAGTATCAACTTCACCAGTTTTATTTTCTAAAACTACCTTGTTATCTATTACCTCTAATAATTTACCAAACATATAACCCTCTCCTATCTTATATCATAATAATAATATCATAAAAAAAAATTAAAAAAAAGAGGTTTCCCTCTTCTTAGTAAGTAAATACTGTACTAACAATAATAGCTAATAAAATAAATAATACTAAGATTATAAAATGACTACTAAAATTAGAGTTAGTACAAGAGTTTTCTCTACAAGCAGTTTTATTCATAAAAAATCCCTCCTTAAATAAAAGCACCTACGATAATAATTAATAATATGAATAATACTAATATAAATGCTGCAGCACCTATACCATTGTTATTTTGACAGCAAGCTCCGTGGTTCATAAAACCCCTCCTTTTCATTACTCACTTTATTTTATGGTTAAAATGACTTTTTTGTGAGTATTTTATTGTAATTTTAAAATTTACAAGTTATAATAATAATTGTACTAAGAGGAGGATATATGAAAAAGAAAATATTAATAATAAGTTTATTAACTTTAGCAGTATGTGGATGTGGTAAAGTTTCCAAATTATCTAACGGAACTGATGCAGTTGTAAGTTTTGAAAAAATGGATGGAATAAGCGTAGATAGTCTTTATGATAAATTAAAAGATAAATATGCTGTAAGTCAATTAATAGATATGATTGATACAGAAATATTATTCGATGAATATAAAGATAAAGAAAAAGAAGCAAAAGAATATGCAGATAGTAATATAAAATCTCTTTTAAAAAACTATAAATCAGAAGAAGAATTATTAAGTGCAATTCAAAACTACTATGGATTTAGTACAATGAATGAATTCAAAGAATATATAAAATTAAATTATTTTAGAGATTTAGCTACAAACGATTATGCTAAAGATCAAATAACAGATAAACAAATTGATGCATATTATGAAGATGAAATAGTTGGAGATATAGAAGCTAGTCATATTTTGATCACTGTTGATGTAGAAGATGATGCAACAAGCGATGAAAAAAAAGATGCTGAAAATAAGGCAAAAAAAGAAGCAGAAGACATTATTAAAAAATTAAATAATGGAGAAAAGTTTAGCGATTTAGCTAAAGCCTACTCTAAAGATGACTCTAACAAAGATAACGGTGGAGCTTTAGGTAAATTTAATAAAGGCGAAATGGAAGAAACTTTTGAAACTGCTGCATACGAACTAGAATTAAATAAATACACAACAACTCCAGTAAAAACAAGTTACGGATACCACATCATTTTAAAAACTAAAGAATATGAAAAAGCTAAATTAGAAGAAGTTAAAGAAGAAATAATAGAAACTTTATCTACTGAATTAATGAACAAAGATGCAACTACTTCTATTACTGCAATGACTGAACTTAGAAAAGAAAAAGGTATGAAAATAGAAGATTCTGAATTAGAAAGTAGTTACAACAAATACATTAATTCACTTTATAATTATTATTTAACAACTACAAGTACAAATTAAAAAAAGATTTTAAGTTTAACTTAAGATCTTTTTGTTTTACTATTTTTTTTAAAATTATTATCTAATGCAAATTTATTAAGTAATTCTCTTTTATAACTATTCATCTTTAATAAAGATACTATACCAAATATAGTTATTATAATATCAATTACAAAATTAGTAATATTCTTATTAAAAAAACAATCATATATTAAAACAACAATTCCCACTATAATACAAACATAACATAAAATAAACATATTATTCATTTTTTTATACATTTCTTTTTTATCAACTTTATATTTATTTAATAATTCTTTCTTATCTTCTTTACTTAATCTATCATAATATATTTTCATCATAACACCTCTTAATATCTTCTATATTAAAACCTTTCTTATATAAATAATTAATTACTTTATATTTTAGTTCTTCATCTTTATATTTTAATTTATATTTTTTTAATATCTTATTTAATTCATTAACTAATAATTCATAATCATCTTCTAAATAAATGCTATCTAAATATAATAAAATATCTTCTTTATCAAAACCTAACTTAATTATATCATTAACTATCTTCTCTTTTAAAGAATTATTACTTAATTTATGATTTAATTTAATTTTTTTATCTATTAATCTATTAATCTTTTTATTCCAATCAAGAGTATTTAAATATTCTTCATATAAGATATTATCATAACCTAACTTGATTAAATCTTTCTTAACTTTTAAAGGTCCATTACTACTTAAATTATATTGATCATTAATATATGCTTTTACATATATTTCGTCATTTAAATAACCATCTTTATATAATAATTCTATTATATCTACTATATTCTTTTTATCTATATTATACTTTTCTAAATACTTTACTACTTCAATTTCACTTCTCATCTTCTTATTTATATACTTTATAGCTTTATAATAACCATCTAAATAACTATTATAATTAGTTATTTCATTAAATTTATTATTATCAAATTCTTTTTCTATTAATAAATTATATTTTATTATTACATCATCATATAAAATAATCTCTATACCATCATCAAAATAAACCTTATAAGTATTACTCTTATCTTTTTTAAATTTAACTATTTTCATATTTACACTTTCTTTCTTTATCATTATACAAAAGATACATTTGTTCGTCAATATATAACTAAAAAAGTGATATTATTTTTTATCACTTTTAAGTTTTAATAATTTTTTTAATTTTCTAGACTTAACCATTAATAATATTATAATTATTATTAAAAATACTATAACTATACCTAATCCAAAAATAATATATTTATTATTGTTACTCTCTTCTATACTATTTTCATACTTTTCTATATCGAATACTTGTAATGTTTTTTCTTCTTTATCAAATGTATAATAATTCTTTTTACCATTAGCTAAATTCATTCCATAAAGAAGTAATTTATCTTCACCTTTTAATTTATACAAAGTAGTTTTTTCTTCATTTATTGTATAACTTGTCTTTACATAATTAGTAGGTACTTTATCCATTTCCAAAAATATAATATTTAATTTATCAGTTAAATAAACATTATAAGTTTTATATTCTCCTTTATCATATATAAATAATTCAATATTACCAACTTCATCTTTTAAACCTACTAAGGTCATATCACTATATTCATTATAAAATGCAGGTATATCATACTCTCCTATTTTTATTGTAGTTTCTTCAAATAAATCTGGTTTTTCTAAATTTTTTGCTACTTTTACTAAAGTATAATTCTTTCCGTCTATAGGCACAGTAACAGGATTTTGATCCATAACATTAACAGTTAATTTATATACATTACTTGCTCCAGTTTCACTTGTTACTACAATTTCAAAAGTATTAGCTCCCTCATTAACAGTTTTTTCTCCAGTCCCATCCAAACTTGCATAACTATCAGCTTTCTTAGCATTAATTTTAATTTTTTCCACAGTATGTGGAACACTAACTGTATATTCATTAACATCTTTATCAAACTTTGGACTAATTTCATAACCATCTACACTCAAACTTTTCAAACTATTATTAGTAGATTTTTCACGAGGAGTTACTACTTTTACACTTTTGCTTCCACTAATTTTTGTGTTAGTTCCATCGCTACTTGTAATATCCCCACTCATAACAAAATTTATTATACCAGTACTATTAGACTTACACGTTACTGTAAAAGTCTTAGTTGCATTTGCTCCATCACTAGTTGCATCAGCAAACTTTTTAGTACAACCATTGGTAACACCACTACTTGTTATAGTAACATTCCATGCAGCAACATTTTTAACAGTAACAGAAGCTTTAACACTACTACCATTTTCAATAGTAGAATTATTTACACTTATACTAGCACTACCTGCTGCAACTACATTATTAATATTTAATAAAAACAAAAATATAATAATTAATAAAAATTTAAATTTCTTCATATTTACTCCTTTATTGTACTATTGTTGAAGTCCCCAATAAATGTTGACGTAATTTTAACAAATCAGCTGAATTTATTTCATCATCATCATTTAAATAAGAACTTGTTAAATTAGCTCCAGTTAAAGTAGCAGTACCCAATAAATGTTGACGTAACTTTAATAAATCAGCAGAATTAATTTCACCATCTCCAGTTAAATCACCATACATAACATAAGTATATGTTAAACTACCTAAACTATTACTTATCTCTATTTGATAACCAGTACCTAATAAATCAACATCATTCTTAATATTACCATAAGAATCTTTTATAATAATATTTGCACCGCTTCCAACTTTTTCCTTAATATTTAAAACGCTAGTTCCTAAACTATATCCTTTAATATAATCACTTATTTTAGCAACACCTAATAAGCTTAAAAACTCTTTATTTATATCTATAGGTTTAACTTCTTCTTTAGGCGGTTCTACAACTACATTATCATTTGGTATTTCTATATTATCCATATTACTGTCATCATTTTTATCAATATTAGTATCTAGAACAGCACCATTAGCACCTCTTCCTCCATTAGCCCATACAAGACCAGCTAAAGCAGGATTACTAGCACTACTAAAAGCCCCTATATTATAAAAATTATATAAACCACTATAAATATATCCTTCATAAGCAAACTCTTTACCATTAGTTGTATTACTTTCTTTAACACCACTTTCTTGTCTAGCCAAACTAGCTAAATATAAAGGAGATATATTAGCAACTTTACCCGCTTCCACAAAAATATCAGCATACTTAATATTATCCAATATTGATAAATCACTCATAAATGTTCCAGTTAAAACAGTTTGAACTACTTCATTAGTATATAATTCAGAATATCCCAAATTTTCAAACATGAATATATATTTTTCACTCAAGAAATTTCTAGGATCTAAGAAAAATTTAGTTGCTACTTCACTACCTATACACCAACCTTTTTCAGTTTCATAGTAAGGCTCTTGCTCACACAAATTACTTGATATCTCTATACTACTTACTGCTTTTTCACTTAAATAACTTGCTTCAAAATCTAAATTAGTTTTTAAAGCAGAAAATGTCCAATTAGGATGAATTGTATGTAAATATCTTAAATATGGTTTATAACTTTCATCAAAATCTTTTATACTTTCTTCAAAAGTTAAATCTTGTATATCCGCTGTTAATATTTCAGTATTTTTTATATTAACATCATATGTTGTATCAGGCATATTTAAAAATTCTGGTATAACAAAATTAAAATTATTATCTAGTAACCCATTTTCTTTTAATGACTTATAAGTAGTATAAGCCTCACTACTAGGAGCTCTTAAATTAGCCATATATTGATGATTATATACAGGATAATATCCACTAGGATTTACATTAAACTTCTTTAAATAAGAAGTATACTGTCCTTTAGCAATATAACCATTACTAATATATTTAGCACCACCCATTATCGCCTTTTTAGGACTATTCCAAGGCCTATCATAACTAGTATCACCTATACCAATTACTTTAACTAAATTACTACAAACATAACCATATTGATTATTATAATAAACATAATACCAATTATTACTACATCCATTTCCCTTTTCCACACTATTATCCATAATAAAAAACTCAGCATTATATGGAATAGCTATTAATATATCAGAACTAGTATTAGCCTCTTTTCTCATATTTACACCAGATTTATCACTAACATATCCAGTACTATTATTATCTTCAGCATATACATTAAAACTAAATACTATAAAAGATAAAACAAATAATATAATATATTTAATTTTAATCATAATTACTCCTCCAATTATATATAATAATTATATCATATATTCGACACATTTTTACATAATAAAAAAAGAAATATACATTATATACATTTCTTTACAATTTTTCTAATACAGCATCATTCTTTTCAATACATCTAACTAAATCTGCTCTATCATACTTATTAAATATACTTCTAAATCTATCAGGATTCATAAAAAACATTTTAATATGATTTATAAAACAAACTTTAATGTTACTTATACCATAACTCTTAAGATAATTATAATTTTCTTTAACTAATCTTGAAAAAAATTCTAATTTAGTAATAGTAGATTTATCACTATTACTTTTTATCTTATTAATTTCCTCTAAAGAAAATCCTAAATCAAATAAATATTCCATTATAAATTACCTCCATTATCATATAATTCTTTAGCTTTTATAATTAATTCAGTTATATCTACATTATTTACATAATCACCATAACTCATTATAGCATCATCTAAATTATATTTTTTTACTTTAGGTAACTTTTCTAATACCATTCCTATAGATTCAACACTTTGTCCTATATTAATTAATTTACTTATTAAACTATCTAACTCAAAAGAACTAATTTCTCCAAATATATTAAATGAATAATATATATTATCTAAATTAATTTTATGTTTTTTTAATACTTCTAATATACTTATAAACTTTTCTTCATCATATATTTGTTTCAAATAACTTTGTTCATCTTCTTTAAATTTGTTAAAATCAATACCATTTTCTACAAATAATTCTTCTATTTTCTTTTGAGTTTTAACACTCTCACTTACTTCCTCTTTACTAATAGGATTACCAAATATATCAGTCAAAGTACTTTCCTTTTTATTTAAATCAGATTCTTCTAATGGTTTACCAAATATATCAACATAAGCATTATCTATTTGATTTTCTACTTTACTTATATTATCTAAAGGAATACTACTAGTCTTAGTATCATTTATAGAACTAAATAAATCATTAATTTTATTTATTCTTGTATCATCTATTTCAAGTTCATCTAATTCTTCTTCATTATTACTTTCTAATTTAAAATTTTCTAAATTATTAATTAAATCATTAGATTCAAGTTCTGAAAAATTATTTTCATTATCTTCAAAACTATCATCAGAAATATATTCCTCTTTATGTACTTCAGTATCTTTAGATTCTTCAACATCAAGACCCTTTATAGTAAATACATCATTATTATCTCCTACATTTTCAAACCCTAAATTACTATTTGTCAAGAAATTATTTTCAAAAGTTTCATTCTCAAATACTTTTTCTTCTTCTATTTCAGGTTCATTATTTTTAACTTCTTCTACATGAAATATATCACTATTAAAAATATTTGCATCAGAATTTTCCTCTAAATCATTAGAAATGATTTTTTTTTCTAATTCTTTTTCTAATTTATCTTCTTCTTCATTATTATCATTTTCTTCACTTATAAACTGATAATAATCAGATGTAACGCTTGACTCACTATATTCATCATTTGTTTCATCTATATTTAAATTATCTTCTTCGAATAATTTATTATCACTTACTATAGTATCTTCTATTTTATCACTTATAAATGACATTTCATCTTTAAAATTCTTATTTTCATCAATACTAGCTATTTCATCAAATACCATAGTATTATCTAAATCACTAGTATCATTTATTTCTACTTCTTCATCTTCATTAACAATAACTTCATCTTTGTAATCCATTAAATTTTCAGAATGATTAAAAGCATAATCCATAATACTATTTAATTTATCACTATAAAAAGAATATACTACCTTTAAATTCTCCAATTTTTCTTCTTTTAATGTTTTATCTTTTTTCAAATTAAGTAACAAATCTTTTATAGTTCTAGCTTTACTAGTCAATTCAGAAATATGTTCTTTTTGTTTATTAATTTCACGTATGTTATCATTCGTTTTTGATTTGATCTCTTTATTACCAGCTTCAATTACAGATATCAAATTCATTTTTCCATACTTATATTGTAGTTCTTTTAAAGATAATTCTAAAGATTTATTATCTTCTTCTAATTCTCTTATCCTATCCTTAGCAGCATCAACTTGTATTTTATACTTTTTAGCTTCTTCAACTTTCTTATCCATTTGAATTTGTATATTATCTAAAGTATTTGTTGAATTATCAACATTTTCTTTTAAGTTATCTATAATTGTTTTTAAATTTTCATTTACTTCTCTGATCAAACTATCCATAATAATAACCTTCCTATTCTATAAAAAATTATAACAAAAAAAAGTTACAATGTAAACAATAACTTAATCCATAACAAAATTTTTTTAAACATAATATACAATGTACTATAAATTTGGGACAAAGGGGTAAAAGAAAAACAACGTACTTAACGTTGTTATTATCAAAACTGGTCGGATATCAAAGGAAATTTCCAAATTTATTGTTTTGAATCTCCTTTATTTTTTCTAAAATCTTTTTAATCTTTTTACTGGACCTTCTTGTCTATGAGGAGCAAAGGCATTCATTTTTTCATTCCAACCTTCAATAACATCCATTAATGTATTATCACCTCTGTCATCTAAAACATCCCAATATTCTCTAGGTAGCGGACTATCACTTACACCTGAGAATATTCTATGTCCAGCTCTTTGTTCTGCTCTAAATTGTTTTCTTCTACGTTCTAATTCTTTAGAATCAGTTACTACTTTACCATTAGAACGGAATGTTAAATCTTCAACCATAGTTTCTTTATACCCAAATAATTGACAACTATCTTTGGCAAATCTACCTGTAAAGAAAGTTTTGCGAATTTTCATTATATCTTCATAAGTTAAATCTTTTTTATAGCCAAAATATTCAAGAAGTGCTGCTAAATTACAAGCACCTTTTATTACTATACTATTTTTTCCTAAATTTAAACAAGTTTCATCATCTGTAACGTTAAGGATAGGATAATTTGGTGTTCTATATAATAAGTCGTTAGATAATTTATCTTCATTTGGTACAAATAACATACTTCTATAACTTCTCCAAGAACCTGTACTTAATTGTCTTGGTTTAGTTCTAAAAAAGTCATCATCGCCCTCATAACGATATATACTATCTGTTCTTACAACTTCTCCAACATAAATATTATCCCTACAAACTACATATTTTTTATTTTCCATATAAAAACCTCCCTTATGTATCGAATATTATAACACATATTCAATAAAATAAAACATTTTTTAATAATATGTATTGAATTTATAAAAAAATTGTTGAACTCTTTGAATCCAACAATTTCATTAATTAAACTCCAAAAAGTTGGAGTAAATTTTACAATGGTCGAGAAGACAGGATTTGAACCTGCAACCCCTTGGTCCCAAACCAAGTGCACTACCAAGTTGTGCTACTTCTCGATAAAAAAGCAGTTAATCAACTTAACTACTTAATAATATACTATAAATAACAAATTTATGCAAGCATTTTTTTAATATTTTAAAAATTATTCTGAACAATTTACAACAACTGAACCTGTGATTGCCGAATTTATTTCTGTATCTGCAGCAATACATTGATTATTTTTTACATCTTTTAATTCATCTTTTACAGTAACTGTATATTTTTGAGTTGTAGAATTTGACTCATAAGTAACAGTTAAAGTTCCCGTATATTCTGTAACACCACTACCCATAAGTTCTTGAACAGTGTAATCCTTTGAACCAACAGCCATATTAGCATCAACAGCATATAACTCTTGAGCTTTACCTTGTAATCTTTGTGCATACAAAACAAAAGTATTCTTTTTAGCATTATTCATAGCTGGTAAAGCAGTAGTAGCTACAATAACAATTAATATAGCCAAAATAACAATAACAGCAAGTAATTCAACTAATGTAAAACCTTTCTTATTTAATTTTTTCATATTTATTCCTACCTTTCTTTGTGTATTATCATACCTTATATTTAAATTCTAATACAAAAAAGAAAAATATGCAATAGTCTTAATAAAATTTTTTACATATTTCTCTTACTATTAAACATATACTGTATAACTAATCCACTATATATTCCAAACTTTTCTTTACAATATTTTCTAATATTTTCTTCACCAAATATATTATAATTATCAAACATGAATTTTTTAACCCATGTATCTACTGGATATACATCAAATTTATGATATCCAAATAAAAGTATACAGCTAGCTACTTTCATACCAATACCTTTAAAACCCATTAAATATTCTAACGCATATTCACTATCCATATCATACATTTTATTAATATCTAACATATCCGTGTTTATAGCACTTATAATATCGACTAAATACTTATCCCTAAAGCCAACCTTACATTCTCTAAATTCTTCACTATTTATTTTAGATAGTTTATCTAACGTAGGAAATAAATAGTATTCTTTATTATTAAAAATAACTTTTTCTCCATAATTAAAACTTATTAAATTCAGACTATTTTGTATATTTCTAACACTATTATTTTGACTTATAACATAAGAAACAATACATTCTAACGGTTCTTGTTTAATAAATTTCAAACCTATACTATTATTTAATATTGGTTTTAAATTACTATCTATTTTTTTTATATCATTTATAATACTTAAATAATCTCTATCCAAATCCAAGTAATTTCTAATAACTATCTCTAAATTATCTTCATTATTAGAATCTACATAAAGTTCACCATTAATATATTTTAAATTAACTACCCTATCACACAATATAACTGTAAAACTATTATCTATTTCTTTAATAAATCTAAATATTTGTCCACAAGTTATTGTGTTTTCTAAATCCATATTTTTTACATTTTTTATTACGATCACTCATATCACCTACTAAAACTATTATAAATTTTTTGTTAATTTTTTTATTCCCATTTCTACATCTTCTTTTGTTAAACCATATTTTATATTAGTATTAACTAAAAATGATGCCAATTCATAAAAATCTGTTTTATCATCTAATATTATATAATTTATTTTACCCTCTAAATTAGATAAATATTTTTTTATTTCTTCTTCTCGAGTACTATTAAGTACTTCTGTAAATCCTATAACATATTTATCTAAATCATATTTCTTTAAAACTTCTAAAAGTTTTCTTTTACCTATTTCACTTTTTCTCCAAATAGAAGTAATTACTAATTTAGCATTGGTTTTTTCTACTAATATTTTTAAGTTTCCCAAACACATTTCATCAAAAGGATAATTAAATCCAGAATGAGGTTTATTAGTTTCTTTATATACTCTCTCTAAATTATCTATAGAATTTAATACACCATCAACATCTAAAAATATGATATTCAAAATAATCACCTAATAAAATTATAACATAAAAAAAAGAACTTATTAAGTTCATACATTACATAATGGTGCGCCCTAAGGGAGTCGAACCCCTAACCTTTAGATCCGTAGTCTAACGCTCTATCCAATTGAGCTAAGAGCGCACAAATAAATTACTCATATAATATAACATACTTCAAAAAAAAAATAAAGCCCTAAATTTAAAGAAATTTAGGCTTTTTAATAGACAAAATAATAAAAATTGTAATATAATTAATTTAGGTGATAATATGAATACAGATTCTATAAAAAACATATTTATAAATCTTTTAAATAACAAAACCATTATCGCTGATGAAAAAATGTTTACAAATTTATATATATCTAATATTGATTCCAACGGAGATGAAATACCATACGAAAATATAGATAATACATTAGTAAGCAATTTTTTTATGATTAAATTAAAAAATAAAATAATAGAATATAATTTAACTAATAAACAATTAGAAGAAAATGCATTTACTTTATTAAATAATGAAAAAAATATTGAAAGTATAATAATTAATTTTAAAAACGGAAACTCACTACCTTTTATATTAAATTCAAATAATACATTTCATACATTTAAATCAAAAAATGATTTATGTATAATACAAAGTGAATATGATATAAAATATTATGAAAATTTATTCAACTAAAAAGACACATACGTGTCATTTTTTAATTATTTAAAGAATGTAATTTATCATATACTCCATTAAAAGCATTTAAAAATACTGTTATTTCTTCCAATTTAGTTAAACAAGATATACTTATTCTAATAGTCGTTTCAGCCCTAACTTTGTCATTATATAAAGCCATTACACTAGTAGATAACTTACCACTACTACATGCTGTATTACTAGATACATATATTTCATGTTTTTCTAAAGCATGAATAAAAGTCTCTGGCTTAATATCCATCAAACTAATATTAATAATATGAGGTATACAATACTTACTATTATTTATTTTAATAGATTCAAATTTACTAAAATTCTTTAATATTTTTTCATTCCACTTATTAACTATTTCTAACTTTTTATCTAATTCATGCAAAGATATTCTTAAAGCCTTTGAAAAACTCACTATTAAAGGTAAAGCTGGAGTTCCAGGATGATACACATCTTCACTTCCATAAAGTAACTTTTGACATTTAACTCCATTCTTTTTATAGAATAAACCTACACCCTTTGGAGCGTAAATCTTATGACCACTTGCACTTGCTAAGTCAAAATCACTAAAATTAACATGAACTTTTCCTAATGCTTGAGTAATATCACTATGCAATAAAATATCACTATTAAATTTATTAATTACTTGTTTTATTGTTTTTAAAGGTTGTCTAACTCCAGTTTCACTATTTACTGCACAAATACTAACTAATATAGTATCTTCATTCATTTTTCTTTTCAAATCTTCAAAATCAATAACACCTTCTTCAGTATTATTAACATAACTAACTTTAAAACCTATACTAACTAAATAATCTACAATTGCATATATACTGGGATGTTCTAATTTAGAAACTATTATATGATTCCCCTTAGCTTTATTAGCCAAACAAGCCCCAATTAAAGCAATATTATTAGATTCAGTAGCACCACTCGTAAAAGTTATTTCATCTATACCAACATTTAACAATTCACTAACTTGTTTACTAGCACTTTCTAATAATTCTCTTGATTTTATTCCCAAGTTATGCAGACTATTTGAATTACCAAAATATTCACTACTAACTTTATTATAACTATCTAATACTTCTGGAAGTACTGGTGTAGTTGCTGAATAATCTAAATATACCATTTTCTTACCACCTATTCGTATTATAATTATAAACCATTATCTAAACTTTTAAAAGAACAAATTAAAAAAAGAATCAATTACTTAACTTTATATTTTGTAACTAATTCTTTTGTTTCATTATCAACTCTATAAGAATCTCTTATTTTACTTATAGTTTTATTTTGTACAAATTTACTCAACTTACCACTTTCTAATAACTCCATAACTTTATCTTTATAATTAATTATAGCAACTGAAAGCAACCAACTAATAGCCATATTAATATAATAATAATCACTTTTAATATTACTAACTATACTTAATACTCTATCTATATAATTATCATTCAAATAATAATTCATCATAATAATTATACTTACTCTTGTTTGAAACTCTTTATCTAAATCTATTAAATTATTAATATATATCCAATATTTACCTAATCTATTTTTAACTACCTTAATATTACTACAAAAGCTATCACATATAGCCCAGTTATCTATTTTCCAAATAAAATCATTTAAATATTTATCAAATAATTCTTCATCAGTATTAGATAATACTAAACCATATAACATAACTTCTTCATAATAGATATTACTTATTAATTTAAAATAATCTTCCATATTAGTTTTACTAATCTCTTTAGCAATATTTCTCAATATAGGCATACGTATACCAATAATATCTAACTTACTATTAGCTATACTACTATGAAACTTTTTGTAATCTTTATCACCTAAACAAATTAAATAATTTATAAATTCTCTATAAGTATATTTATCCCATTTTACGTTTTCTAATTTCATTATTTTCACCTAATAATTTAAATGTATATAAAGTAAACATAACAATAACTATAAAATATATTATACTTAATAAATTAAAATCAATTATATTTATTCTAAATAAGAAATAAAAATATGTTATTGTAGACACTATATTAACAGAAATAGGAATATAAAATTTCTTTTGTATAATCATAAAAAATATAACACTTAATATATCACCTGCAAATAAATATCTATCATGCATTCTAGGTAAAAAGTATGTCGCTATCATAACACTCCACAAACCTACAGTTATTATTTTTTCACTATTAAAATTTACTTTCTTTATTAAAACATATAACCACATAATAGCAAATATAAACAAAGTTACAACTATTCCTATCTTACTGATAATATGATTATGTGAAAAAGCAAATAAAAGATCACTTTGTATTAAATTATACAAATTAGGAAAATTCAACACTAAATCTTTATAAGTACCAGTCTGATTTAAATAGATTGTTAATACATCAACTATACTTCTACCAGAAAATATTGCTGGTAAACATAAAATAATATTAACTAATGGTATTAAAAGAAAATACCACCATTTAATTTTTTTATTTCTAAAAAACAATAAGACATATAAAGGTAAAATAAACATAAATTGTAATTTGAATGCAAAAGAAAAACCTAAAAATATAAAAGATCTAATATACTTTTCATCTAATAAATAATAAATAGAGATTAATATAAAAGATGTATAAATACTATCACATTGTCCCCATAAAGAACCATTTATAATAACTGTTGGTAAAAATAATATAGCTGCATAAGTAATTAAAGAACTTAATTTATTATTAGTAACCTTATCAACTATCTTAGCCCCATAATAAGCACATATAAAATCAAATATAATAGATACTAATTTAATTAAATATAAAGGTTTAAATTTAAAAAATGAAATAAAAGTTAATATAACCATATAAGGAACATTATAATCTCCTATATTATATTTTAACGCATTAAAACCACCTAATTCTCTTATTTTTAATACCCAAGGTTCTAAAAAACCTATATAATCTCCACTTTCTCCATTAATCCATATTAACCTAATTAATATCGCTACTATACTAACTATAAATAGAATTATTTTTTCTTTTTTACTCAAATTCTTCATACACATCACTCTATTAAATAGTGTAACATATAACTAATTTTTTTTCTTTAGTTTTTTTATAATTTTATAAACAATAACTAAAATAATTAAAACTAACACAAATTTAGAATATTTACTAAATACATTAGCAACCATCATATAATTCTCTCCAACTAAATTACCTAAATATATCAAAACTGTATTCCATATAACAGAACCTATAGATGTATATAATAAAAATACACTAAAATTCATTTTGCTAATACCAGCAGGTATACTAATTAAACTTCTTACTATAGGTATAAATCTAGAATATAAAACACTAAAATTACCTTTAGTATTAAATGAATCTATACTTTTTTCTATATCGCTTTTTTTTAAAAATAATATTTTACCTACTCTAGAATCTACTATTTTTAATAACCTTTCTTTATTAAGAATATACCCTAAAAAATAAAGTAAAATTGCTCCAATAATTGAGCCTAATGTTGAAAACAATATTACTCCTAACATATTCATTGTACAATTTTCTTGACTAGTCATAAAACCACCTAAAGTAAGAATAACTTCACTTGGTATAGGAGGAAATATATTTTCTATAGTTATTAAAAATAATATACCTAAATAACCATATTTATTCATAATATTCATAATAAATTTATTCATAAAGTCTCCTTATAATTATATTTTATGTAAAAAAAAAGAGTTTATAACTCTTTCATAAACTCTTAATCTTCTTTAGTTTTCTTATCTTTTTTTTTATCTTCTTTATCTTCATTTTTAGGCTTAGGTAAAGCATCTTTACGACTTAGATTTAACCTACCTCTATTATCATATCCTAAAGATTTAACTATTATTTCATCACCAACTTTTAAAACATCACTAGGTTTATTTACTCTTTCATGAGCAATTTGAGATACATGAACTAATCCCTCACAACCTGGCCAAAGTTCTACAAAGCAACCAAAATCTTCTACTTTTACTACTTTACCATTATAAACTTTACCTTCTTCAACAACTCTAACAATATTTTTAATCATTTCAGCTGTTTTTCTAATAACTTCTTGATCAGTATGATATATAATTACTCTACCATCATCTTCTAAATCAACTTTAACAGCATCTTTGTCATTTACTGTTTTAACATTACTAGCTTCTAAAATGATCTTAGTAATCATTTCTCCACCACGACCAATAACATCTTTAATCTTTTCTGGATCGATATTAAATGTTTCAATCTTAGGTGCATAAGGACTTAATTCTTTACGAGGTTCACTTATAATACCTTCCATTAAATCTAATATTTCATATCTAGCCTTTTTAGCTTGTTCTAAAGCTTCTTTTAATATTTCTCTAGTTACACCTTTAATTTTAATATCCATTTGTAATGCTGTAATTCCATCTCTTGATCCAGCAACTTTAAAGTCCATATCTCCCATATGATCTTCTAAACCTTGAATATCAGTTAAAATAGTATATTTATCTCCCTTAGTAATTAATCCCATTGCAATACCTGCTACAGGAGCTTTTATAGGTACACCAGCAGCCATTAAACTTAGACATCCTGCACATATACTTGCTTGACTACTACTACCATTACTTTCTAAGATTTCACTAACTACACGAATAGTATAAGGGAATTCTTCTTCACTAGGAATTACTTGTAATAAAGCTCTTTCACCTAAAGCACCGTGTCCAATCTCACGTCTTCCAGGACTACCATATCTTCCTGTTTCACCAACACTAAACGCAGGAAAATTATAATGTAACATAAATCTCTTAGTATCCTCAATTCCTAATCCATCCAAGATTTGATGTTCTCCTATAGCACCTAAAGTCGTTGTTGATAATGCTTGAGTTTGCCCACGAGTGAACAATGCAGAACCATGAGTACGAGGTAATAAATCTATATCAGCACTCAAATCTCTTATCTCATCCATTTTTCTTCCATCAGGTCTAACTTTTTCATCGGTAATTAAACGTCTAACTTCATCAGCTTCAATCATATCAGCAATCTTTTTAACAGTTTTTAATATACTTTCTAATTCTTCACTATTTTGATATATTTCTTCAAAATGTAAAACTGTATTTTCTTTAACTTCATCAATTCTAGCATATTTTTCTAACTTATCTTTAATTTGTATCGCTTCTAACATATCACTAGTAGCATAATCTCTTACATGACGTTCTAATTCAGGATCAATTTGTGCAAGTTCTACTTCTAACTTTTCTAATCCTATTTCTTTAATTATTTTCTTTTGGAATTTACATAACTTCTTAATTGCTTTTTGCCCAAATTCTAAAGCATCTAACATAACACTTTCACTAACTTGATGAGCTCCTGCTTCTATCATACAAATATCATTTTCAGTACCAGCAACAGTTAAACTAAGTTCACTTTGTTCCATTTCTTCATTAGTTGGATTTATAATAAATTTCTTACCAATCTTACCAACTACTACACCAGCAACTGGACCATCAAATGGTATATTTGATATACCTAATGCTAAACTAGAACCAAATAAAGCTGTCATTTCTGGACTATTATCAGGATCTACTGATAATACAGTATTAATTACTTGAACTTCATTTCTAAAATTTTCATCAAACATTGGTCTAATAGGTCTATCAATCAATCTAGCAGCTAAAGTTGCAGCCTCACTAGGTCTACCTTCTCTTTTAATAAATCCACCAGGTATTTTACCTACACTATATAATTTTTCATTATAAACTACTGTTAATGGAAAAAAATCAGCAGTAGATACATTCTTACTCATTACAGCAGCAGTTAAAATAACTGTATCTCCATATCTAACTAATACAGAACCATTACTTTGTTTAGCTAATTCTCCATTCTCTACTATTATTTTTCTACCATCAAAATCTAATTCAAAAACATTTTTATTCATACTTCCACTCCTTACTATGTTTTTCTTAATTATATAATATCAAAAATCCATAAAAAAAGACACAAAAAACAATGTGCCTACTTTCTTATATTTAATTCTTTTATTAGTTCACGATAACTAACTACATCGTTATCTTTTAAATAGTCTAATAAACTACGTCTTTTACCAACTTTCATTAATAAACCACGTTTTGAATGATAATCATGAGTATGAACTTTTAAATGTTCAGTTAATTCATTAATTTCATCAGTCAATATAGCTATTTGAACTTTAGTTGAACCAGTATCAGTTTCGCTTTTGCCAAACTTTTTAACTAATTCAGCTTTTCTTTCTTTAGTAATTGCCATTATATACCTCCATTTTTTCTAATAACCGTCATAACTTAGTAATAATTTGGAGAAAATCAAAACCAAGTAATAACTTTTACATCACATATTATACACAACTAATACTGTTTATGCAAGCATTTTTTACTTATTTAATAAATAATCTATAGCACATATCAAAGCATACTTTCCACTATGATATGTTAAAGCACCTTGTTGATAAGCAATATACGGACTTCTCAATGGTCCATCACAACTAATTTCAATACTAGATCCTTGAGTAAAAGAACCACTTGCCATAATTATTTCATCATCATATCCTGGCATATCAGTAGGTATAGGTAACGCATTAGAATCAATTGGAGATCCACTTTGAATACCTTGACAATATTTAATTAGTAAATTTCTATCATTAAAAATAATATTTTGAACTATATCTGCTCTCTCATCATTATACTTAGGTTCAACATTATATCCCAATCTTTCTAATACATAACTTGTTAAGATTGCAGTTTTTAAACTACTACTAACTACACTTGGAGCAAAAAATAATGCTTTTAAAAACTCTTTATTAGCACCCAAACTTGGTCCAACATCAATTCCTTCACCAGGTAAAGTTAATCTTTCTCCACATAAATCAATCAACTCTTTTTTACCAACAATATAAGCACCATTACTTGCTATACCAGCACCTAAATTCTTAATTAAAGACCCAACAGCTAAATCCGCACCATAATAAGTAACTTCATATTCACTAACTAATTCACAATAACAATTATCCACCATTATTATTACATCTTTATCTATTGATTTAATAAACTTTATAACTTTACCTACCTTATCAACAGTTAAACTTTTTCTATCACTATAGCCTTTACTTCTTTGAATATGTACAAGTTTATATTTTTTATTTAAAATACTATCTTTTATTTTGTCATAATCAAAATCATTATCTATTAAATCTATATCTTCATAATTAATACCAAAACTTTTTAAACTACTATTATTTTCTTTTAAACCAATAACTTCATGTAAAGTATCATATGGAGTACCAGTAATAGTAAGCATTGTATCATTAGGTCTAAGTATTGCAAACAAACATACATTTAAAGCATGAGATGCACTGATAAATTGATTACGTACTAAAGCAGCTTCACAATTAAATATATCACAGTATACTTGTTCTATAACACTTCTTCCTATATCATTATAACCATAACCAGTAGTACTATTAAAATGAACTTCACTTACTCCATTTTTTTTAAAAGATTCCAATATTTTAAATGTATTTATTTCACATACTTTATCTACTTCCATAAATTGCACATCTAACTCTTTTTCACAATTGTTTACTAATTCAATAATATCTTCTCTATTCATCTATTATTACCACACTTCCACTTTTTTTATTACTATCAATCAAATCATAAATTTTATTAGCAACATAATCTTTATCCAATAACGTATCTTGTCCTATTCTTTTCATTTCACTTTTTAAATACTCTGGATTCATACTTGATACACTCTCCGTATTAATCCAGCCAGGACACACACAATATATTTTTTTATCTTTATAATACAAACTAAGATTACAACTTAAATTAATAATACCTGCTTTACTACTACAATAATCTAAACTAATAGGATTATAAGTATCTATACCATCTTTACTACTAATATTAATAACAGTTTTAACTTTTTTAGCATATTTGCACATTAAGTAAGTTCCACCTAAGTTAACTTTAAGTACATTCATAAACTCATCAAAACTTTTATCTTCTATATAATTATCACAACTCAAAGAAGCATTATTAATTAAAATATCTATATCATATTCGTCAAACAAACACTTTACATCTTCTTCACAAGTTATATCAATTTTCTTTACAATACAATTTACATTATATTCTTTATTCAATTTATTCGACAATTCTAGAGCTGAATCTTTACTATTTAAATAACCAATAATAACATTATATCCTTTACTCGCAAAAACTCTACAAATACTAGCACCTAATCCTTGAGCTCCTCCTGTAACTAAAACGTAATTCATAAAATCAACCTCATATAAAATAATAGCAAAAAAAAATAAGTTAATCAACTAGATTAACTTACACTTGTTTCCCATATTTATTTGATTCAATAGTTTTACTACATAAAGCAGTAATTAAAAGAATAATACCAACTATAGGAATAAAGCCAACAAATAAATACCATCCAGATTTATTTACATCATGAAGTCTTCTAACACTTAAAGATAACATTGGAATAGAAATTACAATACTAAAGATACAACTTAATATAATTCCTAAAATATCAGAAATCACTCCACCAATAAAACCAATAACAAAAAATTCTATGATAAAAGTAAATATAACTAAACCAAATACAGTAATCCAATAATTTCCCCTAGAAGTCCTTTCTTTAAAATTTAAACCATGTTTAAAAAAATTTTTTAAAGTATCAATCATTTCTTCACCTCCTTCATAATAAAATATTTTCAAATTACAACTAACTTAATTTTTCTTTAACCAATTTATAAACATCATCGTTAATATCTTCAATAGTTCTAATTTCATCATTTTTAACACAATGTATAACATTATAATTATACTTTTCTGCCATTAACGAATATGTTAATTCAGCATTTTTTAAATAATTAACATCTTGTTCTACCTCATCAGCAACTTCATTTCTTTTATTTCTTAACATAATAGAATATTGATGAGGCATATAAAGAAATAATACTAAATCAGGTTTAGGAAGTTCTAACAAATCAAATTCCAACTTCTCTAACCATTCCATCATAGAAAGCTTATCTTGCTTATTTTTTAATTTTCCAGCTTGATGCCCCATATTACTTTCTACATATCTATCCAATATTAAATTAGTACCACTGTCTAATATCTTATTAATTTCACCAATATTATATAATCTATCTGCAGCATAATAAAGAGCAGCAACTTTTGGTGGAATATTAGAAGCGCCTTCACTAAATATACATTTTCCCATATGAGGTTTCCCAAGTAAATCAGCTCCAATTATATGCCCAGTTGGAGTATCATACATTGGAAAACTTCTTTTTTCTATTTTAATATTATCTTTTTTTAATCTTTCAATTAGAAGATTAGACTGAGTCTCTTTACCACTACAATCTGTTCCTTCTATAACTATTAATTTACCTCTATTCATAATACCTCCTTAATTATCCATTGCACTTATCCAATATTTTCCATCTACTTCTACAATATTTTCATCCTCCAAATTATGAGAACTGATATAACCAGAAATTATAGTTTCTTTATCCTCTATACTACCTCCAGGTAATGAATTAATATAATTAAGAGTTTCTAAATGACACGATATACTATCACATGAAGCCATTGACGAATCATTTAAATTAAAATTAAAAACCATATTACTAGCACAAGAAACATTAGGAAAATCTAAAACAATATATTTAGATTGATCATAAACCTTATCCATATTATTATAACATAATACCCCTCCATCCAGTTCTTCTTTACTAAAACCATCGGAACAAGTTACTTGTGTTGCTTTTTTATTGGCTGTATAAGTACCAATTAAATAATCTCCATCATTTTCATTAACCGATGACTTATTAAAATCAGTAACATACATACTAAAATCATAATCAGTAATAGGAACTAAATCTGATCCCGATTTATGAACAATAAATTTATTATAATTATTTATAAATATATCGTGATCAGTCATAGAATGCGTATAATACAAATAAGCACCATTAATCAAATCGTTAGAATCACTTGTTGAAAAAGTAGTAATACCTAATACTTCACCCGACTTTTTTGTTACTCCAATTAATTTAGGAGGATCATAAATAATATCCATACTTCCTTTAGAACCATCCTCTTCAAGCCATTCCATTTTACCATCTTTATATTCTACCATCCCATAATATAAAGCCTCACTCAAAGGCATAGAATCACCAGAATAAGAAAATATAAATCCATCTAAATTAGAATAACACATTTGATCAGCTTTAGGTTGTATTTCACCTTTAATAATATTATCACCAAACATACTATCAAATGTATACTCAGTTTTATTACCACTACTATCCTGTACAATTATTTTTCTTTCAATTTCATTTACTTTAATAAAATCTTTATTTTTTGCATCATCCCAACTAAGCCATCCTTCAAAATTATCAAAATATTCAATAGAATAAGAATTTAATTCATTTATATGTTCACTTACTTCAGAATAGTCAGTATATAACAAAAATGGAGCTGAATTATCATTTAAAACAATATCACTAACTATATTTTTATCTACTATAGTATACCCCTTGCTATTATCAAAATCGTATGTTGCCTTTACTGTCCATTTTCTATTCTCTATATCATTAAAATCAGAAGTTTTTAATAATTTACCTGACTCAACATCTTCTTTTACAAATATATATCCAGTACTAGTAAGCAATGGTCTTACTTTCTCATCAATTTCTTCTTGAGTTACTAAACTAGAACCAGGAGTTAAAGTAAATATTGAAGCATTATCATAATGATTATAATATTGACTATTTATATTACCAGATTGAATCAAAGAAAAATCTATATAGCCGCCATTAGAATAAGTCTCAAACACCTTGTCTGAAGACAATAAATCAACAACAACATTATTCGTAACATCCAAATTTACTCTTTTTTCTAAATGTAAAGCTATATCTTCTGCATCCATATTTTTACACTCTTCTACAGGGTAAGTAACATTTATATTTTTATTATCATCTAAATATATTTTTACACAATCATAATCAACTTCTGATGTAGATTTTTCTTTAAATGGATTATAAGTTTCTTCTTTTATTAAACCTTCTTCTACTAACTCTTTTAATTGTATTAAATATCCTGCTTCAGTAATTTTAACTCTACGTGATTCAAATTTCGTTCTTTCTATAAATACACTAGTTGCATCTTTTACACCTTGAACATATTTATCTTTTTCTTTGTTACTATCACTTAATTTAGTAAAAGTTACAACACTAATAGTCCCAATCAAAGCAATTAATCCAATACAAATTATTATCTCAATTAATGTAAACCCTTTTTTATTGTTCATTTTTTTTCTTCTTTCTTAAACAATCTTCACATAAAGAAATATATCCACTATCTCCAACTACTATATCTTTATTTTTATCGCCTTCATAATACGTATAACTAGCTTCTCTATTACAAATAGTACAATAACTTTTCTTTATTTCAATATAATCACTTACTGCAAGAATATCACCCATTATACCAAATGGTTTTTGTTCACTAGTCATATTTAATCCACAAATATAAATATCAATATTTTTATTTATACTTAAATCTATTAATACACTAACATCACCTTTTAAAAAATTAGCTTCATCTATAAATATTGTTCTAGTATTCTTTTTTATATGTTCATATATATCTTTTAAATCATCAATTTCTATAGCAACAACATTTTCTTTAATATTTTTAGATTTAATCCCATCATCTCTTGTATTTATTTTAGGTTTAAAACAAAGTATATTAGTCTTATTCCACATATTAAAATAAGTTTGTAATAAAGCAGTAGTCTTCCCACTAAACATAGGTCCTGTAAAGGTCTTAATCATTATTTAAATACCTCCTCTATATTATCTATAATTAAATTATTAAAAATTTTAATATAATAATTTGCATACTCTCTAGTATTTATTGTATACCCTATTAGATAATAATTAGATTTCAATTCTTTAGCCTTAAGTTTATCTATTAAATCATATTTTATACTTAATACTTCAACTCTTAATTCTTTATTAATTAAATTTTTGTTGTTTTTATCGATTACTAAACCAACAATATATTTATTCTTTTTATAAAATCTTATAGTAGAATAATCTTTACTAAGTACAACAAAATCACCTTTATATCCATTTAATACATTTATTAAATTAGTTCTAATTATTTTATTATCATCTTTAACTTCTATAACAACAGGCACCTTAGAATTAATACTATTCAAAACTTCTTTTAAAGTAGGTATATGATAATTAGATATATAATTTAACTCTTCATAAGTTAAACTATTAATCTTATCTTTTAATTTTATTAACCTACATGCATCTTCATCATGAAATACAATTAGTTCATTATCCTTAGTTACACGTACGTCTATTTTTACTGACAAATTATTTTTTACTGCATACATAATAGATTCTATAGTATTTTCCATTATAGTAATATTATTATAAATACCCATATTAGCAATAATAGAATGATTTAAAAAAGAGCATTTATTCATAATATCACCTTCTATCCTAATTAAAATTTTAACACAAATATAAAATAAAAAAAAGTATTCGTGATTAAATACTTTAATTTTTATTTAGTTTTTAAATGATGCATCAACATAATATATTGGTCTACGTTCTTTAAAGTATTGCATTTCAAAGTCAGTCATAATATTTTCTATTTTTCTTTCATCATTATGTAAATCCAAACTAACCTTATCAAAAGAATACCAATAACAACTTAAACTTTCCATAGCAGATGCAAACAATATCTTATTATCAGTTTTTAAAATAATATGTTTATTTTTTTTAAATATTCTATCATATAATCTCAAATAATTTTCTGAAGTAAATCTTTTTTTCTCATCTTGTTTTTTTGGCCACGGTTCAGAAAACGTTAAATATATAGTATCAATTTCTTTACCAAAAAAATCAACTATATCTTTTGCATCAGCACATATCATTTTAAGATTATTAAATTTATTATCTTTTATATTTTTAACAGCAGTTGCAGTTTGATTAACATCTAACTCTAATCCAATATAATTTATATTAGGATTTTTTTTAGCCATTCCTATAATAAAACTACCTCTCCCCATACCAAGTTCTAAACATATTGGATTATTATTACCAAATAACTTACTCCAATTATTTTTATAATTTATAGGATTCTTTATTAAATAATTACTATTTTCTATTATTTCATTTGCACCTTTTACAACATTATATCGCATAATTACACCTCACAAACATTTTACTAAAATTATCTTATTTAGTCTACTAAAAAATATCATCAAATAGATGATACTTTATTAAACTTCATAAACGCTAACTTTTTTCTTATCTCTTCCTAATCTTTCATACTTAACTACACCAGTAACTAATGCAAATAATGTATGATCTTTACCCATACCAACGTTTTTACCAGGATAAATCTTAGTTCCTCTTTGTCTATATATAATAGATCCAGCATTTATAGTTTCACCATCAGCTGCTTTAGCACCTAATCTTCTACCTTCACTATCACGGCCATTATGTGTTGAACCTTGAGCCTTAACATGAGCAAAACGTTGAATATTTAAACTTAAAAATAACATTTTCATATCTTTCCCTCACTCTCAATCTTAATATACTTTTTATATTGATTTGCTAAATCTTTTAACTCATCAAAAACAGTATCTAATATCGTATTTACTACAACATTAGAATTATTATTTGTAATAACTACTTCTTTTCCATCATCTTGATAACTTATTGCAGTACTATCAATATTCATAATAATATTAACTGCAGTAGTAATTATACTACTTACACTAGCACATACTATATCTTTACCATACACATCATAATTTGCATGTCCACTAATAGAAATAGTATTATTACATCTTTTAATATTAATCATAAATTAACCAACTATCTTTTTAACTACTAATTTAGTATATGGTTGTCTATGACCTTGAGTTTTACGATATTTCTTCTTTGGATGATATTTAAATACTATGACTTTTTTAGCTTTTCCACTTTTTTCAGCAGTACAAACAACTTTTGCACCTTCAACGTTAGGAGTACCAACAGTTTCTCCAACCATTAATACATCAGTAAATTCAATATCTTTTCCAGCTTCAACATCTAATTTTTCAACATAAATTACGTCTCCTTCAGAAACATAATATTGTTTTCCACCTGTAACAAATATAGCTTTCATGTGTCTATTCCTCCTTATATATTTTTTTTGAAGACTCGCCCTTAAGGTGTACAAAGTAACTTAAACCTATTTAGTGCGGTTTATAAGAACACTTACAAACAATAGTATATTATCAAATAATAACCAAGTTGTCAAACAATTTTCACCCTATTTTATAAGACTTTTCTAAATATTCATCCTCATTAATACCATTAATATAATTAAATTTATTTTTATACATATTACTTATACTATTTACACTAATTAATCCATTATATTTTAAATCATATATAATACGCTCTATATAAAACTTATTTATAATGTATTTTATCTCTTTTAAATAATTAAATAAACTACATAATAAAAATATAACTATCATATAATTATTAATTTTTAATAAATATAAATATATTATAAATAATACTAAAAAAATGATATTAATAATAAAACTAATCTTTATACTTAATTTAAAATTAAATATTAGTTCTAATATACTACTTAATATTTTAAAACCATCTAAAGGATAAATAGGTAATAAATTAAATATAATAATATATAAATTATATTTAATAAATAAACTAAATATATTAAAATCAATTACATAAAATTTATATAAAAAAAACATAACTATATATAATAAAACTTGACTTAATATACCACCCAAACTAATAATCAAAACTCTTAAAGAATTAGTATTTATAAGCATATTACTTTTAATCATACCACCATAAGGATATAAAGTAATATTATCTACATTTATATCATAATATTTCATCAAAAAAAAATGCCCTAATTCATGTATAATTAAAATAATATAAGCAATACTAATCTCTTTAAAATAACCAGATAACATAGATAATAAAAAAAATAAATAAGTAAATATATTTATTTTAAATAAAGTCTTCATAATTTAAATATTCACCATCTTTTATAAAAGTTAAATATATTTTTTCCCCACTACTAGTTCCTATCAAAACATCTTTTTCTATATAATCATATAAATTTACACTTAGATTACTTATATTAGAATACCAATAATCAACGCCATCAGTCCCTTGGATAATAACGGTATTGCCTAAATTATCTTTATTTCCAATATAAACTACTATACCTCCACATAAACTGCTAATATTATAATTATCTCCCACTTTTAAAGAAACACCATCTAAATATTTTTCACTACTTTCATATATTAATCCATCACTCATTACAATCTTTTCCTCATATATATCAAAAGGCAAATATTTATCTATATATTTATTATATATCTTATTAAAAAAACTAAAATCTATACTATTATTATAAATATTATTCTTAAACCATAATAAATTAGTATTACTAAAATTACATATAATAGAAATTACTAAAAACAATATTACACAAACTAAACATTTTACAACAAAACTTTTAATATATTTCTTTGCCATATTATCACCATTAATTTATATGAAAAAAAGAATAAATAAATACTATTTACTCTCAATTAATTTCTTTTTTGTTAATATTTCCATATTTAAATTATATATTTCTTTAACTAAATCAAAATATTCAAATTCATTAAAATACTTCATATATTTATTTTCTAAAACATTTGCAATTCTTTTAAGTTCATCTACCATCATATCACAATCACTTACTAAAGTAATATTACTTTTTAACATTAAGTTAATCGACTTTTTACAATTATTTATATCTTTTCTAATCTTTTTATTTAAAATATATTTTATCATTTCATTGTTATAAATCACTAAAGAATCTATATTCTTTCTTGGTTTAAATCTATAACCAACAGAATTATTTAATTTATAATTACTATTAATATTATTCTTTAGAAATACTACTTTCATCATCCATAACCCTCATAATATCTTTTCTTTTTGCTTTAGTTTTTTCTATTCTAGCATTATATCTCCACTCTTTAATTTTTTTATGATCACCACTTAATAATACATCAGGAACAGTTAAACCTCTAAAATTAGCTGGTTTAGTATAAACAGGAAAATCCAATAAATCATCTTCAAAAGATTCACTAACTAAACTATCGCTACTAATAACGCCTTCTATCAAACGTACAACACTATCCGTAATAGCCATCGCTGGTATTTCTCCACCAGTTAATACAAAATCACCTATACTAACTTCCATATCAACTATAGACTTTATACGTTCGTCAAAACCTTCATAATGACCACATAATAATATAATATGTTTATAATCAAGCATTTTTTTTGCATACTTTTGATTATACTTTATTCCATCAGGAGACATCATAATAACTATAGAATCAGAAGTTTTAATACTTTCTATTGCATCAAATATAGGTTGACACATAAGCACCATTCCAGCACCTCCACCATATGGAGTATCATCCACTTGATTATTATTTGAATTACTAAAGTCTCTAAAATTAATTATTTCTATTTCTACTTTTTTCTTTTCTATAGCACGTTTAATAATAGATTCAGTTAAAAAACCATCAAATAAATTAGGAAATAAAGTTAAAATACTTATTTTCATATAATCAACCCTTCTATATTATCAACTATAATTTTTTTATTAGCTAAATCAACACTTTTTATATAAGATGAATTAATAGGAATATAATAATTCTTTTCATACTCTATTTTTAATAATGGATTAACACTATTTGAATAATCACTAACTACACCATAACTAATATTATTAAAAACTACGTTCAATCCAATTAGATCACTTAATAAATAATCATCACTATTAAGTGCTAAAGACGAACGACTAACATATACATTTTTACCTACATATTTTAACACATCATTTATATTATTAAAATCATCTATAGTAATCATATCAAATATCTTATGATATCTATAACTTCTTATAATATGTTCTTCACTATCTATTATAATCTTATTTCCTACTTTAAATACTAGTTCTTTCTTTTCAAAATCACTTTTAATTCTTAATTCACCTTTTATTCCATGAGTATTGACAATCTTTCCTACATAAACCAAATCCATAATATCACCTTTTTCACTTTTATTATATCAAATAAAATTATAATTATATAAAAATTTTAAATAAATAAAAAAAATATGTTAATTAAAACATATTCATTATAGAGATTACTAGTAATATCATTACTCCTACTCCAGTACAAACTAACATAATCATAGTTTTACTTTCCATCTTTTCTAATCTATTTTTATATCTATTTTCTCTAGCTTTTAATTGTAAACTTGATATAGATCTAGAAAATTGTAATAATTGTTCTTGTTTTCTTTCTTGACTACCTAGACTTAATCTATATAAAAGTCTCATCATTCTCATAGAATCTCTAACAGGATAATCTTTAGCAAAATCCATATAAGGAGTAATTGAACTATCTCCAGCATTAATCTTTCTTAAAAGTTCTTTTAACCCTTCTTGAAATATCTTAGGAGCGTCACTTAAAGATTTTCCTATTGCTACAGGAACTGTATAATGTTGTATTAATATTTCTAAACTTTTTAAATAATAAGGAAGCATAGAATCTATTTCATGTAAATGAGCTTTATAATAATTCTTAAGTTTTATATAACCCATTTTAAATACAAAATATCCAGCTATTATCGAAATTATTACTTTTGTATAATCTAATGAATTAATAAATAAAAATATAAATAAAACGATAGTAAGCCATCCATCTCTTAATCTACCATTAAATAGTAAATCAGAATCTATACCATCACCATATCTAGCTCTAAGTAAAAACTCATAGTCATCTTCTTTTAAAGTTTTGAAATAATCATTATTATCTTTTATAAATTTATTTAAACTAATACTACCATTAGCTTGTAAAGCAATTAAAATCAATATTAAAATTACGACAACTTCAATCCACATATATTATTCAACCCCCGTATCTTCATTATAAAACTTAATTCCACTAACTAAGAAAAATGAATTTACTATAATTATTAAATGTAATATAACTTGAACATACCAATATTCAAGCATCGCAATATATGTAGAAGAATTTAATAAAAATTGTATTAACATGACTAATAAATATAAAGAAAGACCAAATGTCAAAAATTTATTATAAAATTGTTTTCTATCCATTTTGTCTCTATATACACCTTCTACTAATGCATCTATATCACTCATCATATTTTCTAAAGATTCACCAGAATCTTTAGCACCTTCATTTGTTATTTGTAAAAATAATTGATGCATATTTTTTACCATATAATAAGGATACTTTTTATTAAACCAATTAATACTTTCATCAATAGTACCATTTTTATACGCCATATCCACCATAGTTTTAACATCACCAAGTACCGGTTCTTCCAAAACGCCACTTTCTATAACACCTTCTAAAGATTTAACAAAAGATTGCGTAGTATTAAATTCCATAATAACATTAGTACAATATGTTTGTATACATTCAAATAAATATTCACTATAAATACGATTATATTTAAGAATACTTAAATAAGGTATAAAAGTTGTTGCAAGAAAACCATATATTATTGCCCAAGATAAACTTCTAAAATATAAAAAAGCAACGCCTCCACCACCTAATAAAAATAATATAAATTGAAAAATATACTGTTTAGCACTAAAAGATTGACCTAACTCTTTAGCTTTCTTTTTTACATCTTCATAATTATAAGGCATAATTTTTGATAATGTGTTTTTTAACTTACTTTTTACAGTATCACCAACACTATCATTTTTACCAAATCTTGAAACAAGTGCAAAAATAGCTAAAAACAAAATTAAAATACTTTCAATCATGTCATCATCCTTTCTATTCTTCTCCTTTATTAACACTACCTAATTTGAAAGTATCCTCTGGTAATATTACACCTTGAACACTTAAATAATCCAATAAGTATTTTGTAGGATTTTGAATTTGAAATTTACCATTCATAAATTTCTTGTAAATAATATTCTTTTTAGGTTGATTCTTTTCATTAACATAAAATTCACAAACCTCAAATATTTCTCTTTGAAATCTATTTAACTCTTTACTAAAATATCCTTTTACATAAATTCCAATTTGTACATACTTATGTATAGTACTTAAAAATTGCTCGACATCTTGACTCGTTTCAAGAAGTGAATACATACGTAATGGAATACCACTTGCCTTATCAGCATGTATAGTAGATAAAATATTATGTCCACTAGATATAGAGTTACGTACAGCAAGAACAGCCTCGGCACTACGAACTTCTGATAAAAGTATCCATTTAGGATTTTGTCTCATACACGAAACCAATACATCAGAATATGATGCGATATTATTTGTTTTTACTGCAACAATATCTCTATGTGGAAATATCTTATCTAAATGCAATTCTAAAGTATCTTCTATAGTAATAATTTTTTCATTTTCTTTAGTGTAACTTGCTAAATATTTGACTAATTCAGTTTTACCACTTCCAGTTTCTCCACTAACTATAATATTACAATGTCCCTCAACACATTTTAATAGAAAATCATGTATTTCTATTGTAGTATATCTTTCATTAATCAATTTATCTTTATTTAATCGAATTTTAGCCGGAGTTTTACGTATAACACAAGCAATTCCATTAGTACTAATAGAATCATGTATAAAATTCATACGTAATTCAGCACTTTCAGCATCTAGGAATGGTGAAGCCATATTAAAAGTTTTCCCCATAACATTAGAACATTGAAATGCCAACTTTTCCATTAAAACATTATTTATATCTGGTCTGGTAACTTGATAAATTCCTTTAGTTAAACTTTTTAACCAAAGTTGTCCTCCATTACTATATGATATATCTGTTATATCATCAGTTTCTAAAAATTCTTTTAATGGCCCAAAATCCAATTGAGAAAATACTGCATCATTCATACAATCACCCATTATTCTACACTGTTATAATTATTATTTACTATATCATTTGATAAATCTATATCATCGGACAATTCAGAAACTTTCTCTAATATAAAGTCAACTAGTTCTTGTTTTGAAACTTGAGTACCATTTTCTGTATCTCCTTCACTCCTATAAGCTTCATTTCTAGGTACTGGAATAATATCAATTCCTCCTACAAAAACTGCTTCACTTAACAACATAAATAAATCATCCTTAACAGCAAATAATAATTCTCCACTAGTTCTACTAACATCACTATCTGCAAAAACATCGTTTCCACCTGAATCTCTAACAGATAATACTTTAATACTCTCTATAAATTTTCCAAAAATAATTTTTCCTTGTTCATCAACTGCTTTTAAATATAAATCAATGAAATTACCCGGCATAATAGAATTTCCATAAGTACTATGACTATCAACAGATAAACTAAATATAGTAGCACCATCAGGAATTTCATCAAAAGCAGTATCAGGAAGTTCATCTTTTGTAACTAACTGTGATTTATAAAATAACCCACCTTCTGGAATTACAGTATCATAATTTACATACCATTCGTTATTCAAAATATAAGATTTACTAGTTATTAAATCAGTTGTTTGTTCAACAAAAGCTCCACTAACCTTTATTGTCCCTACATTTTCTGATTCAACTTTACTTTTTGGTTCTATTCTTTTCAATGCATATGGAACACTTATAGGTTGAACAGCTTGATTCACTCTTATATTGTAACCAAACAAAAGTACAGCCACTCCAGCAATCACACAAATTATAGTTATAGTATTTCTATTTCCTAAAAATCTTTTTAATTTTAACATTAAATTTCCCATTTTACTCTCCTACTTTCTAAAATAATAATACACCATTTTATATTAAATTACTAGTCTTAACTTTCATCATAATAATAATCTATCTTATATTTAATACCAACTAAACAAGAATTATAATAAGGAGTAGAATCATACTTTTCTTTTTCATCTTCACTCTTAGCTAAATATTCATCTTCACTTATATAATATTTTCCAGTATTTGCATTATCAGCAATACCATAATAATAATCATATGAACTAATTCGGATTTGTGGACTAAACAAAACATTTGATATACCACTATTATATCCTTTAGAATTATAATAACATGTTGAACAAATATTAAGTTTAGATTCATCAACTTTACGTCTATATTGTTTAACAAATTCAGTATCTGTTGTTAATCCAAAGGTAGCATCATCTTTACATTTAAATTTAACAGATCTAAAGATTTTAGTTTCCCCACCAATTTCTCTAAATGAAATTGAATAATCTTTTATATCTGTAGCAAAATAATTCGACAAATTTTCTTCTAAAGTATCCAAAATAGGGTGTGGAATATCATGAATAGTACTACTCCTTAATTCAGTAATTGTTGTACCATCAGCAATAACATATTCATAGTAAAAATTATTTAAATAATCATCATAATCATTTTTATCTTTCATAGGTCCTAATACTTCTATATTAAGTATTTTAACTTTACTTTCATCAAACACTTTACCTTGAGCTTCAATCTTTTCTTTTATATCTTGTTTTGCATAATAATAATAAACTTCACTATCTAAATTACTCACTCCTGATAATTTGCAATAGTCGTCTTTATCTTTTAACTCATTTTTATCACAAGATGCGTACGGTAAAGCATAATAAACATGTGAAGAAACAATTCTATTATTAGACTCTAAAACTACATCTATAGAATTTACAACATCAACACTAGTAGAAGTACCTAAAATATTATATTCTCCGGTTTTACTAGTAACCTTTATACTAGCACTTGGCGGATTTTCATAAATAGAATAAAAATCTATTTTATAAGTATTTATTTTACTAATACCTTCTGAAAATCTTCTTATAAAGTTTTCAACAAACTTCTCAGTATTTATTTTCATTTCTCCATAAATATTATAATATCCATAATCAATCGAATCAATCATAGCAGCATTGGCAACTTCTTTTAATAAATAATAATCTTGTTGATTAGTAGTGGTCATATTACTCATAAAAATCATAACTAAACTAATACCAATACCTAATAGAGCTAAATAATATCCCCATAACGATTCCTTCATGGTAATACCCCCTCATTTATATCTTTATAAATACAATTATAGAAATTTTTTAATCCTAAAGAAGAATCACAAGTACTATTCATTTTATTTAATAAAACACCATCAATTTTTTGATTATCCAGTACCTTAATCCAATTGGAACTATTTGTTAAAGTATCACTCATAATCCAACTACTATTTATATAATACTTCCAAGTTTTTCTAGGCATATAAGCATTAACATTATTGACTTTAATGCCTTCAACATTCGAAGTTAGAGTATTTCCTTTCCCAGATAATTCTGTTAAAAATACACTCTTACATTCACCACCCATATCATTACACTTTAAATTAAAATCACTATAATCATGAGTTTCATTATATTTTCTTATTGCCTCTATAGTTAAAGCATTTAAAGTAAAAGAGTATTCCAAATTACTAGGATTGTAAGTATTATTTCCTTTAGACTTTTTTTCTATAAGTTTAATTAAACTTTGACCTTTATCACTAGCCCAATTAGTACCTAATAAGCCGGCATCTCTTCTGTTATTAGGATCAACATCGCTCGTAGATATAGATCTAATATAAAAATTAGCTTTATATTTTTTATCATCATAAAACTTTTCTTCCTCTGTAATCTCTAAAACATCATTTATAACTTGATAATCACATGAATATACATTTTTTTCGGCAGTTTCTATATCACCTTCCAATTTATCATTAAGAGAACCATCATGTCCTAAAGTTCCACCTAATGAAAAATATACTTTTTTTTGTCCTTCAGTAACTAAAGAAACCGGATAAACATTCCCTAACAAAACTGATTTAGAACTGCAACTTCCCAAACATATTTTCCCTTCAGCATCCGAACTATAATCTATATAATAATTATTATTGGGTTGATATTCATAATATTTACTAATATATCGTTTAATTTCATCAAATTTAAAAGCGTTAAATGTATAATTTATTCCATTTATGCTAAAGACAAAAGATTTTGTATTATTATCTTTTTTATAAACATTGCCTTCTTTTTTTGTATAAGCTCCTGTATCTTTAACTAATCTTTTAGTAATCAATTCTAACTTATCATTATTAAAATCTCCGTCTTTATATTCATATCTAAAATTAATTTCTGGTTGAAGATTAAAATAATTAATTGAATTATTATGAGTATTAAATTCAACATTGGTTGCAATATTATTTTTTTCTTCAGTAGTATATTCAAAATCAGACCCATTGATAACTAAGTTAGAAAAAACCACATCAACAGAATTATTAAAGATTAAATCTTCTTCATTATAAATAAACTTATTACTTACTATACTTTTATTAGATTCCAAATTATCTAAAGCAGTAAAACAACCAATATTATTTTTTTCTAAATTTTTACGCTCATTATAAACTTCCATTAATGTCAAATCATCAATATTTTCATAATCAGATTGATTCTTTGGATTAGAACCATAATCATCGTAAGTATTAACTACACAAACATTATTATCGTCACAATACAATTCAGAAAAATCATATGTATAATATGAACAATCATAATTTTCAGAACAAGTAGTTAGTTTACCATCAACAAAACAACTTACATATTCTGTACAAGTTCTTGGATGGTATTCTGAATCAAAAGTTTTAGTAATCAACCAATTATTTAAAGCCTCTAATTCTTTTTTTATTGCCTTCTGATATTCAACTTCCCATTCATTATAATCAAATTCCGTTTTACATATTCTTGAAGAGTAAATTTCAGGATTATACATAAATTCAAAATGAGTACCTGACTTTACCGTTTCGAATATATTAGGATATGTATAGGCAAACTTTTCTTGACAAGTAACTTTACAGTATTCATTGTTGCTTAATAAAAACTCTTCAGGTTTATGGTCTATATCGAAAGTTTCATTATGATAAGCAATACTAGTATTTTTTACCGTACTATTAATTGCATAATCACAAACTTTATTAACACTATCATCTTTATATAAAAAACCTTCATATTTTACAATATCATATAAATTAGAATTATCTTTTGAACAAACATTATTATAGTTTTCTTCAAAAACATAAAAGCCATCATAAGAATAAATAACATTATTTTTAGAAGTTGCTACAACTTTGCAACTTTTATCTTCTATATTTATTGAGCAACCAGAGCTTTTTGCTTCATTCACCTGTAATTCTGTCAAAATACCTCTACTTGCTAAATCTTGGACAAAAACACATCCTCCTTCAAATTGTTCTATTATTCCTTTCACGCTATATATATTACTACAATCACCTACATAAAATTCTGGCATACTAGATATATATCCAACTTGATAATACTTTTTTTCTTGTTTTTTATATAATTTTTTAGAAAAATCTGCAATAGAACAATAAGATTTATCTTCTGGTTCACAAGAATCAATTCTAATATTTTTAGAATCAACAAAATGTTTAATACCTTTTGTCTGGCAAACTTCAAAAGTTATGTCAGCAATATAACATCCATTATCTATAGCAAAATTATAATCCCCTTGATCTAATAATCCACTATTATATAAAGTTCTAAAATAATCACACACTTTAGAAGGATCAATCCCTTTATCAATTGCTTTATTTTTTATTTCAGGATAAACCCAAATATTACGTTCATCTAAACAACCATTTTTTTCAGTAGCATTAATTTCTAATAGCATTGACCCTTTACCAACTTGATAAGAATAAGCAAACTTATAATTATCCAACTCTAACATAGGTGCAGATTCATCATAATTAATACAAGTAGATGGATCAACTTCTTCATCGGAACTTTCATCTTCATTTTCTAAACATCTATCTATTCTTAAATTTTTTATATCAACATAATGATTTTCCGCCTTCTTTTGACAATTTTCGGAGTTGTTTATTGTAACAATAGAACAATCAACAGGTATTGTTTCAAAATCTCCTTGATCTAATAAACCAGCATTATAAAGTTCTTTAAAATAAGTACAAGCTTTATTTTTATTATTAGCATCAGCAGATCTTTGATAAATATCTCTAGGAACCCATGCATTACGATCATCTTGACAATCTCCTTCACCCAAATCTACGATTCTCGCATTTTTCTCGTAATAAAGATATCCAAACTCTTTAGTACCAGTATCAGTTACCAAGGTTAAAGTTGGAACACTTTTATCATAATTTGAACAAGCAACAAACGGTAATTCTTCTACTATACCATTCTTAACACACAAATTATTGTTAAAATCATCTATAAAATCCATATTGTTTTTATCCCTTAAAATGTTTCTTTTAACCTGACATGCCGAATTAATATATAATTCTATATCATTTCTAAACAATTCATATTTAGAATATTTTGCTTTGGCAGTAGAAGATTTTGTATAATAATTATACCAAGATTGCGCATTTGATTTACTATATCCCATTCTTTTAATTATAGAATGAGAATCAGCATCATCAAAATCCCAACTAACTCCATTAACCAAAAACATAAGCGCTCCGGTCTCATCATATGCTATATCAAAATAATTTAAAGTGCCTTCCTTCAAAGAATATTTCTTTGTACTAGCGTTATATTTAAGATCATCATATGCATGAATAGAGCCTTCATCATACTTAACATATTCTACGCTATCATTACTCTTAATCTTTTTTACAAAAACAATGCTAATTATAATAATCAATATAAAAATTAAATAAGCTTTATATTTTTTCACTACTATAATTCACCTCTTCTTTTATTAATAATAACCACACTAATTACAATTAATATAACTAAAAATCCAATTACAAAATAAATATAATTTTGTTTTAAAAAATCAACAAAATTATATTTAGTTTCAGCATCATTCACTTCTAAACTCTTTTTATATTCATTAATTTTTTTATACACTTCTAAATCGTTTAAAGTAATTTTTTTAGTTAAAACATTTTTACAATAATAAAATTCCTCTATACCATTACAAATATCTTCCTTACTATATTTATTAACTATAGGTTTAATAACAGTTTTAGTATTTATTAATTCAGAAAAACAATTATCATTTTTAGAATATATTTTAATTTTATATTTAATGATATTTTCTACATCAAAAGTATCAAATTTATATGAATCACTTCCCACATCAAATATGCTTATAACATTTTTATCATAATCGTTTTCTATTTTTACATATAATTTTTCACTTAAATTATATAAATTAAAAGTAAATTTATTTATAAATAAATCAACATCAAAAAAAGCTTCAATTAATTTAGATTCTCTTAATAACTCTTTTCTTTCTTGATAAGAACATTCAGCATCCACATTAAATATAAACATGAATGTAAACATAAAGGATATTATAAGTGTATTTAATAACTTCTTCATAATTACCACCCTTATCTTAAATAATTGTATCATATTTATATTTAAATTTAAAGTAAAATATGTTAAAATCTATATAAGGTGAAAGATATGTTAAAAGGATTATCAAATATATTAATTTATATACTATTTCCAACTATATTTACAAGTTTGTTTACAATTAATATAAAAAGTAAAGAATATATAATATATATGTTTATTTCATATACATTATTAACATTATATTTCATTATAGTATATAAAGATACAATATTAAAAAGTATAAAAAATTTTAATAAGAAAAACCTTATATTAACAATAACCTATTGGATAATAGGATTCTCTTTAATGCTATTATTTAACTATATAATAAACTATATAATACTACCAAATGGTATATCAAATAACGAATTATCTAATAGAGAGTTACTATTCAATAATAAGATTTTATATTCAATAATGTTATGTATTTTAACTCCCATAATAGAAGAAATATCTTTTAGATTAGAATTTAAAAAAAATATAAAAAATAAATATATTTTTATATTTTTAACAGCAACCATATTTGCTCTACCACACTTACTATCCAATACTAAAATTATAGAATTACTATATTTTATACCTTACTTTATACTAGGTTTAACTTTTAGTACAATCTATTATAAAACAGATAATATATTATCAAGTATATTAGCACATATAATACATAATACTATTAATGTGTTAATTATATTATTATTTTAAAGGAGTAAGTATGAAAAAAGAAATAAAGAAAAAGAAAAATGTATTAATTTACCTACTTTTAATAATATCTTTATTAGGAATATATTCTATATATATAGAACCATATATTTTAGAAATAAAAGAATATAAAATAGAAAATAATCTTATACCAAAATCATTTGATAGTGTAAAAATTGTGCACTTTTCTGATATACATTACGGTACCACAGTAGATTTAGAATATTTAAATAAAATAGTAGAATTAATAAATAAACAAAATCCAGATATAGTTGTTTTTACAGGCGATTTTATTGATAAAGATACAAAATTATCCGAAAAAGAAATTGCTAATATTAGAGAATCTTTAAATAAAATAAATTCTAAAATTGGTAATTATGCCGTAAATGGAAATCATGATATAAAACATTTAACAAAATTCGAAAAAATTATGGATGGTATATTTACAGTATTAAATAACGAAGAACATCTTATATATCATAATGATACTACTCCTATATCATTAATAGGATTATCCGATGCTTTAGAAACTGAAGTCAACTACGAAATATTAAAAAAAGAAGATAATTATTATAGAATTATCTTAGCTCACGAACCAGATGAATTTAACAAAATAAAAGATAATAATTTTAATATATTATTGTCAGGACATTCACATAATGGACAAGTTAGATTACCATTTATAGGAGCTATATATACACCAGTAGGTTCAAAAACTTATTTTGATGAATATTATAAAATTAATAATAAAGAAATATTTATATCAAATGGAATAGGCACATCAGGTATAAATATAAGATTTTTATCAAAACCAAGTATTAATCTTTATAGACTATACGCCCAATAAAAAAAACTCTCCTCTACTATACTATTATGAGAGGAGTTTTTAAAATGTATAATAGAGATTATATGTATAACAACGGAATTAATAACAACGGAGATAGAGTGTTTTTTCCATTTTTTCCATTTCTTTTAGGTGGATTAGCAGGAGGAGCTTTAGTAAGTGCATCTAGACCAAGACCAGTTTTTGTAAATAGCCCATATCCATATCCACCATACGGAGGAGGTTATCCACCATATAGACCATATGGAAATCCTGGAGGATATTATAATTATCAATCAGGGGGTTATTATTAATCAAGTATCTAATGATACTTTTTTATATTTAAAAGCAATCCAAATAAAATATAATAAGATATCAAACTACTACCACCATACGAAACAAAAGGCAAAGTTATACCCGTTATAGGAAGTAAGGCTATATTCATATAAATATGTTGAATTTGTTGATATAAAAACAAACCAAATAAACCAATAACAAAATATTTATTTTTATTTAAGCAATAAATATCTTTAACTAATAAAAAATCTAAATAAATAAAAATAATAATTACAAAAAAACCGCCTAAAAACCCACTTATTGTAAGTATACTAGCAAACATAAAATCAGTAATTGCTTCTGGAATATAAATAACATAATTATTCCAATTACCTATTATTCCACCATTACCAATACCAAGTAAAGCATTATTAATTTGGTAACCTTCACTATTCATAAAATTTATAATTCTATCAGTTCTATAAAAAAAACTAGTACCAAATATATCAATAAATAATTCACTATTAAAAAAATATAGATAAAAATAACTAAAAACTAATAATATAATTGAACTAAATAAACCTATATAATAACGTCTCTTTAAACCTAACGAAATAAAAACACTAAAGAATATAACTAAATAAAATAATACAGTGCCAGTATCAGGTTGTAAAAAAGTTAATACACTTGGTATTAATAAAAGAAATAAACATTTGATAAATCCATATTTAGTATTAATATATTTATCTAAACATAAAAGTAATGCTATCTTAGCAAATTCACTAGGTTGAAAACTATATCCAAATATATTGATCCAGCTTTTACTTCCATTTATACTTTCACCAAATATTAAAACATAAATAAGTAATAATACACAAAAAATATAAAAAAATAAACTATATTTTTTAACATAAATAAAATTGATTTTCTTTATCACAAATAATAAAACTATACCTATTATTAAATATATTATTTGTTTGAATAAATAATCATAATAATTAACTACAATACTTTTAGACATATAGATTGTAAGTATTCCAAATAAACTTAGTAAAAATATAGGTATTAAATATTTTAAATTATTCTTTATCATATTATTATTTTGTTAAATATTTTCTTTATTATTCATATATTATTATTAGAGGTGAGCTAATGACAAAATTACCAGAATTATTTACAAATACATTTAATAAAAAAATAGATAACTCCCAAGAATATACTACGGTAAAAGAAAAATTTACAGAAGATAAAACTCTAACAAAATATGAATTAAATAAAAAAATTAATCAAATATTTAAATCTGATAATTATATATATAAAATTAATGTGGATATCACTTTAAAGAATCAAATTATAAAAAAAACTATAATTGGTAAAAATTCTACACATTTAATTACTATAGATAACGAATTAATCCCAATAAAAGATATTATAGATATCAATGAATCAAAAAAATAAAAGGGAGAAATCCCTTCCTAAATTGAAATTTGAACCGCACCACTAAGGTGCGGCTTTTTGATATAATAAAAGGGCCCACCACCCGGCAAGGAAGGAGCCCATACATGAATTATAAACAATTAACAGAAAAAAATAAAGTGGAAATTGATATTTT
>JAFQQE010000021.1 GCA_017411405.1 Bacilli bacterium | reverse complement strand
CGAAGAACATTTCCTTGATGTATTATACCATGTTATAAATACAATAAATACAGACTTTTGGACAGTTAGAAAAAAGAATACCATAATTGAATATATGTTGACACATCCCAAATCTTCAAAATTATTATTATCAAAAAAATACATTGGAAATAATGATTTTATTCCTTATTATCAATATAATATAAAAAAGATTTGTATTTATGGGTTCTGTGATGTATTAAAATTTGTTTATAAAACTGAAACAATTTTAAAATTTTTTAATGATAATGGTGTTGATATTTGTAATATTAATTTAACTAAAAAAAAGGATGTTGAAAATATATATAATATATTAATATTAATTTGTATGTGCAATTACTCTTCTTATGGATTATATTATATTTTTAACTTTAATCCACATCCAAAAACAAGAGATATGTGTACAGTACAATTAGAAATGTTAATTGAAAAAACTGAAAAAATTAAAGATAAAGCTAGAGAATTCTTAAAAGTTTTACACTAGCAGGAAGGAGATTTATGAATACTGAGAATGATAAAATTGATTGCTTCGCAAGAATCAACGAATCTATTTGTAATGCTTTAAATACAAAAGAGTGCAAAAATTGTCGCTTTTACAAACATAAAAAAGATGTTCCTAATTACTCAATATATTTAAAAAAAGGAAAAAAAGAATTATTAGAAGACAACCTATCTAATAATTCTAAATAATAATATACAAATTAATCAATCGCTAGTTCAGGATTAAATAGATTAATTATTTAATCCTTTTGTTTTATTTGTAAATTTACACATCAATAACTTTTCTTTATCCTTATATATTAATTTTCAATTTTATTACCTTTAATCATTATTAATAATTCATTCTAAATGATACTATTGTATACCATTTATTATTATACTCATATACACTAGCTGCCATTGCAACAGTATGATCTCTCAACATTGTTGCATTATGGGATGGACTATTCTTCCACGCCACTATAAAATCCACGCCAATTGAACCATTACCAATTATTTCTCCGAATCCATATCCAACACCATCATGAGAATAATAAGTAGATAATTCTTTTGCCCTTCTATCTGCTTCAGCTTGTGCCTCTGCTGTGACTGGTAATTCATTTAATCCATTGGCTTTTCTATAAGCATTTATTTGTGTTATATATGTATCTGATATGTCTTTCCTATATCTAGGCGAAGATGTTTCAGGTTGTGGTGATGGTGTATTATTAGATATATTATTATTGTTAGTTGATGGTGTTGTTTCTTCATTTTTTGAAGGCGTATTGCTAGTTGACTCTTGTTTGGTAACAGTTGTTTCCTTAATAGTTTCTTTTTTATAAACAGTTATTGTGGATTTCTTTTCTGTTTTATTTTCACTTGAATCAGTCGCAATTACATTAATTTCATAATTGCCTTCTTTGGTTAAATCATATTCACCTTCTATTGTTATTTTTACTTCACTTAAATCTGTTGCTTTAAAATTATTAATTAAATCTACTTCTTCTGAAGTTTGTTCTATTTTAATATTTCCCTCAAAAGTGGTAAACTCTGGAGAAGTAGTATCTACAATTTTTATAATTACTTTTTTAGATAATTTTTTATACACAATATTAATATTATAATCGCCGACTTTTTCTCCATCTTTGTTGATAACTAACATTTTATCAACAATATCAAAATCATCTGTCACAATTTTATACTCATTTATATTCTTAGTAGAATCAGCATCTTTTAAATAGTAAGATACATCAGCACTAATATCTTCTCCTAATTCATAAGTAAATACATCATTTTTTAAAATAATTGTATTAGATTCCTTGTGCATTATAAATAATAATCCTACTAAGAATACAACTATTAAACTTATAACTATTATAACTACTCTTTTCTTCATTTTACTCCTCCAACTTCTTATGTCTTTAATGTGGATGAATCCACATTAATAAATACTTCTATTTAATCAAATTGAAAATGATATGTTTTCTCGTATATGAATTCAACTTGATTTGAATAAACTGCTAGATAGAAATAAGCTCTTGCTTTATATCTTCTAATAGTTCTTTCATCTTTTTGGATTTTATCTGATATTTCTCTATCACTTAATCCATAAAAACATTTCCACTTTAAAAACTCAGCAATCGTTTTATCCTTCTTTTGAAGCTTCAACACATTACGAATATAATTTCCTGTTTGGTCATCAATCCAGGATAAACGATCTATTAATTTCACTTCTGAAGAATTGCCACCTTTCTGATTCCCTGAAAACATAACAAAACTGGCTGAATTGAATGGGGTGTTCTTTGCTTGTTTTAGTCTTTTTTCTACTAACGGTTGATATAAATCACAAATATCCTTCCCATTTTGTGATGTTTTATCTAAATCTATATTTGATATTATTATATCATCAAATAGTTTCATTATTCACTTTCTGTTTCGTCAAGTTTTTCAGAACCAGAAATTTTGTGGACATTTACTGCTTTATTCATTTCTTCTTCATAATCAAATTCAACTATATCATTTTCTTCTAATGTTTTAAATCCTTTCATTTGAAGATCTGAAAAATGAACATAAATATCTTTTTCCTTCTCTGGTGTTGATATGAAACCATATCCTTTTTCACTACTAAACCATTTTACTTTCCCTTGCATATTTTCTTTCCTCCCTTATCTTTTGTTTCATTACTGCCTACTGCTATATCATACAATCTATCAATTCTTTTTGTTAATTGATTGATTATAATTACTACTACACTAAATACTACTAATAAATAAAAACTACTCATTAAACTTCCTAATACTACGAAGTTATAAATCAATAATGCACTAACAGGTAGAAATAACAAACTATTCACAATAATATAAATAAATTTATTAAATGAATATTTTTGTTTTCTACTAAAATATAGAACTACAAATGAAGTAATAATAAAAGTTGCTATATATACATCTAAAACAAACCCTTTAAAATCTATAAAACTTAATAATGACATTTCATTATCACAACATATATATCTATCAAATAAACAATAAATACTATTTGTTGCTAACACTACAAAATAAAATGCCAACCCTACTATCAAAATATATTTTAAAATATTTAATATTTTAGATAATTTATGATAACTTCTCATTCTTTTATTATTTCCTTCGTCACGCCAATACTTCTCAGAACTTCCACTACACAAATCTACATAAATTTGCTTTAATGTTTTAATACTGTTTCCTCCTTCTCTAATTCCAATGATATGGATAAAGCTCTGTCTATTAGTTTCATAGTTTTCTCATCTAAAGTTTTAATATAAGAAATTATTTGCTCCTTTGAAATAGTTAAAATACATTCGCATAATGCCATTTGATTTTTAGATGTGACAACGTGCACAGGTAAATGTGTTTTCTTAATTTTAGTTGTTAAAGGTACTACGATTAATGTAGGAGAAAAAGTATT
>JAFQQE010000020.1 GCA_017411405.1 Bacilli bacterium | reverse complement strand
TCCTACTACCATTACTACATTTAAAACTTTTTTTAACTTCCTACCAATTTTTTTCTTCACAATATTCTCCTTTCAATTATTGGCACTACTAACAAAAAAGATTTTAAATTGCTATCATCCCCTTTCTTTTCAAGCAAAAATAGGGAACTTACACATGAAAAAAGAGAGACAAAATTTATCTCTCTTTACACTTTCTTCCAATTTCCCTATAATACCATTTTAGCACATTTTTTTAGGACAGTCAACGGACACTTTTAATTTTTTTCAAAATTATTGATAACTATTTCCATTTTTATCAAAATAAATTATTTTATGCCTTTCCAAAAAAAGCGTATACCAATTTTAATTATTTATATCTCAATATTTTACAAATTATTCTACAATGAGCTTAATACTATAACATACATTACCTTGTGAATAATTAGCAACTATTTCTAAAACATATTCCCCTGTTTTTAAATCTCCTACTAATATCTCATTGTTATTATAAGAAATCTTTTTTATTTTTTCTGTTTTATCTATATTATAAATATTTGCACTAGATATTTCTGCGTTATTAGATTTTAGATTAATCTTTGTATCATTTAATTTTAAAGTATTTATATCATTATATTTTATTTGACTTGAATGTTTAGCATCTGCTGTTAGCACTGTTTCTTCTCCATCTTTTATTATCTTCCAACTATATGTTCCAATCATTCCTTTTGCTTTCTCATTATCGTCTATATAGAAAAATAATTCTGGTGGTGAATTTAATTTTTCTTGCTCTTTTGCATGTTTTACATATTCAATATTATAAGTTTCTAAATCATCAATTGTTATTGTTTCATGTTTTAAAGCATTACTTATAGTTTCTTCAAAACCACTTTCATATTTTACAATCATATATTTATCTTTCATACAATTCCAATAATAAATATAATCTTCATCTTCATAAAAACTTTCTAATGCTTCGGCACAAGTAAAATCTTTAATTTCACTAGTTGTATCTTTTATTTCCACAACCTTACCAATATCATCTTTACCGACTGCACAATTGAATTTATTCCACTTTGTTTTTATTTGAGGAATAGAATACTCTGCACAATTGTATGTGTTATAAAATAATCCGTAATAAACTTCATTATTAGAACCATTATTTTCACTCCTAATTGCAAATAAAGGTCTATGAATTGTAAATATACAAGTTATATCAATAACAATTACTAAAACAATTATACCAATACCCCCTAAAATATATTTTATCCATTTATTCATTATATCCTCCAACTATTTAATTTTTCCAAAGAGAACATATTCATTATTATAAAATAATACAATACTATCTTCCGTCTTATTATAAACATCAGCATTTAGTATTTCTTTTGTATTAGTTTCATTATCAAATTTAGGTACATATTTACTATCAACTAATCTATCAATAATACCAATTCTTTCAGATTCAATATTACCAGCGTAATCTATTATAGCGTTTGACTTGCCATATAGAACCCCATCAAACTTAACTAAGACTTCTGTGGATGCCTTTTCATTTTTTTCAAGACTAGTAACTATATCATAATTTTCTACTTTTATCCATTCTCCATTAGCATTTTTCTCCAAAACTTTTTTATAACCTTTTCCACCTGTATAAAAATATATTTCATCAACATTTTGATCTAATTCTATCTCAAAAGTATCTTTTGCACCAGTTTTAGAATTAATACCGAATGTTGAATAAAAGGTATAATAATAATTTGTACTTCCACTTGTTCTTTTCATTTTTCTAATATAACCTGCACTACTTGATACTCCAACTTTTAATGTCATGGTTTTACCATCTTGCGATATTTCATAATCTTTCAAAAATACATCTGTTCTTGAACCACCAGATGCAAGAAATAACCCCACTAAGATAATTGCAACAACAATTATGCAAATAATCATGTTTCTTTTTTTCATATTTAATCAATCTCCTTATAACTAACTTCCATATTATTATTAATACTAATTTCATATTTTAAAGTATCAACTAATTCACTTGTAGAACTTTCGTAAATTTCAAAAGATAATGTTGTTGTTCCCTCTTTTTTTGGAATTATAAATACTTCCTGAGTTAATTCATTCATTCCTTGTGCTGAGTTACCCCAACCTATTTCTATAATACTTTCATCATTTATTTTTTCACGACTAATATAAACATTTCCTTTATAATAAATATCTATTCTTTTATATTTTTCTTTTTTTATAAAATTTAATCCTTCTCTTTCAAATCTATCAATTGATATTACATAATCAGTTGGATTATTTGTTAATAACTCTTTTACTAAATATTTTTCTCCATCATTAATTCTTGCATATACATAATCACTTTTAATACAATCAAAATAATATTCATATAATTCACTTTCATAAAATAATTCTAAAGCAGTATCACAGGTTTTGGTTTCATCAATTATTTCTAATTTATAATTGCGTTTTGACATCCAATCATCTAAATTATTATCATAAAATCTTGAACCAATTTTATAAAATCCAAAGCATAAAACTATCACTATAATAATTGGTATTAAGACCTTTAATACTTTTTTTCTATCTACTTTATTTTTTTCTAATAAGAATATATTTCTTACTAAATTTTTAATATCTTTTATATTTAGTATCTTATACATTATAAATGCACCTAAAGTATTTAATATAACATCATCTATATCGCAACTACCTGAAAAAGTAATAAATTGTATTGACTCAATTCCTAGAGTTATACATAGTATTGTTAATATAAATTTCTTTGTATTATTTATCTTTTTAAACAACATAGGTATAAATAAGGCAAAAGGCATCATACATACTAAATTTCCTAATAAATTTACAAATATAGTTGATGTATCTAACAATGATGTAAATATATCTTTTGTATATCCTATTATTGTTTTAAATGGTATTAAATTAACAGAACTTTCTACATAATAATTAAAATATTTACTAAAGTCTGCTTGTGACCAATTAAATATACTCAGTCCATTTCTACCCCACATAGGATCGAATAAAGTTAAAGTAATTAATAAGCCACAAAATAGTATAAAAAATATCCATAAATTAATTTTCATAGCTTTATTATCTTTTCTATATTTTGATAAAAATAATGCACCTAAATATAGAAACAAACAACTTCCACAAAGCAGAAACAATCTTCCAAAAGCAGACATAAAAATATTAGAACTTAATTCAGCATATCCATAATATAGTAAAAATATCATAGACATAATATAAAATATTATTGAAATAATTTTATTTTT
>JAFQQE010000019.1 GCA_017411405.1 Bacilli bacterium | reverse complement strand
AGTAATGTAAAAAAATCTGGGGATATCAATAGCTGTAAAAAACTCTAGTGATATGACTAGAATTTTTTACAGGTATATTTTTAAAAAAATAAAAAGTCCTTCGTGTTATAATATTATCGCCAGATAAAAATACAAAACGAAAGGACGTAAATATTATACCACTTTTTTTAACTAATTTCAAATACACTAACTTTGATTTTGATAGATTAACTTTCAGACAGGTTGAAATTACAATTTATGTTGATGCTTATTATTTACCATCCGTAACAAATTGCCCTATTTGTAATTCTTTAAAAATAAATAAAAACGGATACAAAACAAAAAATATTAAGCATTGTACTAATTATACTTGGCTGTACATTGTAACTTGTCATATTCAAAGATATAAATGTAAAAATTGTAATCATACTTTTTACGAAAAAGATACTTTTTCTTATCTAAATGAATGTTTATCTAGAGAAACAGTATTCGCTATCTTAGACCATTTAAAATTAACTAATGAAACTTTTGAAAGTATTGCGAGAAGTTTTCACCTTTCTCGTCAAGAAGTAATTCACATATTTGATAAATACGTTGATTATGTTGCGCCTATCATTCTACCTAGAATTATGTCTTGGGACGAAAAAAGCGTTAATAAACGTATGACAGATAAACCTTATATTTTTATTATCGTTGATTTTCTTAAAAATAAAATTTATGAAATTTTACCTAATAGACATAAAGACTATTTAACTTCATACTTTTCTAAAATACCGTTAGAAATACGTAATCAAGTAGAATATATTACTATGGATATGTGGCAGTCTTATCTTGATTTAGCAAGGATTTACTTTCCAAAAGCTAAAGTTGCAGTAGATTCTTTTCATGTTGTTAAAAATATATCTACTGCTTTAGATACTATTAGAAAACAAGTAATGAATAAATATAATAATGGTGCTAATGAAATAGATGATAATCATGTATATTATTATATTCTTAAAAAGTACAAATATATTTTACTTTCAGAATTTGATAATATATCTAATAAAAGATTTTATAACAAGAAACTTCATGGTTGGTATGATAAGCATTCTATTAGAAAAATTATGTTATCTATTGATCCCAAATTAAATTTAGCTTATGAACTATATTCTAGATATTTAGAATTTAATAAAACATCTTCTTATGAGAATGCTAAAATAGAACTTGAGGAATTATTAGAAGATTTCTTTAATTCAGGCATTAAACAATTTATAGAGGTTGCGAAAACTATATCACATTGGAAAGAATATATTTTGAATTCATTTATACTAGTTGATAGTGAAGATAGAACACATAAAAGAAGATTATCAAATGGGCCTATAGAAGGAATAAATTCGCAAATAGAGAAAATCAATGTAAATGGTAATGGTTATACTAATTTCTTTAGATTCAGAAATAGAGTAATATATTCTATCAATAAAGATGTAGCTTTTAAAACATACTCAAAAAAATAATACTACTTTAAATATCTGGCAAACAAAAACACCTGTTTTCACAAACAGGTGTTTTATCACTCGATTTTTTTACAGGTCATATTCTAGTTTTT